>JBJMQD010000258.1:0-21142 GCA_045802855.1 Myxococcales bacterium | reverse complement strand
GTTCTTCGCGCCTCCGTCGATCTGGATCGCGCTGCTCCGCTCGCCCGCGTTCGAAAAGACGGACCTCTCGCGGCTATCAAAGGGCTACTACGGCGCGTCGATCATGCCGGTCGCGGTGCTGGAAGAGATCGGACGCCGATTGCCGAACGTACGCCTGTGGAACTTCTACGGACAGACGGAGATTGCGCCGCTCGCGACGGTCTTGAAACCGGAGGACCAGGTGCGCAAGGCCGGGTCCGCGGGCCGGGCCGTGCTCAACGTCGAGACCCGCGTGGTCGACGACGGGATGAACGACGTCCGCTCTGGCGAGGTGGGCGAGATCGTCCACCGCTCGCCGCAACTGTTGAAAGGCTACTTCAACGACGAAGCGCGCACGGCCGCCGCGTTCGAGGGCGGCTGGTTCCACAGCGGCGATCTCGCCACCGTCGACGAGGAGGGCTACATCACCGTCGTCGACCGCAAGAAGGACATGATCAAATCGGGCGGCGAGAACGTGGCGAGCCGTGAGGTGGAGGAGAAGATCTACCAGCACCCTGCGGTGTCCGAGGTGGCGGTGGTCGGTCTCCCCGATCCGTACTGGGTGGAGGCGGTCACCGCGGTCGTGGTGGTGAAGAGCGGCAATTCCCTCGACGAGGCGGCGCTCATCCAGCATTGCAAGTCCCGCATGGCGCCTTTCAAGGTGCCGAAGCGGGTGGTGTTCGTGGAGAGCTTGCCGAAGAATCCGAGCGGGAAGCTCCTCAAGCGGGAACTGCGAGCGAGGTTGGCGCGCAGTTAGAGGTCCCTTCCACCTCCCGGGGCGCGACGCGGCTGCACGGTCCGGAACCGCAGCGGATCGACCGGGCCCGAGGGCAGATCGAGCTGGTAATGCAGATGCGGGCCCGTCGAGCGGCCGGTGTTGCCGGATCGGGAAATGACCTGCCCCTGCTCGACGTGATCGCCCCTGTGCACGAGCAACTTCTCGTTGTGGAAGTAGACGGTGCTGACCCCGCTTCCGTGATCGATGACGAGCGCGAGGCCGCTCACCGCGTCCTCGGAAGCGCGCCGGACGACTCCCGGCCCGACCGCGCGGACGGCGGTGCCGACGGGAACGCCGAGATCGACGCCGGCGTGCAGCCTGCGCCCGCCGAGCACCGGGTGGTCGCGAACGCCGAAGGGCGAGGTCACGTGCGCCCACGACGAGACCGGCCAGGAGAGGGCATAGGCGGTTCCCAGGGTGAGCGCCTCGCCTGCGAGCGAGATCGACCGCTCGTACGACGGAGGCAATTCACGGGCGAGATCCTCGAGGCCCGCGCTTCTCCCCGCCCGGCCGACCGCGAACTGCGCCGCCTCGCCACCGCAGAAGAACGCGAGGACTCCTGCCTCGCGCGATCCGTGCCGCGTCGAGAGGCCTCCGATGGCCTTCGAAAGCTCCTCGGGATTCGCAGAGCGGGCATGGGCACGAGCGAGGATCCGCTCCCGCTCCGCCGGCGCGAGACGCCCGAGCACGCCGGCGGCACCCGCTCCCAGAGCCGCCGCCGGCGCGAGAGGAGGACGCGGCACGATGCTCTCGGGAGCCTGCGCTCCGAGGGTTCCTGCCGAGTAGTACGCGAGAAGAGGACGCGACTCGCTCCGCATTCCGAAGACGCGAGCGGAAACCACCCGCAAGAGCGCCCCCGCCGGCGTGTGGTACCAGGCCGCCCACAGCGACAGGCCCGCAAGCACGACGTCGAGGATGCTCCGGAGCGGACGCATGGATCAGCGCAAGAACGACAACAAAGGGGCGGCGCGCAGGCCAGCGAGCGCGAGCGGCAGCAGCACGGCGGCAGACGGCGCTCCCAGGGCAAGCGAGGATCGCCAGGACCGGGCGCGCCGGTCGGAGATCCGATCGGCGTGGACCAGGGCATGTACCACCGCGCGCCAGGCGAGCGAGGCGACCAGCGCGCATACGGCGGCCAGGGCCAGGCCGCGCGCGAAGAACCCCACGAATCGTCCACCATGGAGCGCGATGCTGCCTTGCAAGAGCCGCGCGGCGGAGCAGGCGCCGGCGAGCGCAATGACTGCGGTGACCAGAGGCCGCACGAGCCGGAGCGTGGTCGGCCGCTTCCACGCTTTTTCGCAAAGCGCCCGGAAGCGCTTCACCTCGTCCGCGCGCTCGTCGTACCCGAGAAGCGGGAGCGCGAGGAACACGTCGGCGCAAAGCTCCCAGGCGAGCGCCAAGGCCCGGGAGAATCCGATCCGCTGCGCCGGACCGACGAGCTCGACGAGCGAGGCCGTCAGCCCGAAGCGCGAGAAGAACGAGTCGAGGGCGGCGTCGCAGGCGTCGACGACCGCGAGGATGCGTCCGGAAGCGACGTCCGCCGCGGAATGCGCTCCGACGGCGACCAGGGCGCAGAGCGCGATCGGCACGAAGACGAATCGAAGCCGGTCGGCGAGCCGCGCCGCCCCTGCGAAGAAGCCCACCGCCCGATGCTGGCCGGGAGCCGCCTCCCGCGCAAGAAATGCCTCAGCTGCGCTGCACGGTCGGCGCCGCCGCCACGTGGTTCAGCGCCGCGACGAGCGACACGCCCCCGATGACGTTGCCGAAGAGCGACGGGGCGAGGAATCCCCCCAGGTACTCGCCGACGCTCATATGCCCCGTGGTGACGAGGAAAAGCTTGTCGACGGATCCGGCGACGACGTGCGCGAATCCGCCGAGTGCGATGACGTAGGTGAGCAGGATGACGACCCAGATGCGCGCCGTTTCCGCGGCGGGCATGAGCCACACCATGAGCGCGATGGTCCAGCCGGCGAAGACGCCGCGCAGGAGGACCGTGCCGAATGGCGCGCCCATTCCTTCCTGGGCTACCTGCCGGAAGACGTCTTGCAAATCGCGATCGAAAACCGCGGTATGACCGAGCGTCCAGCCGATGGCGAGAGCGCCGGCGAGATTCGACAACAGAACGATGGCCCAGAGGCGCATCATCTTGCGCAGATTCCCGCGAGTGTGATCGTGGAGCACCGGCAATACGACCGTGAGCGTGTTCTCGGTGAAGAGCTGCTGGCGCCCGAGGACGACCACGAGGAAGCCCACGCTGTAGCCGAGCTTGGAGACGAGCGGGCGCCAGCCGGCGTCGGGCAGGTGTGCGCGCAACAGGCCCTCGCTGATGAGCGAGAAGCCCATCGAGAGGCCGGCGGCGAGGCCGGACCACATCAGCGCCACGGGCCGCCGGCGGAGCTCGTCGCAGCCTTCCTGGTGGACCGCGTCCCAGACGACGCTTGGATTCGGGGCGCTGCGCTCCTCGGCCTCCGCCTCCTCCTTCTTTCGCTTCTCCTCGTCCTCGACGAGGCCGTCCTTTCGCTCTTGCTCGGGCATGGCAGCAACCTGCGTACCGGGCGGGCGCGCCGCAAAGCCTCGTCAGGCCTTGCGCAGAGCGATCCGTCTCATCTCGCTGCGCGCGCGGCGCTCGGAAACGGCGAATCCTCCGCGGATCACGGTGGCCTCCGTGTCGCGATTCGGGTGGCATCCGCCGCTCAGGGTGGTCCACGCTGGTTGGAAGAAGTCCTGGAGCCGCGCCTTCCAGGGCCGGTCCGAGCGGACGTGCTCGAGCAGGCGCAGCTGGCCGTCGTCCCGAAGCACCCGGCGCATCTCCGCGACGGCGATGTCGGGCCGCGCGACCGAGCAAAGGACGAGGCCGCTCACCACGGTGTCGAAGCTGCCTTCGCGGAACGGCAGCGCCTCGGCGCTCGCGCGGACGAGGAGGGCGCGCGGCTCGCGCTTGCGAGCGCGAAGGAGCGAGTCGAACGTGAAGTCGACGCCGACGATCTTCGTCCGCGCCGGAAAGAGGGGAAGGTTGCGCCCGGTGCCGCAACCGACATCGAGCGTCTGGCCGCGGGCGCCGCGGGCGAGCCACTCGCGCCAGCGACGGAGCCCGGTCGCCTCGAACAAGGCGCACATCGCGTCGTAGATCCAGGGAATCTGCTCGAGCCCGCGCACGTCTACAGCGGGATGTTGCCGTGCTTTCTGCGCGGCACCTCGACCCGCTTGCCGCGCAGCATGACCAGGGCGCGGCAAAGGCGCAGGCGCGTCTCCTCCGGCGGGATCACCTCGTCGATGTAGCCCAGCTCGGCCGCCTTGTACGGATTCGCAAAGGTGTCGCGATACTTCTGCACCAGCTCGTCGCGGGAGGCCGTCCGCGATTCCAGCTCCTTGCGGAAGACGATGTTCACCGCGCCCTCCGGCCCCATCACCGCGATCTCCGCCGTCGGCCAGGCGAGGTTCACGTCGGCGCGGATGTGCTTGCTCGACATCACGTCGTACGCGCCGCCGTACGCCTTGCGGGTGATGACGGTGAGCTTCGGCACCGTCGCCTCCGCGAAGGCGTAGAGGAGCTTCGCTCCGTGGGTGATGATGCCGCCCCATTCCTGCGTCGTGCCCGGCAGGAAGCCGGGGACGTCCACGAAGGTGACCAGGGGGATGTTGAAGGCGTCGCAGGTGCGCACGAACCGGGCGCCCTTGCGGGAGGCGTCGATGTCGAGGACGCCGGCGAGGAACGCGGGCTGGTTGGCGACGATGCCCACCGTCCGTCCCGCGAGACGCGCGAACCCGGTGACGATGTTGCGGGCGTAATGCTCGGAGACCTCGAAGAGGTGCTTGTCGTCGACGACGGCCCGGATCACTTCCTTGATGTCGTAAGGCTTGTTCGGGTTCGGCGGCACCACGGACTTGAGGGACTCTTCCCGCCGATCGGGCGGGTCCTCGGTCGCGACGACCGGCGGGTCTTCCAGGTTGTTCGACGGCAGGTACGAGAGGAGCTCGCGGAGGATGCGCAGCGCCGCCGCTTCGTTCTCGGCTGCGAACTGGGCGACTCCGCTCTTCATGTTGTGCGCCTGCGCTCCGCCCAGGTCCTCCTTCGAGACCTCCTCGTGGGTGACGGTGCGGATCACCTCTGGCCCGGTGATGAACATGTAGCTCGTGCCCTTCGTCATCACGATGAAGTCGGTGATGGCGGGCGAGTAGACCGCGCCGCCCGCGCAGGGGCCGAGGATCGCGGAGAGCTGAGGAACGACCCCCGACGAGGCGACGTTCCGGTAGAAGATGTCCGCGTATCCGGCGAGCGAGACGACTCCTTCCTGGATCCTCGCCCCGCCCGAGTCGTTGAGGCCGACGACGGGGCAACCCGTGCTCACTGCCAGGTCCATCACCTTGCAGATCTTCTCCGCATAGGCGCCCGAGAGCGATCCGCCGAACACCGTGAAGTCCTGGGCGAAGACGAAGACCTGTCTGCCTTCCACGGTTCCGTACCCGGTGACGACGCCGTCGCCGAGGATCTTCTTCTTCTCCATCCCGAAATCGTCGCAGCGGTGGACCTTGAACTTGTCGAGCTCGATGAAGCTGCCGGTGTCGAGGAGGAGATCGATCCGCTCGCGGGCGGTGAGCTTTCCTTCCTGGTGCTGCTTCTCGATCCGCTCTTCGCCCCCGCCGAGCTCCGCCTGCTCGTCGAGAGCGGCGAGCTTCTCGCGCGGGCCGAGCTTCGAGAGCAGCGAGGCGCGATCTACGGAGGAGATTCCGCCAGGCGGCTCGCGCTGGTGGGGCTTTTCCCGGGTTTCGTCGGCCATGCGGCGAGGAACCTACTCCTACTTCACGGTGGGCTCTAGCCCTGCCGCTTCCCGGGTCCGTCGATGGGCGCTCCTTCAGCCGGTGTCGCGATCGAGACGCTTCTCGGACGGATCGTCGCCGATCTCCCTTTCGAATTCCTCCACGTCGAATTCGGTGAGGAGGATGGCGGTCCGGAGCGGACGGCGCTTCAACGCGGCGAATAGATCGACGACCAGCGGCTCGACCTTCCAGGCGGGCAGATCGCCGTCCGCGACGCGAAGCCAGGTGCCCGACGGAAACCGGACACCCCTGGCGATGAGGGCAAGCCGCGGCAGCTTGCCGTTCAAATAGTATGCGGTCTCTCCTGCGCGACTCAGCAACCCGGGCCCCCCGGCCGGTGTAAACGATACCGAACGGTAATACCACAAAGATGTAACGGCTCAGAACTGTTCCATTGACGACGCCGGCAGGAGTGCCACCGACCAGGCGCCCGTAAGTTCGCGGCGCCTTCTCTGGAGAGTCGAGCCAGTGCGCTTCGTGACAAACATATTTCGCCGGCGACGCGCGCGGGCGGTCGGCCATCGCCCGCCTGCTCTCCGGCTCACCGAAGGCAAGCAGGAGCGACTACCGCAGCGGCAAGCGTAGCTCGATCCGGGCGCCGAGCGGGTCCGGGTCGCCCGTGAGCGTGAACGGCCCGGAGCCGCGCAAGAAACCTCCCGCGAGGAGCCGTGCTCCGAGGAACGCGGCCGGCACGGAGCCGCGGAACGCATCGAGCGCGCTCAGCCGCGAGAGCGAAGCGTCGAGCGCCGCCGGATCCGCCGTGGCCTGCAGCGCGGGCCCGTCGCCGTCGCGCAGATCGGCGCGCGCGTCGGCACACGGGATCGAGTACTGCACGGAGTTCCCTTCCGCGTGCAGGCAGCGGCTGCGCGGCCCTTCGCCTTTGAGATCGGCGGGCACCTCCCTCGGGTGCGTCCCGGCAACGGCGGCGACGAGGTGCAAGGCCCAGAGCGAAGTTTCCGGTTCGCCGAGCAGCCCGACATCGAGCCCGTCGCTCTTCACGAGCAGCGCACGTGCGAGCGGAGCCTCGCGTCGGACGAATTCGGGCAGCGGTCCCGCAGGCGATGTCCAGGAGAAATACGTCTGCACGGCGAGCGCGAAAGCCGCCTGACCGGAAGGGCCGAGCGAGGCGCGCAGGCAGAAGAGGACCGCGCCCGCGCAGCCCGAGGCATCGGGAGCGTGCCCGTCGAGCAGCGGGGAACGCGCGCCCACGACGCCGCGGGCGACGATGCCGGAGCGGTTCGCCAGAAGGTCCAGAACGGAATACGTGATCGGGTCGTCTCCCCGGACGATCACGGCGGCCGTGCCGGCGACTTCGGCCAAGAGAGGCGCGAGGCGCTTGTCGGAACTGAGCGCCCGCGATGGCGACCGCTTCGCGCCGATCTGCCGGAACGCGGTCACCAGCGCTTCGGCGCCGCGTCCGGAAGCCGTGAACAGCCGGACGGACCCTCCCTGCGGAGCGACGATCCCGGCGCGTTGCGATCGACCGGATCCGGCCGCGACCGGAGTCCGCGTTCCGTGCCGTTTGCTCCAGGGCCCTGCAGCGGAGACCCAGGCGAGGAGCGCCTTGCGAGCGGCCTTGCCGTCGCGCACCGGCGCGCTCAGGCCGTACGCGGCGCCGGCGACCACGAGCGCACGGATCCCGCGACGATCGAGACCCCAGCCGGGGGCGCCGGAGAGCAGGTCCGCGCCGACCAGGGCTGCGAGATCGCCGGAAACCTCCCGAGGCGAGAGCGCTCTCGATTTCGTGCCCGCCGCCTCGAGGAATTCGCGCATTCCCGCGACGCCGGCGTCGCCGTCGAAGACCACGGCCGCCTGGGCCCGGGCGGGAACCAGCGCCGCTCCTCGTGCGGCCAGCGACGCGCAGAGGAGGACCGCGACGGTCAAACCGGCAGATGGGTCCCGGCGGAGCGCGCGGCCTGGGCGAGCGCCTCGGCCTTCTCGCGTGCCCGGCGCGCCATCGCCCGCCGCGCGTAGCCGTACCCGAGGACGAGGGCGGCGAAGAGCGGCGAGAGCGCGGCGCCGACCGTCCAGCCGGAATGCGTGGCGAGGAACGACCAGATGGCGTTCGCGGCGGGGCTGATGAAGTCGCCGTACCAGACGGCGGCGAAGACGGTCGCGCAGAGCGCGAACGCGAAGACGTTCGCCAGCAGGAAGAAGATGACGCCCCGCCGGCGCGGCATGGGCAGTACGTACGACTTTTCGGGCACTTAGATCCTCCGGGTCCAGCGAGGCTACGGCGCGGACCTTTCCCGAGGCAAGCGGGAAACGGTCGCGAGGGCGAGGCCGGGGGTCCGTCCGAGGAGCAAGGCGGAAAATGCGCAGTAGGCAAGGCCCAGGGTGGCGAGGAGGAGGATCCAGAGGAGGGAACCCCCACCGCCCCGGAAGAGATCGAGCCAGTAGTCGAACGATCCGGCTCGTCCGGGCGCGAGCCGCTCGGGGTCGAGAATCGCGACCGCGAGCGTGGCGTGCAAGAGGGTGAGCGCGGCGACCAGGGCGAAGTCGATGGCCCAGGCAAGGAGCAGGGTCCCGACCGGGAGCCGCGGCGATCTCGAGCGCTCGGCGACGGGAGCAGGGGTCTGCGCTGCGCAGACCGCCGGGTTTGCGATCTCGACCGACGCGACAGGCTCAGGCGTGTTCGCGACGAACGGAAGCAAGGGAGGCGCGGGCACCGCCGCCTTGCGCGGCCTTGGCGGGAGCGGCGTTTTTTCCGGCAACGCAACTCCAGGGACCGGGTCGTCGTCGAAGCGTATCCGGACCTCCTGGGGCGGGTCGGAATCGAGGCCCGCGAAGAGCGGCCCGGCGACGTTCTGCGGGTTCAGGGCGAAGCACCGCAGGCAGCGGTCGGCGCCGGAGGAGAGATCGTGGGAGCAACGCCGGCAGCGCATGGTCACGAACGTACGTGGCGACGGGCCACGGTCAACATTTGTGCTCCACGCTATGCCCGCTCCTTCGTCCGACGCGTCTTGTCCCTCGTCCCTCTCCGCGATATGCCGCGCCAGATGGCCATGCGCATCGAGAAGGACACGTTCGGCAACATCGAGGTCCCGGCGGAGCGGCTGTGGGGCGCGCAGACCCAGCGTTCGCTGCAGAACTTCAAGATCTCGACCGAGAAGATGCCGCCCGCGCTGATCAAGGCGCTCGCCCAGGTGAAGCGCGCGGCCGCCCAGGTCAACATCGACCTCGGCGTCCTCGACAAGAAGAAGGGCGCCGCGATCATCCAGGCGGCCGACGAGGTCGTCGCCGGGAAGCACGACGGCGAATTTCCGCTCGCCGTCTGGCAGACCGGGTCGGGAACGCAGACCAACATGAACATGAACGAGGTGCTCGCGAACCGCGCCAGCGAGATCCTCGGCGGCGAGCGCGGCGAAGGGCGCCTCGTCCACCCCAACGACGACGTGAACAAGGGACAGTCGTCGAACGACGTCTACCCCACCGCGATGCACGTCGCGGCGGTACCGGTGGTCGTCGATCAGCTCATCCCGTCGTTGCGCCTCTTGCGCGACACGCTCGCCCGCAAGAGCGAGGAGAATCGATCGGTCGTCAAGATCGGCCGCACCCACCTGCAGGACGCGACTCCGCTCACCCTCGGCCAGGAGATCAGCGGGTGGGTGGCGCAGCTCGATCACGGGCTCCGCCACGTCGAGAGCGCCTTGCCCCATTTGCGCGAGCTGGCCCTGGGCGGAACGGCGGTGGGCACCGGCCTCAACGCCCATCCGGAATTCGCGGATCGCGTCGCGCACGAACTGTCCCGGCTGACCGGCCATCCCTTCGTCAGCGCGCCGAACAAGTTCGAGGCGCTCGCGACCCACGACGCCCTGGTCTTCGCCCACGGGGCGCTGAAGACCATTGCCGCGTCGCTGATGAAGATCGCGAACGACGTCCGCTGGCTCGCCTCGGGTCCGCGCTGCGGGATCGGGGAGATCCGCATCCCGGAGAACGAGCCTGGAAGCTCGATCATGCCCGGCAAGGTGAACCCCACCCAGAGCGAGGCCATGACGATGGCCTGCTGTCAGGTGTTCGGGAACGACGTGGCGGTGAACCTGGGCGGCGCGATGGGGAACTTCGAGCTGAACGTGTTCAAGCCGCTCGTCATCAATGCCTTCTTGCAGTCGGTGAGGCTCCTCGCCGACTCCGCGCGGTCGTTCAACGACAACTGCGCGGTGGGAATCGAGCCCGACCGCGAGCGGATCGACAAGCTCCTGCGCGAATCGCTGATGCTGGTGACCGCCTTGAATCCGCACATCGGTTACGACAAGGCGGCGAAGATCGCCAAGACGGCGCACAAGGAAGGGACGACGCTCAAGGAGGCCGCGCTGAAGCTCGGCTTCCTCACTTCCGAGCAGTTCGACCAGTGGGTCCGCGCCGAGGACATGGTCGGCCCGAAGAAGTGAGTCTCACGGATTGAGGAGCGTGAACGACCACGGCGCGCCCGGCTTCTCGCGCGTGTACAGATGGCGCTCGTGGAGCCGGTTGGCGCGGTTCTTCCAGAACTCGACGGCGAGCGGGCGTACCCGAAGCCCCGACCAGTGCGGCGGGCGCGGCACCGGCATCCCTTCGAACCGCTCGGTCAGCTCGGCGAGCCGCGCCTCGAGCTCCTCGCGCGAGGCGAGCGGACGGCTCTGCGCGGAAGCCCAGGCCCCGAGCTGACTGCCGCGAGGCCTGCTGGCGAAGTACGCGTCGGCGTCCTCGTCGGTCACCCGCTGCGCCGGTCCTTCGAACCGCACCTGCGCCTCGAGCGGATACCACCAGAAGAGCAGCGCGACGGGACGGGCGAGCGCCTCGCGACCTTTGCGCGATTCGAGGTTCGTGTAGAAGACGAGCCCCTCCTCGTCGGCGCTCTTGAGCAGCACGACCCGCGAGGACGGCCGCCCGTCGTCGCCGACGGTGGAGAGGATCATTCCGGTCGGTTCCGGAATCTGCGGCGTGTGCTTCGCCACCTCGAAGAACGCGAGGAATCGCCCCATCGGATCGTCTGGTGCCGGTAGTCGATGTTCCACGGCGGATGTGTACCTCACGTGCTAGACACGGGCCATGGAGAGATGGCTCACCAAGCTCGAGCGGCGCTTCGGCAAGTACGCGCCGCACAACCTGATCCTCTGGCTCGTCGGCCTCTCCGGGCTCGTGTACGCGCTCTCATACGCCAGCCCTGGCTCGCTGGAGCTTCTGGTCCTCGATCCGGACGCGGTCGCGCGCGGGGAGGTGTGGCGCCTCGTCACCTTCCTCTTCCTGCCTTGGGGCGGAGGCGGCCGGGGTGCCTTCGGACCGATCCTCACCCTGGTCGCCTTGATGTTCCTGTACACGATCGGGTCTTCGCTCGAAGCGGAGTGGGGAAGCTTCAAGTTCGACGTCTATTATCTGGTCGGCGTCCTGGCGACCATCGCCGGCGCGGTCCTCTTCGGGCCAGTCACGAACGAGTTCCTCAACCTGTCGCTGCTCCTCGCCTTCGCGGCCGTCTTTCCGGACTACGAGATCCTTCTCTTCTTCATCCTGCCGGTGAAGATGAAATGGCTCGGGCTCTTCGACGGCGCCTTTCTCCTCTACCAGCTCGCCACCGGCTCCCCGAACGTGCGCGCCGGCATCGTCGCCGCGATGCTGAGCTGGGTGCTCTTCTGTGGCGGTCCGCTCCTCGGCCGCCTGCGCGGACGGGCCGCGACGAGCTCGAGGCGCAAGCGTTTCGAGGGTTTCTCCCCCGCGCCGGAGCGCCGCGCGCGGGTCTGCGCCAAGTGCGGCAGGAGCGACAAGGACGACCCGAACCTGGAGTTCCGCGTCTGCGATTGCCAGGAAAAGTGCCACGGACGGTTGACCGAGTACTGTATCGAGCACGCCCGCGCGCATTGAGCTTCGGTTCCAGAATGCCTCCAAGCAAGTTCGCGTGGGTCCAGCAATTCGGATCCGGAACGGTCGAAAGCGTCCCGCCGCGGCGCTGCCCGCGAGAAGCAGCTCGCTACTAGCGAGCGTGGGAGACTTCCTGTTCCGGCGGCTGAGGCCGGGCTTTGCAATCCTTGAGCAATCCGTCGACCTGCAGGCGGTCGATGGTGTCGTTCGCGAACTTCGTTCCCGTCGCCGTGTCGTCCCTGTACATGTTCTCCGTCGTCATGGTGAACTCCGAGCGCGCATGCCAGAAGGGCTTCTTCGCGTCGGGGGCGAGGAACTTCATGTCGATGATCAAGTCGCTGTTGGTGCTGTATTGGCCGATGATCACGTTTCCACCCGACTGGCGGACGAAGAGGACCGCGTCGGGATGAAACCTCTCCAGGGCTTCGGCGAACCGTTGGTCAGGATCGAGGTCCATGTCATTGACGTGCATCACCTCGCTTTGTACGCCGCAGCTTCCGAAGCCCTCGCGGATTCCCTTATCGAAGCCCTCGTATACGTTCTTGTTGAACCCCGCGTTCTTGACGCGCGACATGACGAAGACGCGAGTCAGGGGCGGCGCAGCCTGCAGATCCGCTTTCGAGTTGAACGTCGTCTTTCCAGAGGCGCAGCCGAAGGCGAGGACAGTAACCCCGGAGCACAGCCAGATGCCGATACGCATGTGGTTCCTCCGAAATTGGTTGCGACTCGAAACTAGCATTGCGTCCGAGGCAACACGAACGCGTCTGGCCGACGCTTCCTCCGACTTTTGTCGCGGCGCCGAGGGCCGTCGAGGGGGCGGCCGCGCTCGAACCGGGCCCATCTCTCTAGATCGACTGCCGTATCCCGACTGCATGAGCCAAATCGCTCTGCACCTCCGTTCGCGCATTTTTCACGCGCCGTACGATGCATCTTTTTCGTTTACCGTCAGGTATTGACACTCGCTCTTCCGCGGCGCTCTGTAGTTGTTGGTCGTTAGCAAAACAGCTGGCGACCGATTGCCCCGGGGGGGCACCATGAAAACACTCTGGCAATTCTTGGTAGTCGCAATGGCGATCTGCGCGTCCGCCGCCACGGAGGCGGTCGCCCAGCAAGCCGGCACGCTGTTCGGGACCACGGGAGCCTGCAACAACGCCGTTCCCGGCGGGCCCTGCACCCAGACCAGCACCCTGGTCCAGATCGATCCACGCACCGGCGCCCTCGTGAGGACCATCGGGCCGGTGGGCTTCACCGTCAACGGTCTCGCCTGGGACCGCACGACGGGAAAGCTCTACGCCTCCACGGCCATCGGAGACGTGCGCTTCCACGGACTCATCACCATCAACACCACTACCGGAGCCGGAACGCCGGTCGATTCCACCGTGTCCAACTTCGGGCTCGACGCGACCGGCGGTGAATCTCCCGTCCATTCCATCGCCGTCGACTTCTTCGGATTCATGTTCGCCTGGTATGACGAGTTTCCGCCTCCGCCCGGCGTGACCGACACCTTCGTGCAGATCAACAAGCGCACGGGGGTCGCCGTCGAGTTTCCCGATACTGGCATCAATACGTCCGCGAACGGGCTCGCCTTCCAGACGCTCGGCGCCGTGAACGTGCTCTGGAACATCGATTCGCCGCGGTTGCAGGACAATGGCACCACGACGCAGACCGCGTACCTCATCAACCCGCTGAACGGAAAGCCGCTTCTGGCGAGACCGCTGTCTCCGCCCGGACAGGCGGCGCTGGGAGACTTCAATCCCCGCAACTTCCTCTATTACGGGCTCGACTTCGTGCCTTTCGATCCCGCCCACACGACGTTCCTCGTCCTCGTCGAGCCTTTCAGCGGCGTGGTCGCGCGGGTCGGACAGACGGTGAACAACTTGCACGTAATCGCATTCGTCAAGCCATGAGGTAACCCGCCCGCTCTAACGCGCAGGCGCCCGGTGCGATCCGGCGCCTGCGCCTTCAGCCCAGATCGCCCGCGAGGTGGCGCACCACGGCGAGCGCCGCGAGGCCCGCGGTCTCGGTTCGCAGGACGAGCCTTCCCAGAGTGACCCGAAGCATTCCCTCGGATACCGCCCGCTCGCGCTCCGCGTCTGCGAAGCCTCCTTCTGGACCGACTGCCAGGCAAACACGCGCAGCCCCGCGGGCGGCCTGCGACAGCCGCAGTTCCCCTTCTTCCGCATCGAGGAGCAATCCCAGCCGATCGGGTTCCAGGCGCGATGGCAATTCGTCGAACGACAGTGGCCCGTCGATGGGCGGCACGTCGCTTCGCCCGCACTGGCGCGCCGCTTCCTCGGCGACCCGCCGCAGCCGTTCGAGCCGGGAAGCGGCGCGCTTGTCCTCGAGCTTCACCACCGACCGGGCCGTATCGAGGAGCACGATCCGGGACGCGCCCAATTCGGTCGCCTTCTGCACCACGAGATCGAGCTTGTCGCCCTTCACGATCGCCTGGGCGAGCCACACGTCGAGGGCAGACTGCGCGGCTCGCGGCAGCTCCGCCCCGATCTGTAGACCAGCCGATTCAAGTACGGCGTCGAAGCGCCTGCCTTGGCCGTCGAAGACCTCCAGAGGCGACCCGGGACGTAGCCGCAGGACCGTCTCCAGATAGCGGGCCTGCGACGGCGTCAGGGATACCGGGTTGCCGCGCCCGAGCTGTTCCGGGGGGACGTGCAGCCGCCGCTTCACGCCGGCCGCTCCAGCTCCACCCGGATCCACTCCTCGCGCTGCTTGCGACCCACCACGAGCAGGCCCCGGGCGCGGTACGCCGCCTCCGCCTCGTCGCCTTGCTCCGCGAGGAGCCCGCTCAACACCAGGCGTCCGGAGGGCGCGACGCACGACGCGACGGCCGGCGAAAGCTCCACGAGCGTGTTCAAGAGGATGTTCGCGACCACGATGTCGAACGTTCCGCCTGGCACCTCGGCGAGCACGTATTCGATCCGTCCCGGCGGCAGACCGTTCAGCTCGGCCCCCCGCCTCGCCGCCTCGAGCGCGATGGGATCGTTCTCCGTACCGCACACCCGGGCAGCCCCGAGCAGCACCGCGCCGATCGCCAGGATCCCGCTTCCCGTCCCCACATCGAGGACGTCCGCGCCTGGGCGCTGCAAGAGAAGCTCGTCGAGCCGCTCGAGACAAAGCGCGGTGGTCGGATGGCTTCCCGTCCCGAACGCCATTCCCGGATCGATCGCGACTCGCACGAGCCCGGCGTCGCCCGATGGCACGTCCCACGGCGGATGCACCCAGACGCGCGGCCCGATCCGCAAAGGCTTGTGGTGCGCGCGCCACGCGACCGACCAGTCCTGCTCGGGCACCTCGACCGGAACCGACTCGGCCCGTCCCAGCTGCACGGCCGCCGCGGAAGCGCTTTCACGCGACGTGAAATACCCGATGCAGCGCCCGAGGCCCTCCGGAAGCGCCGGCGTCCCCGGCATGAGCAGCTGTCCGGGCTCCTGCAGCTCGACTCCGGCCGCGCCCAGATCGAACAGCTCCGCGGCGAGGATCTCCAGCTCCTCGGGAGGAGCCGCGAGGACGAGCAGGAAGCTCACGTCACTGAAGCTCGTCCGGAATCGCGTTCTCGGGAGCCACCAGCACGAGGACCTCGCCGCGGGGATCGAGCACCTGCTGCGCGGCGGCGAGGACGTCCGCAGAGGTCACGGCGCCGACGTGCTCGGCGAAGCGGGAGGAGAAATCGGCCCCGAGCCCATACGTCTCGTCGAACGCGTAGACCGCCGCCCGCGCCGAGTTGCGCTGCAGGCTGATGGCGTGGGTTCCGATGAGGTGCGTCCGCGCCCGGTCGAGCTCGGCGGCCGTCGGCGGCGACTCGCGGCAGCGATCGAGCTCCAGGCGGATGCCTTCCAGCGCCTCGGAGACCTTCTCCGGACCGCAGCCGATGTAGACGGCGAAGGCGCCGGGATCGACCCCTTCCACCGAGAAGCTCGTCACGCTGTACGCGAGGCTCCGCTTGTCGCGCAATTCCACGAAGAGACGCCCGCCCTGGCCGGACAGGACCGTGGAGAGCACTTCCAGGGGCCAGCGCAGCGGATCGGAGAGCCGCGCGCCCAGGAATCCGACCACGAGGTGCGCTTGCGCCTTGGCGAGCTTCTTCACCGCGTGACGGGGCGAAGTCGGCCGCTCCTCCTCGGGAGGGTGGAGCGCGATCGTCGTGCCGTTCCCGGATCGTCCAACGTATTGCGCCGCGAGCCGCTTCACCTCGCCGGGATCGACGTCCCCCACGATGGAGAGAACGGCGTTCCCCGCCGGGTATCGTTTTTCCCGGTAAGCGGAAAGCTGGGCCGGGCCGAGCCGCGAGATGGAGTCCTCGGTCCCGAGCATGTCGAATCGGTAAGGGTGCTTTCGATAGAGCGTCTCGGAGAAGAGCTGGAAGGCGACGCCGGCGGGATTGTCCTCGCGGGCCCGCAATTCGTCGAGCTGCAGCTTGCGCTCGCGCTCCACCTCGGGCGGCGCGAACGCGGGTTCCGCGATGCATTCGGCGAACAGCTCGAATCCGCGGGCGAGATGCCGGGAGAGGAACTCGGCCCGGATCCCGAACGAGTTGCGGCCGGAATTGCCCCCCACCGACCCGCCCATCGCCTCGAACTCGCGGGCCAGCTCGACCGCGCCGCGGCGGCGCGTCCCTTTCGCGGCGAGGCGGGCGAGGAGCATGTTGACGCCCGAGTCCGACTCGCTCTCTGCGCGTAGACCGCCAGGCCACACCGCGCGTAGCGCCACGAGGGGCACTGCCCGCTCTTCCTTGACGAGGAGCACTCCGCCGCCGGGAAGCCGTTCGTGGAAGAGCGGCCCCGTGCGAGGCTCGGCGAATCGGATCGGCTCCCGCTTCTCGGGAGGGCGCGGCGAGGGGGGCGCACGCGGGGCCTTGCGCGCCGCCTCTTGCGCCTCGGCGAGCAGGGCGGAGAGCGCGTCGGAATCGATGCCGTCTCCCTCCGGCAGGATGGCGCAGGCGACCGGCACCTCCGGGTGGATGTGCCGCTCCGCGGCCTCGCGCACGATGCGCGGCGTGAGCGCCGCTACCTTTGCCAGGTACTCCGCCTCGAACTCGATGCCCGAGGCGCTCGACTCGTAGAAGCCGAGCTTGCGCGCCTGTCCCTGCACCGTCTCGCGCTGGTAGACGGCCTCGCTCTCGATCAGCCTGCACGCGAGCGACAGCTCCTCGTCGGTCACCTCGGCGGCGCGGGTGGCATATACCTGCCGCAGCGCCTCGCGGACGGCCTCCTCCACCTGTTCGGGCTTGAGGGTCAGGCCGACGATGGTGAGACCCGGATCGACCGGCGTGTAGCAGCTCGCCTGCACCTCGGTGCAAAGAAGCCGGTCGCGCTTCAAGGCCCGGAACAGGCGCGAGCCGTCCCCGTGGCCAAGCACGATGGCGAGCGCGTCGAGCGCCGCGACGTCCGGGTCGCGCAGTGCCGGCGCCGGCCATGCGATGGAGAGATATCCTTCCTTCAGCTTTTCGCGCACGACGCGGCCGTGAGGGCGGGAGCGAGGCGGCTCCTTCTGCCGCTCGGGTCCCCGCTCGAATCCGCCCCCGGGCCAGGCGAAATGGCGCTGCGCGAGATCGAGGATCTCCTGCTCGCGGACGTCGCCGACGGCGACCACCACGCAGTTCTCCGGCCGGTACCAGCGCCGGTAGAAGCGCAGGATTCCCTCGCGCGTGAAGCTGCGCACGCTCTCCTCGGTGCCGATGACCGGCTTGCCGTAGGGATGGCGCGTGTACGCGTTTGCGAACAGCTCCTTCGAGAGCTTTCGCGCGGGCGAATCGAGGCTGCGCTTGATCTCCTCGCAGACGACCTCGATCTCCCGCTCGAGCTCCTGGGGATCGAAGGCGGCCTGGGTGATGGCGTCCGCGAGGACGTCGAGGCCCTGGGCGGTGAACTGGCTCGCGATGATGACGTGGTAGACGGTCTGATCGAAGCTCGTCCAGGCGTTGATCTCGCCGCCCGCGGCCTCGATGGTGCGGGCGATCTCGCCGGGGCCGCGGCGCGCGGTTCCCTTGAACAGCATGTGCTCGTGCAGATGCGCGAGGCCTGCCTCGTCGGAAAGCTCGTCCGCGCTGCCGACCCGCACCCAGACCTGGAGCGCGGACACGGGAGCGGCGTGGTTCTCCTCGACGAGGACGGTGAGGCCGTTCTGCAGACGATGGCGCACTCGGGCTCCTCCCGACCTTCCGGTAAGGGTAGCGACCAGGATGGCCGTCCGCATCCTCTCGTGCTTATCGCCCGCATGCCTGTCCGGCTGCGACTGCTGTCCTTCATCCAACGAGCGACGACGACCTTGCAGGCTTTAGATGTCTTCCGGCCGCAGGGTGCTGCGCCCATTGGCGCTGCAGCGCTGCACGGCACGCTCGATCGTGTGCAGGACGTAGTCGCTCAGGGCGCCGATGAACTCGTCGGAGACCCTCTTCTCCTTCTGCCGGATCACTTCGCGTACTTTGCTCTGTACGATGAGTAGCCCGGTCTCCTTCTTCTCCCCCGACTCGCTCATCTCTGACATTTGGGGTTCCCTCCGCCCGGGCGCGGTCTAACAGAGGCCCCTTGCGCTTTCAATGCGAACCGGTCCGCAGGAACCGCGCTGCCTCGCGCAGGTCCGGCGGAACTTGGGCGACGAGCGACACGACCCCGGAGACGGGATGGCGGACGCGCAACGACGACGAGTGCAAGAGGGGCCGGAGCACTTCCAGACGCGCTCCCTGCTCGCCGGCGAGGAAGCGCGGCCCGCCGTAGCGGGCGTCTCCCGCGAGGGGGAGCCCGACGGAGGCCAGATGGACCCGCACCTGGTGCGTCCGTCCGGTGAGCGGGAACGCGGCGACCAGCGCGCCGCCCCGCAGGCGTTCCAGCACGCGATAGCGCGTCTGCGCCGGTTCCCCCGAAGGGTCGACGCGGCGCTTTCCGGGAACCGCGCGATCGGGGCCGAGCGTGACGTCGATCACGCCCTCGTCGTCGCGAGGATCGCCGGCGCAGAGCGCGAGGTACTCCTTTTCGACGCGGCCCTCCCGGAACTCGGCGAGGAGCGCTTCTTGCGCTTCCTTCGTGCGCGCGAGCACGGTGGCGCCGGTCGTTCCCCGATCGAGGCGGTGCACGAGAAGGACCGTGGCCGGCTGGTTGCGGGTGCGAAGCAGTTCGGCCGCCAGATCGAGGAGCGACGGACCGCCCGCCCGTCCTTCCTGCGCGAGGACCCCGGCAGGCTTGTCGAGTCCGAGGACGTGCTCGTCGCAACTCAGTACGCGCTCGTCGCCGAGGACCGGGGCAGCCGGATCGGCGCGCAGCGACATCTCGACGGTTTCGCCTCCGTGCAAGAGCGAGCTTCCCTCCCGCACGCGTTTTCCGGAGACGAACGCGCCGCCCCGCGCGATCGCGGCGCGGGCCGCGTCGAGCGGGATCCCGCCGCGATCGGCGACGAATCGATCGAGAGGCACTCCCGCATCGGCGGGCTTCGCGAAGAGCCGCAGCCGCGAAGGTGGGCGCCGGTTCACCCCTTCTCGACGATCCGGACCGGAAATGGGGAAAGGGCGGAGCAGACCATCCCGCCCGGGCCTCCCACGAGGTCGTGGAACACTCCGCGAGGCGCGAGCGCCACCGCGCCGATGGCGAGCGGAATCCGCAGCTCGTTGCCGGCGGCGACCGTCTCGAGGACCAGCTCTCCCTGCCCCTGTACGCAGAGGAACGCCCGGTCCGCGTCGGGAACCTTCCGCCAGCCGAGCCGCTGCCCCGGCTTCAGGTACACGCCGTCGATGAGGAGCTGATCCGTCTTGACGGCGTGCAGGATGTTCGGCGCGTCGTCGGTAAACCGCGCGTCGCTGATCAAGTTCACGCTTTGCACCGAAACCTCCGGCGGGCCGATCACACGCTGCGCGCTACCGGCGCTCCGCGATTGGCGACGCGGGGCAGAGCCCCGCTCCTCCCTATACCAGATCGCCCCGCGGGTCCTCAGAAGAACGCCGGGTCCTTGCTCGCCGCCTTGCCGTAGAGGAGCTTCGTGATGAACCAGCCGACGGCGATGATGACCATCAGGATGATCCAGCTCTGGGAAGCGCCGTAGACCGTGGGGAAGTGGTTCGAGACCATGATGAACATGAGCGGCACGCTCATGTACGTGTTGTGCTTGCTCCGCAGGCCGGCCATCGCCACCACCGCCGGCTCCGCGGCGGGCCCCGTGCCCTTCACTCCGCCGATGATCTTGCGCTGCCCGGGCCAGATCCTCATCCACACGTTCGCCGCCATGATGGTGCCGAAGAGCCCGCCGACGTGGATGAACGTGGCGCGCCCCGACATGATGCGCGACCAGATGAAGGCGAAGACCGCGGTGAGGACGAAGGAGATGATCATCCCGGTGGTCTCGTTCTTCATGTTCTTCCAGAGCAGGTCGTAGATGACGAACCCGACGATGATCATGACGAGGCCGATTCCGCCCACCGCGTGCGGCCCCATCCCTTGATCCCGATCCACCATCACGCCGCCGAACCAGTAGACGAGGAAGAGGAGCAGGATGCCGGTGATGAAGGTGTACGCCGCTCCCCAGCGGAACCAGTAGAGCGCCCGGGGCATCAGCTCGGGGAGGACCTTCTTCCTGGAATCCGGATCATAAGTCTTGGCCAGTTGCGAGTTGACGAAGTTGAAGAACCAGAGGTGCCCGATCCACATCACGCCGGCCGCGAGGTGCGTCCAGCGGAAGATGAGGTTCAACCACTCGTACACGCCCGAGCTAGAGTCCATCAGCGCTCCTCGTAAGGGGCCTTGCTGTAGCCGCGCGCACCCTACCAAAAACTCATTGATGAAGCCCGAAATCTGCCGTTTTCGACTCGCCCTCTCCGAGCGTGACCGAGGCGGTCGCTTGCGGCAGCGCCTCCTGCCACGCCTCCACCGTGTACGTGCCCGGGGGCAGACCTTCGAGGGAGTATTTCCCGTCGGCGCCCGTCACCGCGAAGAACGGGTGCCGCGAGACGCCCGCATAGGCGCGCATCCAGGGATGGACGTCGCAGCCGATGGGCACCATCACTTGCGGCTCGGAGAAGGTGCGTTTCGTCTCCATCCCGGCGAGAGGCATTCCGAAGTTGAACTGGTTCGACCCGCTCCCCCGCGCGTGCACGTTGTGGAGCGCATCGTCGCTGTTCCGGAAGGCGATCGGCTGGCCGGCACGGACCCCGACCACGCGCGGGATGTATTCGCACCCTCTCTGATCGATCTCGACCGGCTCGGCCGGGAGTGGATAGTCGCCCTCGGGAAGGCCTTCGCGGACCCAGACGAACGCCTCCGCGATCTCGCCGCCCGGGCCGACCTGCACGGCAGCCTCGCGCGGCGGCTGCGCGTTCTTGCGGCATTCGGGTGGCGCGCCCCGCGTCACGCGTGGCGGTGGAGGGGCGGTTCCGACGAGCCGTACGACGCCCGCGATGCGGCTCGTCCCGGTACGCCCGGGAACGCCAGCCTGCGCGGGCGGCTTCGACTTCTCGGTACAGGCAAGGACGAGGAGCAAAGAGAACAGGGGCAGGAGTCGCACCGCCGTATGCTGCGGCCTTCGGCCTTCGCCCGTCGCGGGCGAAGCCCGCTCCTCCGTTCGCGAGTCAACCACGGCGGGGGCGTTCGCGGTAAGAGGGCCTTTGTGACCCTGCGCGAGCTCATCGACCTGCGAGAGGACGCCGTGGCGCTGCGCGAGGAGATGGCGCAGGCGGAGCTCCGGCGCGCACGTGGA
>JBJMQD010000190.1:0-4986 GCA_045802855.1 Myxococcales bacterium | reverse complement strand
CGCGAGACATCTGGCAGGCGGAGTCGATCTCGTCGTGATCCGCGGGCTGCTCCGAAGGCTCTTTGGAGCGCGCCGGGCGCTGCGCAGTACAGGACGACGGGCCGCGGCGCCTTCGGACCCGCGCGTGGCCGGCAATCCCTGGCTTGCCGAGATGCTCCTGCACCTCGGCGACCGATATCGCCTGGGCGAAGAAGGCGCCGACGGGACGCGCATCCTGCGTCGAACGGCGCGGGAGCGGTTCAATCCCATGCAGGTCTGGCTGCGTCCGGCGGAGCGGCTCGTGGTCGGCGACTACGAGATCCGCGCCCACGGCGATCCGGCCGAGGCCCTGTCCCAGGCGCGCGCCCTCTTCGACAAGCGGCTCTCCGGGCCGCTCGCCCGCCTCGGCCTCGCGCCCGCCCGCGAGGCCGTCGAGGAATGGGGCGGGCAGGTGCTCACCCGCAGGTACGAGGGACGATTCGACGACGCGGCTCGAGCGGCGGAGGCGGTCGAGTTCATCTGCCATTCGGAGCAGATCGTCGACACCAACGCCGAGCCCTAGATCGTGACCTTCCTTCCCACCCGCTCCGAGACGACGGACCCGAGCTTCTGCCGGAGCTCCTCGCCGTTACGGGTGTCGAACCAGCGCGAGAGTTTCTCGTCGTAGGAGAAGTGGGAGGCGGCGAGATTCGCCGCCAGCCAGATCTGCCGCGCGGCCGCGTGACTGTTCACCACGATGTTCGGCCCCCCGTCTTCCAGCTCCAGGGTCAGGATGCCGTTCGCCAGGTCGGCCTCGACGCCGTCCTGATCGCGCAGCCGCGCTTCCAGGGCGGAGAGCTCGTCGCCGGCCAGCTTCTCGAACTTGGCCTCGTCCATTTCCGTCACTCCTTGCCAAGACGGCGCAGGGCCTCGCCTTCGAGGCGCACGGTGAGCCATTCGGGCATCACCTGGGCGCCGAGCGATCGGTAGAAACCGAGCGCCGGCTCGTTCCAGTCCAGCACCTGCCACTGGAACCGCCCGCATCCTTCGCGGACGGCGATGCGGGCAAGCTCGCAGAGGAGCGCCTTCCCGATTCCGTTGCCCCGATGTCGCGGAAGGACGAAAAGGTCCTCCAGGTACAGACCCGGCCTCCCGAGCCAGGTCGACCAGTTGTAGAAGTAGAGGGCGAAGCCGGCCGGCTCTCCGTTCCACTCGCCGAGGAGGACGTGGAAGCGTGGCGTATCGCCGAAACCGTCCCGGAGGAAGTCCGCCTCCGTCGCGACCACCGCGCCGGGGGTGCGTTCATAGGTTGCGAGCTCGCGTACGAGTCGCAGAATGAGCGGGACGTCGGACCGCGTCCCGGGCCGCAGGGAAAGCATGGACGAACGTTATCCCATGGAAGTTCCGGCGAGGGTCGAGGTTGCGCCGCACACCATGCGCCCCGCGGAGAGGATAGGTTCCGCGGTCCGACCGATGGCGAAGCCATTCCGCCTCCTGAGCTACAACGTCCGCTACTTCGGACACGCCTTGCGCGGCATCGCGTCCACCCGGGGCGGCAAGCGCGGCATCGCCAGCTGCATCGCGGCGATGGAGCCGCTCCCGCACATCCTCTGCATGCAGGAGGTCGAGACGTACTCGCTCCGCTCGACGCTCGCCTTCCGGCGTTCGCATCCGGAGGAGACGCAGCTCGAGTCGTTCATGGCCGAGCTGGAGCGCGCCTTCAACGAGCGCGGTCGCCCCTTCCCCTACGAGGCGTTCTACTTCCGCGCCCATGCCAACCGCCTCGGCAACACCCCGCTTTCCTCGATGGGGCTCGCCATCGTGGTCGACACGACCGCGCTGCGCGTCGAGCGGCACAACGCCGAGGCGCCCCAGTTCATCACCCACCACCACGTGCTGCGCTGGAAGGACAAGAAGCAGGCCCGGATCTGCGCCCACATGCGCGTCGCCGATGCCGCGGGGCGGCCGCTGCACGTCTTCAATACCCACCTCAGCCTGCCCACGCCGTTCGCGAAGCAGTTCTGGACGGGGCCGGACAAGATGGGTTTCGGGGTCAACCAACTCCACGAAGCGCGCACCCTCGCGAACTTCATCGGAAGGCAAGCGGGGAACGAGCCTTTCATTGTATGCGGCGATTTCAACTCGCCGCCCTCGTCGCCGGTCTACCGGTACCTCACCGAGGAGGCCGGGCTCGTCGGCGTGCAGCAAACGCTCGGGCAGATCGAGGGAGCGCCGCGGGAGTTTCCCACCGCCGGCTTCCTCAGCCTGCGGATGCACCTCGATCACCTCTTCAGTAGCCCGCACGTGAAATGGGTCGACCTGGACGGCACGCGCCCGTACGGCGACCGCGGAAATCCGTTCCACGGCAAGAGCGATCACGTCCCGCTCATCGCCCGATTCGTCATCGGGGAATGACGAAGCTCGACGTTCTTTGCTTTGGCGAGGCGCTGGTCGATTTCCTTCCCGATCGGCGCGGGCGGCTCCGCGACTGCGAGCGGTTCGAGGCGCACTCGGGCGGAGCGCCGGCCAACGTCGCGGTAGGCATCGCGCGCCTCGGCCTGCGGGCTGGATTCTGCGGCGTCGTCGGCGACGACGAGTTCGGGCGCCTGCTCGACCGCAAATTGCGGGCGGAAGGCGTCGAGACGAGCCTCCGTTTCACCGGCGAGGCGCGCACGGGCGTGTGGTTCGTCGCCCTCGACCGCCGGGGCGATCGCACCTTCTTCTCGCCGAGCGGGACGCACGGCGCCGACAAGCTCATCGGGCGCGAAGACGTGCGGCGGGCGCCGATCCAGAGAGCGCGATGGCTTCATTGCGGGTCGTCGAGCCACGTCCTTCCCGAGGGCCGGCGAGCGCTGGTGGCCGCGGTCCGCCGGGCCCGCGCGGCCGGTGTGCGCGTCTCGTTCGATCCGAACGTGCGCGCCCACCTGTGGAAGGACCTCGGCCATCTGCGCGACCTCTGCGAGCGGGTCTTTGCGTCCTCGGACGTGGTGAAGCTGTCGCGCGAGGAAACGGCGATCTGCACCGGCGAGCGCGATCCCCGCCGCGCCGCCGCCTCCCTCGTTTCACAGGGAGTGAAGCTGGCGTGCATCACCCTCGGCGCGGACGGCGCGATCGCGAGGCAGGCGGCGCGTCAATTCCGCGTGCGCTCGCCTCGCGTGCGGGTGGTCGATACCACCGGCGCGGGAGACGGGTTCGTGGCCGGACTCCTCTCCCGGCTTTCGGGCGAAGACCTGGATTCGATGCCCGACGCCGCGTTGCAAGATGCCCTTGCCTTCGCCTGCGCGGTGGGAAGCCGCGTCTGTACCCGCCTCGGCGCGGTCGCCGGGTTGCCGCGAAAGGGCGAATCCATGTAGCGCAACGTTGCGCCACGAGGCGCCAGCCACCCGGGCGCCGCGTCCGATCGGCGGCTTCAGCCCTGCTGGCGGGTCGTTCGCAGCGTGGCACGGCGCGTGCTCTCCGCCCGCGCATGGACAAACTCCTCACCGCCCGTTTCGCGATCTTCGTCGCCGCGGCTTCGTTGATCGCCTGCGGCTCGGCTCCGAATCTGACCGGCTGCCAGCAGACCTCCGACTGCACCGGGGACGCGGTTTGCGCACAGAACGTGTGTCAGCAGGGACTCCGCCTGAGCTTGACTCCGGCCGGGGACGGCGTGGGACGCATCACTTCGAGTCCCGACGGATTCAACTGCTCGACGGCGTGCTCCGCGCCGCTCGCCGCCGGAACGGAGGTGACCCTGCATGCGATCCCGGATTCCAACTCGATCTTCGTTGGCTGGTCGGGCGCGTGTGCCGGAACGGCCGATTGCCACGTGACGATGGACGATTCGAAATCCGCCACCGCGAGCTTTCGCAGCACCCATGTCGTGTTCAGCTCGGCGATGGCGCTCGACGGCAGCGACGCGGCGGAGGCGGATACCGTCAACATCTGGCGTGTCAAAGGCGACGGGAGCGGGCTCGAGGCGCTCACCGGGACCTCCGCCGCCGGCGTGACCAACTGGCTCGCGCGATCGTCCCCGGACGGAACGCAGATCGTCTTCGAATCCTCGCGAAGCCTGGACGGATCCTCGACCGCAAGCTCGACCATGAACATCTGGAAGATGAATGCCGATGGGTCCGGAATCATCCCGCTCACGAGGGGAACCGCGACCGGCGACAGCGCCGGCGGCATGATGCCGGAGTGGTCGCCCGACGGAAAGCACGTCGTGTTCGTTTCCCAGCGCAACCTGGATGGCAGCGACACCCCGAACCCGGTACCGAACCTCTGGCGGGTGAATGCCGACGGGAGCGGGCTCTCACCGCTGACGGCATCGACGGGCGCGGATATCGCCATCCTGTTCACCAAGCATTTCTCGCCCGACGGCGCCCAGATCGTCTTCACATCGAACCGCAACCCGGATGGAACGGATACGGTCAGCCCGACCAGCGCCTTCAATCTCTGGCGAGTGCGCACCGACGGCAGCGGGCTCTCCCCGCTCACGCGCGCCACGGCTTCGTCGAGTTTCCTCCCTCACTGGTCTCCGGACGGAAAGACGATCGTCTTCGCATCCGACCGCAACGTCGATCTGACGGACACCCTGAACCCGAGCACCGTCTTCAATATCTGGCGGATCAATGCGGATGGCACGGGGCTCGTTCCCCTCACTCGCGGGACGGTCGCGGGAATCCTGAATCTGGCGCCGAGATGGTCGCCGGACGGATCGCGGATCGTCTTCACGTCGTCCATGAGCCTCGACGGCAGCAACGCGCCGAATACCGGGAGTACCTCGAATCTCTGGACGGTGAACGCCGACGGCACCGGACTTGCTCCCCTCACCCGGGCGACGGCGACCGGCGACGGCGCTGCCATGCTCCCGCAATGGTCCCTCGACGGATCGCGCATCTTCTTCTCCTCGACGCGAAAGCTGGACGGCAGCGATGCGACCAACGGGCCCGACTCGACCGCGAATCCGTGGCGCGTCGAGGTGAAGGACGGCAGCGTGGCGCCTCTGACCAGGATTACCGCCAAGAACGCGGGCTCCTCGTCCTGCGC
>JBJMQD010000186.1:0-18020 GCA_045802855.1 Myxococcales bacterium | reverse complement strand
TGGAAGGGATTCTTCGCGGGAGCGCTGCTGAGCGGCGCGACGATGATCGCTTCCGCCGTCGTCATCCTCTGCGGCTGGGAAGTCGTGCGCATCGCCTCGGCCGCGTCGGTTTTCACGGTCCGTGAAATCCCGTTCCACGGCCTCGTCCACGTTTCCGAGCAGGAACTCCTGGCCGCGAGCGGCCTTCGCGCCGGCGCGAACCTGTTCGCGCTCGATCTGTCCGCGGCGACGCGGAGGATGGAGCGGAATCCCTGGGTCGCCTCCGCCCGCTTGTCGCGGCGTTTTCCGGGGGCCGTGGACGTGGAGATCGTCGAGCACCGTCCCCGCGCACAAGTGCAGCTCGGCGCGCTGTATCTGGTCGACGACCTCGGCCGCGCCTTCAAGCGCGCGGCGCCGGGCGACCCCGCCGATCTCCCGCTCGTCACCGGCCTCTCGCGCGACGAATGGACGCGGGACAGAGCGGCCGCGCAGCTCCGGCTCTATCGCGCCCTGCAACTCGTCGACGCCTGGCGCGACGAGGGGCTCGTGCCTGCTTCTCTCGCCCAGGTCCGCGTCGACGACGATGCCGGGCTCACCGCCTTCTCGCGCGAGGGCACGAGCCTCCAGGAAATCCGGTTCGGCGAGCGCGATCTGCGGATGAAGCTGCGGCGGCTGGTGAAGGTACGGGCCGCCCTCGCCGTGCGCGGCGAACGGGCGGTGCGCATCGACCTCGACAATCCCGCCCGGCCCGACTGGGCCTCGGCGCAGCTCGCCGCAACGGAGGAGCGGGCTCTGCCTGCAACGGGCGGAGGCCGAAGGCCGCAGCATACGGAGGCGCGATAATCATGGCCCAGAAGAGGGGCGAGCTCGTGGTCGGGCTCGACATCGGGACGACGAAGATCTGCTGCATCGTCGGGGAGGCGAAGGAGACGGGCCTCGACGTGATCGGCATCGGCCAGCATCCCTCGCGCGGGCTGCGCAAGGGAGTGGTCATCAACATCGAGGCGACCGTCGCCTCCATCAAGCGGGCCGTCGAGGAAGCGGAGCTGATGGCGGGATGCGAGATCAGCGCCGTCTACGCGGGCATCGCCGGCGGACATATCCGCGGATTCAACTCGCAGGGCGTCGTGGCGGTGAAGGACAAGGAGGTCCGTCCTTCCGACGTGTCGCGGGTGATCGACGCCGCCCGGGCGATCAACATCCCGCAGGATCGCGAGATCATCCACGTCCTCCCGCAGGAATTCATCATCGACGACCAGGACGGGATCAAGGAGCCCCTGGGGATGAGCGGGGTGCGCCTGGAGGCGAAGGTGCACGTCGTCACCGCCGCCGTCTCGAGCGCGCAGAACATCATCAAGTGCTGCGCCCGGACCGGGCTCACCGTCTCGGACATCGTCCTCGAGCCGCTCGCCTCCGCGGAAGCGGTCCTCGCGGAGGAGGAGAAGGAGCTCGGGGTGGCCCTCGTCGACGTGGGAGGCGGCACCACCGATCTCGCCATCTTCGTGAACGGCGCCATCCAGCACACGAGCGTGATTCCCCTCGGCGGGAACCACCTGACGAACGACATCGCGGTCGGCCTGCGCACTCCGATGCACGAGGCCGAGCGGATCAAGATCCAGTACGGGTCGGCCCAGTCGCAGGTCCTGGAGCGGGACGAGACCATCGAGGTGCCGAGCGTCGGCGGCCGCGCGCCGCGGGTGCTCTCCCGGCGGATCCTCTGCGAGATCATCGAGCCCCGGGTGGAGGAGCTGTTCCAGCTCGTGCATCGCGAGATCCAGAAGGCCGGCCAGGAGGACCTGCTCGCCTCGGGCGTGGTGCTGACTGGCGGCTCGACACAGCTCGCGGGGATGGCCGAGCTCGCAGAGGAGGTCCTCGGCCTTCCCGTCCGCCGCGGAGTACCGCGCAATGTGGGCGGGCTCACAGACGTGGTGTCGAGCCCGGCGCATGCCACCGCGGTGGGGCTGCTCCTTTACGGGCTCAAGCAGGCGCGGGAAGGGCGTCCCTTCGCGGTCGACGCTTCTTCGATCCGCGAGCGGGTGGTCGGGTTCTTCAAGGAGCTTTTCTGATTTCTGCTTTCCAACCTGGTCCGGCGGCGTGCGTGAAGCGGCAAAGAGCAACGGAGGTGACATGGAAGAAGTGACGAACGAGCTCGGCGCCAGGATCAAGGTGGTGGGAGTGGGCGGCGGCGGAGGCAATGCGCTCAACACGATGATCCTCGCCGGGCTCACCGGTGTCGATTTCATCTGCGCGAACACCGACTGCCAGGCGCTGCAGCACAATCGCGCCTCGACCAAGATCCAGCTCGGCGCTCAGGTCACGAAGGGGCTCGGCGCGGGCGCCAATCCGGAGATCGGCCGCCAGGCGGCGCTCGAGGATCGGGACAAGATCCTCATGGCGCTCGACGGCGCGGACATGGTCTTCGTCACCGCCGGGATGGGAGGCGGCACCGGAACGGGCGGCGCTCCCGTCATCGCGGACCTCGCCCGCAGCGTCGGCGCCCTCACCGTCGGGGTGGTGACGAAGCCCTTCGTGTTCGAAGGAAAGCGCCGGCTCAAGCAGGCCGAGGCGGGGCTCGCGGAGCTGCGCAACACCGTCGACACGTTGATCACCATTCCAAATCAGCGCCTCCTCGCGATTGCCGACGAGAAGACGACCCTTCTCGACACGTTCAAGAAAGCGGACGAGGTGCTCTTGAACGCGGTGCAGGGCATCTCGGACTTGATCACGATTCCGGGCCTCATCAACGTCGATTTCGCCGACGTGCGCACGATCATGAGCAACATGGGCCTCGCGCTGATGGGCACGGGGCGCGCCGCGGGCGAGGGTCGCGCGCTCGCCGCCGCCAAGCAGGCCGTGGAGAGCCCGCTGCTCGAGGACGTGCAGATCGACGGCGCGACGGGGATCCTCATCAACATCACCGGCGGGCCGGACATGACGCTGGTCGAGGTGAACCAGGCCTGCAGCCTCATCCAGGAGGCGGCGCACGAGGACGCGAACATCATCTTCGGCAGCGTCATCTCCGAGGACATGGACGCGTCGCTCAAGATCACCGTGATCGCCACGGGCTTCTCGGGGCGCGACGGTCGCCGGATCGACCGCAGCGACGCGACCCGCGTGGTGCGCCCTCCGCCTCCGCCGCTGGAGTCCGCGGCGCGCGCGGTACCCCGCGCCGCGGAATCGCCCCGCCACGCCTCGGGGCCCGCCCGGGCGGGCGCCCCCCCGCCTCCGCCGGCCAAGGAGCGGCCGGTCCGCCACATCTCCTGGGAGGAGCTGCGGCAGATGACGGGTGCCACCGAGGACGAGCTGGACGTGCCGACTTTCCTGCGGAATCAAGAGTAGGTTTTCAGGATTCCAGCTGGTTCTTCTCGAGGCGCGAGACCTGGTGGTGTTGCGCGAGGGCAGGAGGATCCTCGACGGCGCCTCGTTGGTCGTCGACGCGGGCGAGGCGGTCGCCGTGCAGGGGCCTTCCGGCAGCGGGAAGAGCACCCTCGTCCGCACGCTGGCGACGCTCATCGAGCCGGATTCCGGCGCCGTCCTGCTGGAGGGACGCGACGCTCGCGAGATTGCGCCGACCCGGTTTCGCACGCGCGTCGCCTTCCTGGCCCAGCAGCCGGCGATGTTCGCCGGGACGGTGCGAGACAACCTGGAAGCCGGCCCGGCGCTGCACGGCACCTCGCTCGCTGACGCCCGGGCGCGAGAGCTCGTCGCCGCCGTCGGGCTCGATGACGGGATGCTCGAGCGCGAGGCCCGATCGCTCTCCGGCGGCGAGAAGCAGCGGGTCGCGCTGGCACGCGCGCTGGCCAATTCCCCGGACGCTTTGCTCCTCGACGAGCCCACGGCGTCGCTCGATCCCGACTCTGGCGACCGCATCGTGGCCCTCCTGCGCAGCCTGTGCGCGGGCGGGATCACGCTCCTCATGGTCACCCATGTCGACGCGCACGCCCGCGCCCTCGGCGGCACGAGATACCGCTGCGAGCGCGGCCAGGTCTCGGTGGACCGATGACGTACGTGACGATCTCCGCGCCGCGGCTCCTGCTCGCGCTCTGCCTGATCGCGGTCGCCGTAGTACTTTCGCGAAGGTCCCGGCTCGGTCTGGAGAAGGACCTGGTCTGGGGAGCGATCCGCGGCGCTGCCCAGCTCATCGCGATCGGGTACGCCCTGGTCCTGCTATTCGATCACGAGCATCCGGCGTGGGTGCTTTTGCTCCTCGGGGTGATGCTGACCGCCGCCGGCGCGACCGCGGCCCGGCGCGTCGAGCACGGACCCGCGGCGCGCGTGCTCTTTCCCCGCGCGACCGTAGCGATCGGCGTCGGCGCGCTCGTCGCGCTCGTGCCGGTCTTCATTGCCATCGTGCCGCTGCACCCCTGGTACGAGGCGCGGTATGTCGTTCCCATCAGCGGGATGATGCTTTCGAATGCGATGAACACGGTCGCTCTCGTGTTCGAGAGGATTTTCGCGTCGTCGCGCAGCGAATCGGACCAGATCGAGGCGCTCCTCGCGCTCGGCGCGACGCCCCGGCAGGCGCTCCATCCGCAGGCGCGCGCCACGCTGCGCGCCGCGCTCCTGCCCACCATCAACGGCCTCTTGACGGTGGGACTCGTGGCGCTCCCCGGGATGATGACCGGCCAGATCGTCAGCGGCACCGCTCCAGTGCAGGCCGTGCGGTACCAGATCGTGATCCTCTACCAACTCGTCGCCGTCGCGGCGGTGGCCGGCTTCGTCGCCGTGACGTTCGCACGCCGGCTCCTCTTCACCGCCCGCGGCCAGCTGCTCTTGCCGTGAAACCAGGGGCGCTTTCCGGCTACTACCGCTGGGAAAAGCCGTTGCGCGGGAGCAGACCATGCGAAATAGCCCTGCTGCGCCGGCCGTATCGGGGAGACTCGCATGAACGCGCTCTTCGCCGACCTGAAGCTCGCCTTGCGGCGGCTACGGCAAAGGCCCGGCTTCACGCTCGCGGCGGCCTTCGCCCTCGCCCTCGGCATCGGCTCGGCCACGTCCGTCTACAGCGTGCTGCAGGCGGTGGTCTTGAGGCCGCTGCCGTACCGCGATCCCGGGCGGCTGCTTCTCGTCTGGGAATCGCAGCCCGCGATTCCCAATGCGTCGATCTCCGCCCCTGACTTCCGGGACTGGCGGGAGCAGGCGAAGACCGTCGAGATGTCCGCCTACACGGGCGACGGCTTCAACCTCACCGGTCGCGACAAGCCCGAGCGCCTCAGCGCCGCCATTACCGACGCGAATTTCTTCCACCTGCTCGGCCCGCGCATGGTCCTCGGTCGCGCCTACCAGCCGGGAGCGACGCGCGAGGTGGTGCTCGGGGAGGGCATCTTCCACCGCGTATTCGGCGGCGATCCGAAGATCGTGGGCACGACGATCACCCTGAACGGGAGCAGCTATCTCGTCGACGGGGTGCTGGCGAAGGACGACGCTTACCCCGCCTGGGCGGAGATCTGGGCGGCGCCCGATCCGGGGCGCGATCTGCCGCTCCTCGCTGGATTCGATCCCGACATCCTCAACCGCCGCGGCGCGCACTTCTTGCGGGTCGTCGCCCGGCTCGAGCGAAACGCGACGCTGCAGGCCGCCCGGGCGGAGCTGGAAGGGATCGGCGCGCGTCTCGAGCAGGCGAATCCCGGCAACAAGGGTCACCGCGCCGCCCTCGATTCGATGCAGACCGTCGTCGTCGGCCCCATCGCGCCTTCGCTCTGGATGCTCTTCGGCGGAGTGGTGCTGGTGCTGCTCATCGCCTGCGCCAATGTCGCCGGTCTGCAGCTCGCGCAGGCCGCGTCCCGCCAGCGGGAGATCGCGACGCGCATGGCGCTCGGCGCGAGCCGCGGGCAGCTCGTCCGGCAGCTCCTCTCGGAGAGCGTGCTCCTTTCGCTGCTCGGCGGCGCGCTCGGGCTCCTCTTCTCCATCTGGGGCGTGAACGCGCTCACCGTGCTGGCGGGTCGCGGGCTGCCCCGCGCCGGAGAGGTGTCGATCGACTGGGGCGTGCTCGGCTTCACGCTCGGCGTCTCGGTCCTGGCGGGGATGCTCGGCGGTCTCGCTCCCGCGCTCCTCGCCTCGCGCGGCGGCAACCTGATGGCGTTGAAGGACGCGAGCCCCGCCGGATTCGGCCGCGCGCGCCTGCGGAGCGGGCTCATCGTCGCCGAGGTCGCGCTCGCGCTCGTCCTCCTCGCCGGCGCGGGCCTCCTCGCGCGGAGCTTCCTCGCCCTGCGCGCCGTCGACCCCGGATTCGATCCGGAGAACGTCCTCACCGCCCGCCTCGCCCGATCCAACGGCACCGGTGAGCAGGCCGTTCCGTTCTTCGACGAGCTCTTGCGGCGCCTCTCGGCATTGCCCGGCGTGCGCGCGGCGGGAGCGGTGAAGTTCCTGCCGATGACGGGCAACAACACGAACAGCGACATCTCGATCGAAGGCCACGGCAAGGCGACGGAGAACGATCGGCACATCGTGGAGTTCCAGATCATCGCAGGCGACTATTTCAAGGCGATGGGCGTTCCGCTCCTCGCCGGCCGCATTCCGGGGCCGCAGGACGCGCGCAAAGGAGGACCGAAGGTAGCGGTGATCAACCGCGCGATGGCCCAGCGCTTCTGGAAGGGCGAGGACGCGATCGGCAAGCGCTTCTCGCAGTCCGACGACGGCGGGCCCGGGGACGACGGCTGGATCGAGGTGATCGGCGTGGTGGGCGACATCCACCAGTTCGGCTTGGGCCAGCCGCCGCGTCCAGAGGCCTACCTCCCGCTCTCCCAGACTCCGACTCCGTCGATGCAACTCGCGGTGAAGGCCTCGGGCGATCGCAACGCCCTCGCGGCGGGGCTCCGGCGCGAGGTCTCCGCGCTCGATCCCGACCAGCCGCTCTGGAGCATCCAGCCGCTCGAGGAGCTTCTCGGCCAGACGCTCCAGGCCCGGCGCGCCTCGACGCTCCTGCTCGCCGTCTTCAGCGGTCTCGCGCTGCTCCTCTCGGTGCTCGGCATCTACGCGATGATGGCTTACGCCGTCGTGCAGCGGACCCGCGAGATCGGCGTCCGCATGGCGCTCGGCGCGGAGTCGGGCGGCGTCGTGCGCCTCGTCGTGCGCCAGGGGATGCGGCTCGCGCTCCTCGGCGTCGGCATCGGCCTTCCCGCGGCCCTCGCTCTCGCGCAGCTCATCTCGACGCAGCTCTACGGCATCGCGTCGGTCGACGTTCCCACCTACCTCGGCACCTCGGCCGTCCTCAGCGCCGCGGCGCTCGTCGCCTGCTGGATGCCGGCGCGGGTGGCGGCGCGGGTCGTTCCCATCGTAGCGCTCCGGGCGGAGTGAACCGCATCCAACGGCCTGGTCGCGCTGCGGCGCCTGATCATGCGGAAGGCCCACACCGGGGGAGTGGTGTGGGCCTTCCGCGACCGAGCATACCTGCCGATTCAAATGGCCGGGCGGTGCGCCCGTCTACTCGCGACCCCTTCCGGCCAGGAACTCTCCCGTCCTCGCGGTGAGCTGGGACGTTCTCGCCAGCAGCGGGTCGAGGCGGGCGAGCACTTCCTCGCCGCGGTTCTGCAGCGTGCCGGTGCGGGATTCGACGAGGCGGGCGAAGAGGTCGGCCGTGCGGAGGAGCGACTGGTGCGCGCGAAGCAAGTCCCGAGCGGCGCGGCTTCCCTTGTGGGTGAAGATCAGGCCCGTAGCGAAGAGACGCGATAGAGCGGCGCGGTTTCCCTCGAGGACCGAGCGTATGCGCCGCTCGGCGATCTCGCGGCGGCGAAGCTCGCGAATCGACGAGAGATCGACCACCTCGCCGCCGGGCCGCAGCTTCCTCGCCTTTGTAGGTGCGGTCATTACAGATACACACTAACTGCGCTCCGCAGGCCGGGTCAACGCGGCGGCGACGGCGCGCAAACGATGCAGCGCTCGACGGTGTTCGCGACTGGGTTATGCTCCGCGCCCCAAAACGGGCATCGACCGCATCGCGAGTCGCGGACGGACAAGGGCCGCAGGAGGCCGCGCGAAATGTTCGGAAAGCTCCTCATCGCCAACCGCGGCGAGATCGCCTGCCGCGTCGCGCGCGCCGCCCGCTCGCTCGGCATCCGGACGGTCGCGGTGTACTCGGACCCCGACGAACGATCTCTCCACGTCGAGGCTTGCGACGAGGCGGTGCGCCTCGGTCCGGGTCCGGCGCGCGAGAGTTATCTCGATGGGGCGAAGGTCCTGGCGGCCGCCGCGCAGACCGGCGCCGAGGCGATCCACCCGGGGTACGGCTTCCTTTCCGAGCAGGCCGACTTCGCCGAGATGTGCACCAACGCAAAAATCATCTTCGTCGGGCCGCCGCCTGGCGCGCTGCGAGCGCTCAAGGACAAAGCGCAAGCGCGCGAAGTGATGCGCAACGCTTCCGTCCCGGTCGTGCCCGGATCCGAAGGACACGTCGCGAGCGAGGCCGAGGCGCTCGCGGAGGCGGAGGTGATCGGCTTTCCCATCCTCGTCAAGGCGGCCGCCGGAGGCGGCGGGATCGGCATGCAGGTGGCGAACGACACCGCGGACCTCGTCAAAGCGCTCCGCGCCTGCCGCGATCGTGCCCGCTCCTCGTTCGGCAAGGACGCCGTCTACCTCGAGCGCTACTTTCCCGCTCCTCGCCACGTCGAGGTGCAGATCCTCGGCGACGGCCGGCTCACGCTCCATCTCGGCGCTCGCGAGTGCTCCATCCAGCGGCGTCACCAGAAGATCGTCGAAGAAGCTCCGGCGACGGCGTTCGTTCTCCCGCGGCGTCCCGAGCTCGAGGAGAGGCTCCTCTCGGCGGGGCTCGCCGCCGCTCGCGCGGTCGGGTACGCCAATGCGGGCACCTGCGAATTCCTCCTCGATCACGACCAGGTGTACTTCATCGAGCTCAACGCCCGGTTGCAGGTCGAGCATCCGGTGACCGAGGCGGTGACGGGACTCGATCTCGTCGAGCTGCAGCTTCGCATCGCGGGCGGAGAGCACCTGCCGTTCGGCCAGGCCGACGTGCAGCGGCGCGGTCACGCGATCGAGTGCCGGATCAACGCCGAGGATCCGGTGAAGTTCTTCCCGTCGCCCGGCAAGATCTCGCGCTTAGAGCCGCCAGTCGTTCCCGACGGAAAGTTCCACGACGGCGTGCGTGTCGACGCCGGATACCGCGCGGGCGACACTGTCACGCCGTTCTACGATTCGCTGCTCGCGAAGCTCGTCGTCCACGCGGAGACCCGCGACGCCGCCATCGGGAAGCTCCGTTCCGCGCTGGACGGATTCGTCGTGGAGGGCGTGAAGACGAACCTTCCCCTCCATCGTCGCATCGCCGCCTCGGAAGCGTTCGCGCGCGGCGAGCTGTCCACCCATTTCCTCGAATCGCTGCCCGCCGAAGGTCCCCGGAGGCCCGCTTGATCGACGTTCCCGCGCACATCACTGGCACCGTCTGGAAGATCGAGAAGAAGACCGGCGAGGCAGTTTCCGCCGGCGACGTCCTCGTCATCCTCGAGAGCATGAAGATGGAGATGCCAGTAGAGGCCCCCGAATCCGGCAAGGTCGCGGAGGTGCGGTGCGAGGAAGGGCAGGCCGTCAGCGAGGGACAGGTATTGGTCGTTCTCGATAAATAAGCGACCTTGATGAAAAGCGGTGCTGGCGCGGCCACGTGCACGAGCGCTAGCACCCGGCGCGATGCCCTCAACGAGGACGGGCGCAGGGACGATTCACCTGCGCCCGCACCAGCACCAGCACGGCGGTTTTCGCGGTTACACCCGGCTGAACAGCTCCGGCAACCTGATCTTCAGCGCGTGCGCGATCTTGTAGAGCGACGTCACGCTCGCGCTCGATTCCGCGCGTTCGATCTGCGACAGGAGGCTCACCGAGAGCCCCGTCCGCTTGGCGAGCTGCTTGAGCGTGAGGGTCCGCTTCTTCCGCAGGTCGCGGATCGCGGAACCGATGTTCCTGTGCAGCTCCTCTTCCGGCAGGAGCGCGAGACCCTTCGCCGCGAGGGCACGCCGCACCGCGCCGAGGAGCTCGTCCTCCCGCACCGGCTTGCGCAGGTAGTCGACCACGCCGCCGCGCAGCGCGCTCACCGCCGAGTCGAGCGTGGCGTATCCGGTCATCAGGATGATCGCGACGTCGCTGTCGAGGTGGCGGATGTTGTTCACGACATCGAGGCCCGAGATCTCGGGCATCTTCAAATCGACGATGGCGAGATGGATCTCGTTCTTGCGCATCTCCTCTTCGACTTTGCGGCCGTCGGTGAGCGTCGAGACCCGATAGCCATCCTTCTTCAGGATCCGTTCAACCAGCTCACAGGAATCCTGATCGTCGTCCACCACCAGAACGCGGATATCCAAGCCAACGCTCCCTTCGTTCGTGACTGAGGCGCGAATTATACCTCGACTGGAATGGGTACGCACCACACGGGAGTTGTAGGGGAATATCCGACCGTACTTTTGGTCCGATTCCGCCCAGGCTGTCCCTCGAATGCACGACAGTACAAAGGGGTCGCGGCCGTCTTCGTGTCACATGGCAGGAGCGGTCAGCGAGCCAGTAGCGTTGTCGGATTCCGCCCGTGCAAGAGAGCGGCGGCGAGCGACCGCAGACGAATTACTCCACGCCGTACCGGCGGATGAGCGTCTCTACCTGCTCTCGCGTCGCAGGATCGTCCACGTACGGTAGGTACCGTTTGAGCCAGCCCGCCGCCGCCTTCGCGTCGCCCAAATACACCGAGGCCGTCCCGAGCCCGCGATAGGCGAAGCCCCTGAGCGATCCACTCGGCTTCAGATCGAGCGCCGCCTGGTACTTGGCCATGGCCGCCGGCATTTTTTTCGGGTCCTTCGTCTCGGTGAGGGCGTTTCCCGCGTTCAAGAGAGCGCGCGCCTTGTCGTCGCGCGTCGATTGGCTCTCAACCGCGGGCTTGTGCAATTCCTTCGGCGGCGGCGCGGGGGCGGGCGCGCACTGCCCGAGGAGCTGCTGCGCCTCCGTGTTCGCGGGATCGAAGGCGAGCACCAGGCGCACTTCGCCCTGGCAGGCCTCTGGCTTCGTGCCCTTCGCCGCGCGCGCCTTGTCCAGGTGCTGCCGCGCGTAGCCCTCGCGGACCCGGTCCGCCTTGTCGCGCACCTTCTCGCAGTACCAGGCGTGGTCGTCGGCGCACTTCTCCACAAGGCCTCTCGCCTTGTCGAAGTCGGAGGCGGCGAGCGCGCGATCGAGATCTTGATCGATGCGCTGCGCGCGCGCCTCGCCTACGGCTTTGGAAAGATTCGGCGCGTTCTCGCCCTTCGCACTCGCCTGCTCATACAACTCGACGGCGCGGAGGAACTCCTTCTCGCGGAAGAGGAGATCGCCTGCCTTGAGCGCCGCCTCGGCGCTCATCTCGCCGTCTTCGGGCGCAGGGCGTGCGATCTTGAGGAAGTAGACGGCGGCGGCCGCGCCAGCCACGGCGATGGCGAGGAGTGCTCCCACCACGATGGTGGTGCTCGAGCGCCTGCGGCGCGGGTGTTCGTCCGCTTCCCGCGGAAGCGTGAACTTCTCTCCGGGGCCGCAGAAGCGCAGCTTCACGTGACCGAGCTCGATCACGTCGCCCGGATGGAGCGCGCTCATCGCGTACGGGTCGCCGTTGACGCGGATGCCGTTCGCGCTTCCGTAGTCGACGATCTTCCATTCGTCGTCGCCGAGGAGGAGACGGGCATGCTGCCGGCTGAGCGACGGATGCTCGATGACGATGTCGTTCTCGCGCGCGCGTCCGATACGGACGTCGGCCCGTTCGAGGGGGAATTCCTGGCCGTGCACGGTCTGCGACAGTCCGACCAGCCGCGGACGCTCGCTCTTGAGTAGCTCGCTGCGCGGCGCGCGGGGCGGCGCCTTCCTCAGGTCGCTCACCCGGATGATCGCGGTTGCGCCGCCGGCGCCGTTCGCGGGCGACTGGTGCGCGGCGCGAGCGGGGGAAGCGGGCGTCTGCAGCGGCGGGTGCGCCGCGATGGGCTCAGGCTTCCCTTCGATGCCGAGGTCGTAGTCGCCGATCTGGATGCGATCGCCTTCCTGGACCCGGCGGGGGGTCTCGATGCGGGCGCCATTGATGCGGACGCCGTTGTAGGAGCCCAGATCCTCGATGACGAAGTAGCCGTCGTTGCGGACGAGCCTCGCGTGACGGCGCGAGACGTTGCGCTCCGGCAGGCGGACGGTGTTGCCGTCCTCGCGGCCGATCGTGACCTCGTCGCCGACGACCGGGACGACCCTTGTTTGCCCTTCGTCGTCCTCGATGATGAGCTTCATGAAGCTTGCGGTCCGCCGAGGTTTCGCGGGTTTACGCCGAATCCGACTGCCGCTTGATCGAGGGCCTGCCGCGCCGGCGCCTCCGTGCCCATCCTAGTGCAAATGGCCTCGTGGACGGAAGAAGCGACGGCGCGTCCGCTGCTTGCGGACCCTGTCGCGCTGCGTCCAGCGGCCGCCGGCGATGTGCTCACCGTCACAGGTGTTCCGTGGATGACGCTGCTGCTCCTCGGCGGTTGTCTCGCCGTTCTCGCGGCTGCGGGCGGGATCAAGGCCGGCCTGTCCGTCATCGGACTTCTCGCCTACGGCGCCAAGGCGACGCCGCTGATCCTCGATCGCGGCGAAACCTGGCGGCTTCTCTCGGCGAATCTGCTCCACAAGGACGCCCTCCACCTCGCCTTCAACGCCTTCGCCATCTGGAACGTGGGTGGAGCGCTGGAAAGGGCAGTGCGTCCGGCCGACTATCTCGCGCTGCTCATCTTCACCGCGCTCGGCACTACCTTGGCGTCGGCCGTCGGGGCGGATTCCATCTCCCTCGGCGCCTCCGGAATCGCCTTCGGCCTGCTGGGCGCGGCGGCTGCCTTCGGTTGGAAGCGGCACGTGCGAGGGAGGCTGCGAGCCCATTTCGGGTTGCGGCTCTTGCCCTGGCTTCTCGCGCTGTTCCTCGCAGGGTTGGGGTCGGCGGGCGTCGACAACTGGGGACACGCCGGCGGTCTGTTCGTCGGAACCGTGATCGGCTTGTTCCTCACGCCGCGGCAGTGGCCGGGCGAGGGATCCTCCCGCAGGCTCGCGGCGGCCACCGGCGCGGTCCTCGGAACGATCTCGCTGGGGTTGTTCGCGGCGCCGTCGCTACCGATCCTCGGGACTCCTCGCGACGCTCCGCTGGGCATGCAAGTGCAGATGCCGTTCGGATGGCGGAAGGGATCGTCCTCTCCCGAGCGCGTGACGTACACGAACGGCCTCATCGGCGGTTATCGCAGGTCGGCCACCGTGGTGGCTCCGCTCTGCCACGGGAAGCCCTGCGGCTGCGATCGCCTCGCCGACGCCGTCATGGAACTGGTCGACGCAGACCTGTGGCGGCTCGCCGACGTCGGTGCGCCGGCCAGAGTGCACGTAGGCGAGGCGACGTCGTTCCAGGTCCAGGGCGCGTCAGGTGTCGCCGTCGAGGGCGTCGTCCTCGGGGGCGACGGTCAGGCTCGCATCGGCGCCGCCTGTGTCGAGCACGAGCGGACGCCGATCGGGGTCGTCGTCCTCGAGGCTCCTTCGACGGGCGGGACCCGACTCGAGTCGCGGATCGCGCGAACGGTCCGCTGGTCTGTCCTGCCCAACGAGCCCTGATCATCCCTTGCTGCCTCCAATCCGGCGTGTTACCGACCCGGGCGAGGAAGAGCAGGCACCGCACCCACGATGGCGCAGACGCCGAGCCTCAAGCCCGCGCCCGTAGCTCCCGAGCCCGCCGTCGTCCCGACGCCCGCGTGGGGCGATACGCTCCCGCAGGGCTTGTTGCGGGTGCCCTTCCTCCGCTGGCTCGCACCGCTTTCCGGCGAGACCCGCCTGGTGATCGGATTCGCGGCGTTCGCCACCCTGCTCTTCGTTCCCTGGCTGGGAGCGACCGGGTTCTGGGATCCCTGGGAGCCGCACTACGGCGAGGTCGCTCGCGAGATGATCGCGCGCGGGGACTACATCCATCCCTGGTGGGAGTCCGCGTACTTCTTCTCCAAGCCCGCCCTCGACCTCTGGATCATGGCGGCGGGGATGCTGCTCGCGCACACGAACGGCCCTGACCGCTTCATCGGCGTCTACACCGAATGGTTCGTGCGGCTCCCCTTCGCCATCGTCTCCGCGCTGGGAGCGATCCTGCTGTTCGTCGCCGCGAGCCGGCTCGTCTCCCGCCGGGCGGCCGCCATCGGCACGTTCGCGATGCTCACCTCTCCGCTGGTGGTGATGCTCGCGAGGCAGGCCGTCCCCGATCCGGTCTTCGTCGGTCTCCTCACCGCGGCGATGTCGTGCCTGATGATCGTCCTCTTCTCCGAGGACGAGACTTCCAGGGACGGATGGGCGATCGCCGCGTTCGTCTTCATCGGGCTGGCCACGCTCTCGAAGGGAATCCTCGGGTTCGCGCTGCCCGGAGCGACAGCGCTCGTCTATTGCATGATGACCGGAGAGTGGCACCGGCTGCGCCGGCTGCGGCTCTTCACCGGCACCCTCGTCGTCCTCGCCATCGCCGCTCCCTGGTACCTGACGATGTTCGCCTTCCCGGGCCGCGACGACGAAGGGCAGACCTTCTTCGATCGCTTCATCATCCACGATCACTTCCAGCGCCTCCTCACCGGAGTCCACACCACGACCCCGGGAGGCACTTTCACGTACTTCGTCGAGCAGCTCGGCTTCGACGTCTTTCCCTGGGTGTTCGCGTTGCCCGGAGCGTTCGGGAGCGTGCTCGCGCGCCGGGCGCTGCACACTCGCACCCCGCGGGATCGGGCCCTCTTCTTCGTGCTTCTCTGGCTTCTCCTCGGGTTCGCGGTCTTCGCCTTCAGCGCGACGAAGTTCCACCATTACGCGTTTCCGGTATTGCCGCCGCTCCTCCTCTTCTGCGGCGTGTTCTGCGAGAAGGTGCTCGACGAGGGGCTGCGGGTCCATGCCGGAGAGCTTCTCGCGGGCGGCCTGCTGTACGGCCTCGTCGCGCACGACCTCGCGCTCGTGCCGAAGCACATCACCGACATGTTCGTCTACAACTACGACCGGCCGTACCCGTTCGCGGAGGTCGATCCGCGCCGGGTCTTCACCGTGCTGTTCTACGCGGCGCCAGCGGTGGCGCTGTCGCCCTGGTTGTTCGATCGCCTCTCGCAGCTCTTCGCCTGGGCCCGGGCGCTCTTGAATCGAAGCCGCCGCGCGGAGCTTCGAGTCCAACTCCATGACGGGAAGGAAGAGCCGCAGGATCGGGTGATCGTGGTGGTCGCCCTCGCCCTGCTCGCGGCGGCCTTCGCCGTCTATCTGGGCTGGTTCCATTTCCGCGCGCTTTCGCCGCACTGGACGCAGCGCGATCTCTTCTGGGAGTACTATCAGCAGAGCACGCCCGACGAGCCCATCGGCGCATACCTGATGAACTGGCGCGGCGAGACGTTCTATTCGAGGAACCGGGTCCGGCAGCTCAAGGATCAGGCGAAGCTGAACGAGTTCATGGCCGGGCCGGGGCAGCGCAAGTGGCTCCTCGTCGAGCAGGCCCGGGTTCCCGTCTTGCGTCAGGCGCTCGGCAAGGGGGTGCGCCTGCGCGTCGTCGAGTCCCGCAACAACAAGTTCGTGCTCACGGTTCTGGAATCCCGCGACGCGACCCCTTCCGAGCCGGGGCCGGTGATGCAGCCCCCGCCGGGGCCCTTCGGAGCGCCTCCATGAAGCCGCAGGTCCCTCTGGTCCTGCTCGTCGACGACGAACCGGCGATCCGCGAGAGCCTCGCCTTCGCCCTCAAGCGCGACGGGTTCGCGATCGGAGAAGCGGCGTCCTTGCGGGAGGCGGAGCTGGGAGTCGGCGACGCTGACCTCGTCATCCTCGATCTCGTCCTCCCCGACGGGAGCGGGCTCGACTTCCTGCGCGGCCTGCGCGCTCGATCGGACGTCCCGGTAATCGTGCTGACGAGCCGCGACGAGGAGACCGACCGGGTGGTGGGGCTGGAGATGGGCGCCGACGATTACGTCCTGAAACCGTTCTCGCCCCGGGAGGTGGTGGCGCGGGTACGGGCGGTACTGCGGCGTGTGCGCAGCGACCGGCCGCAGCCCGAGACGGTCGAGCCGCCCATCGAGGGCCCCGACCGGCTCCGGGTCGATCCCCGTACCCGGCGCGCCTCCATCGGCGACACGGAGCTGGCGCTCTCGCGCACGGAGTTCAACCTCCTCGCCGCGTTCTTGCGGGCACCGGGCCGGGTGTTCGAGCGCGGGCAGCTTCTCGATGCCGTATGGGGCTCGGACGTGGTGGTCGGAGACCGCACCGTCGACGTGCACGTGAAGGCGCTCAGGCGCAAGCTCCTCGACGCCGGCGGCGACCCGAAGCTCCTCGAGACGGTGCGCGGCGTCGGCTATCGTCTGAAGGACGCGACATGACGATCCCCCGGCCGGAGCTTCTCGTCGCCCTCGGGGTCGTGAGCCTCCTCGGGCTCGGGCTCATCACCTGGCGGCTCGTCGAGGCGCGGCGGAGCGGCCTCTCCTTCCGCCTTCAAGTCTTCCTGCCGCTGGCCGCGACGACGCTCACCTTGTCGGCCGCTTTCGCTTTGATCGTCATCGACCGGTTCACGGCGCGCGCGTCCGTATTCGCGCAGCGCGGGGCGCAAGATGAAGCGCGCGTGCTGGCGGAGCTGGCCTCGCGCTCGCTCGACGCGCCGGGCGCGACGCTCGCCACGGCCGCTCACCAGCTGGAGAGCTCGCGCATCCTCCAGGCATTCACCCACAGTGAAATCGCCACCCACGTCGCCATCGAGGACGCGCAGGGCCGGACGCTCGTCGCGGTGGGTGAGCTCGAGCCTGCGTCCGGTGGGCAGATCGTCACCGCGTCTGCGCCCATCCGGGATCTCGGATCGGTGCGGGTGCGCAAGGCGACGTTCGGCATGGTGCAGCTCATGAGCGACGTCGCGCCGAAGGTGGCTTTGCTGGCCCTCATCTTCGCGCTGGCGTCCGCCGCGCTGGCGGTGGTGATCGGCCAGGCGGTGGCGGCTCCGATCGAGCGCCTCACCCGGTCCGCGGAGCGCGTTGCCGCCGGCGAGAGGCAGGCGGCATTGCCCGAGCCGCGCGGGAAGGAGGTGCGCGCCCTCACCCGCGCGCTCGAGTCGATGCGGCGCGAGCTGGAGGAGCGGCACGCCCTGGAGAACTTCGTCGCCAATCTGTCGCACGAGCTGAAGAACCCGATCGCCTCCGTTCGCGCCTCGGCGGAGGTATTGACCGAGGGCGCCGCCGACGAGCCCGAGACTGCGCGCAGGTTCGCCCTGCGCATCCGCGAGAGCGCGGACAAGCTCGCGGCGCTCACGCAGGACCTGCTCTCGCTCGCGCGGCTCGAGGCGCGCGGGATCGAGGCGCGGCCGCGCAAGGTGGACCTGTGCGTCATCGCCCGGGAGGCGGTCGACGCCCAGGCGCCCCAGGCGGGGGCGCGGGGAGTGCGGGTGGAGCTGCGCGCTCCGGAATCGGCGCCGCTGCGGGGCGACCCGGTGTGGCTGCGGCGGGCGCTGGAGAACCTGCTCGGGAACGCCGTCCAGCACTCTCCGCGAGGAGGACTGGTCCTCGTCGAGGTGGCGCCCGGCGAGAGCGGCTGGGAGGCGACGGTCGCGGACGAGGGGCCCGGGGTCGATCCTGCCATCCGGGAACGGCTGTTCGAGCGGTTCGCGACGACGCGGCACGGGGAGGGTGGGACCGGGCTCGGGCTCGCGATCGTGAGGGCGGTGGCGGAGTTGCACGGGGGGCGGGCGCAATTGAGGACGTCGGGGCCGGATGGGACCACGTTCGCGCTCTCTTTGCCCGCGCGGTAGAGGATGCTTTTAAGCGCCGGTTCTGGTTCTGGTTCTGGTTCTCGTGCTGGTGCTTGTTCTCGTTCTTGTGCTCGTGCTGGTGCTGGTGCTGGTGCTGGTGCTGGTGCTCGTTCTCGTTCTCGTGCTCGTGCTCGTGCTGGTGCTCGTTCTTGTGCTCGTGCTCGTGCTCGTGCTGGTTTTTTGGGACTCGTGTTGGTTTTCGTTTTCGATGTCTCGAGTTCCGCCTCCGGAGCCAGAGTGAAGTGTCAGCGATGTCTTGAGTTGCTCCCCGCTCCCGGCAAAACGAGAACCAGAACGAGAACGAGCATCCAGAACCAGC
>JBJMQD010000141.1:0-3965 GCA_045802855.1 Myxococcales bacterium | reverse complement strand
CACTGAACGGCATCTCGCTCAGCGGCTCGCAACTCGTCGGCGTGAGCTCCGATGGCCGCCCCCTCGCCGGCGCAAAGCTCGAGGGCGCCGAGTTCGACGGCATCCTCGACGACGGATCGACCCTCCCCATCCGCATCGATGACGTGTGGACCGGAACGGACGCGAACTCCGACGTCTGGTTCTACGACGTGTCTTACCAGACGGATGCCGGCTGGCAGCCGCTTTGTGGCAACGAGGAGAATGGCGACCCCGTCGCCGCGGTCGCGCTGGCGGGCACCTGGGACTACAGCGAGGGCACCAGCACGGGCGGTTCGTGGATCCCGAGCAGCACCGTGTTCACGTTCGGCTGCCGCCACACCGCGCTCGCGAAGTGCGTGGAGATGGGCTACAAGCCGTGGTCGTCCTACCAGGGCGAATCCCTCCGCAATTATCACCAGGCTTGCACCCGCCTCATCCGCGCCGACTACTGCGGCAACGGCCGGTCCTGGACGCTCGACGGGCGCATGATCGACCTGTACGACGCGCTCGGCGTGCAGAAGGACACCGAGCGGTGGACGTTCGAGGCCGAGTGGACCGGGTCGGGCGCGCGCTGCCTGAGCGGCATGCGGGTCATCGACCTGAAGAACGTCTTCGGCGTCGTCGACCAGTGCGTGCTCTCCAAGGCACTGAACCTCGGCTGCGGCTCGCCGTGGCATTTCGCGACCGGCACGCTGCTGATGGACGAGTATCGCGATCAGAACCTCCTCGGCATCATCAATCTCTGAAAAGGCCACATGCCGTCACTGATTCCTCTCGCGGGTGAGCCCCGCACGTTCGACCTCGGGTCGCGCGCCGTCATCGGGCGCGACCCTTCGTGCGAGGTGTGCCTCGACGATCCCAGCGTGTCGCGAAGGCACGCCGAGATCCGGCTCCTCGAGGACGGCAGCTACCGGATCGCCGATCTGGGCAGCAAACACGGCCTCGTCGTGCGCGGCGACCGGGTCGAGAGCGCCACCCTCGCGGACGGAGACGAGCTGGGCATCGGGCTCGCGACGTTCCGCTTCGAGACCCGCGACCCGGCGCTCGCGAGGACGGAGCTGCGCATCTCGGTTGCCGAGTCTCCGGGATTCCGGCCGGCGGCACAGATCCTCTCCGAGGCGGAGCTGCGCCGCGACTACGACAAGCTGCGGGCCGGCATCGAGCTGAGCCGCGCCATCGGCGTCGAGCACCATCTGCCGACGCTGCTCGGCCGCATCCTCGACGCGGCCATCCCGCTTCTCGCCGCCGATCGCGGAGCGATCGCGATCCTCGATCCGGGCACCCTGGAAGCAACGCTGCAGATCGGCCGCGGCCGCGGCGGCGAGGACCTCGACGTCCCGCTTTCCGCGAGCCTCCTCGGCGAGGTGGTCGCGGCGAAGGCCGGCGTCATCTCGGCCGACGCGGCGGTGGACGGACGGTTCCGGGCGGCGGCGAGCCTGTGCGCCGAAGGGATCCGCTCGATCATGTGCGTGCCGATGTTCTACCGGGGGGCGCTCGTCGGCGCGATGCAGCTCGAATCGGGCGGTCTGGGCGTGTTCCGCGAGAAGGATCTGCAGCTCTTCTCGATGATCACCAACCAGGCCGCCGTGGCGATCCACAACGCTTTGCTCGTGCAGAAGGTGAACGCCGTCCACGCCGAGCACCGCGCCCGGCTGGAGCGCATCGTCCGCGGGCTTCCGGAGGGCGTCCTGCTCCTCGACGCAGAGGGACGCCTCTTGATGGTGAACCAGAGGGCGGAAGCGATCCTCCCGGTGCTCACCACCGCGCGCCAGGGAGACAGCCTGCGCAACCTCGGCGACGTCGCGCTCCCGCTCAAGGGGTCGGTCGAGGTGACCGCGGAGCGGAGGATCTTCGCGCTTTCGCAAGTCGCTCTCGATTCGCAGACGTTGATCACGATTCGCGAAGTGACCGAGGAGCGCGAGGAGCAGGCCCGGGCGTCCCAACAAGAAAGGCTCGCCCTCATCGGCCAGTTCGCCGGCGGCATCGCCCACGACTTCAACAACGTCCTTTCCGTCATCTCCAGCAACGCCGAGTTCCTCGAAGAGGCCATCGAGGACCCGGGTCGCCGCGAGGATGCTCGCCAGATCCGCGAGGCGGCGCAGCGGGCCGCGGATCTGACCCGCCGCGTCCTCTCCTTCGGCCGGCGCGAGCCTCGCCAGCCGCGGATCCTCGATCTGCGCAAGGCGGTCGCCGACATCGAGAAGATCCTCCGCCGCACGCTCGGTGCGCACATCGAGCTCTCCTGCGACCTGCAGGGGGCCGGATCCTTCGTCCAGGCGGATCCGACCCAGCTCGAGCAGGTGCTCTTGAATCTGGCAGTAAATGCCCGGGACGCCATGCCCGACGGCGGCCAGCTGCGCATCGCCACCAAGAACGTCGAGCTGGCGGACGCGGACGCGAAGCGCGACCAGATCCGTCCGGGACTGTACGTCGAGGTGCTGGTGCAGGACACGGGCTGCGGCATGCCCCCCGAGGTGGTTGCGCGCGCGTTCGAGCCGTTCTTCACCACCAAGCCCAAGGGGCGCGGCACGGGCCTCGGGCTCGCGACGGTGTACGGAATCGTCAAGCAGTCGGGCGGATCGATCTCGCTCCTCTCCGAGGCGGGCGTCGGCACCACCTTCCGGCTTCTCTTCCCTGTCAGCGACGAGCAGCCCACTCCGATCGCGAAGGGTCCGGCGCCGGCCGGCGGCAGCGAGACCATCCTCGTCGTGGAGGACGAGCGCGCCGTCCGCCAGGCGACGCGCAGGTCGCTCGAGCAGGCCGGGTACCGGGTGCTAGAGGCCGGCAACAAGCGCGAGGCGCTCGCCGTCGCCAAGGAGCAGATGAACAAGATCGACCTGCTCCTCACCGACATGGTGATGCCGGGCGGCTCCGGCAAGGAGCTGAGCGACGAGCTCCGCGGCGCCAGGGCGGACCTGCCGGTGCTCTTCATGTCGGGCTACTTCGACGAGGAGCTCGCCACCGAGCAGCTCGCGGGATCGCTCGACTTCCTACCGAAGCCGTTCACACGCGAGCAGCTTCTCTCTCGGACCCGGCACGCGCTCGGGAGGCACTCGATCGCGGGGTAAGGTGCGCGGGCACCTGGAGGTGCCCATGCTCGCGGTTCTCGCGCTGCTCCTCGCTGCCGACACGGTGAAGTACGTCCCGCGGCACGAGGAGCTGAAGTACACCTTCGGCGGGCATCCGCCGGTGCTGCACCTGAAGCCCGGCACGCGCCTCGTCTCCTGGACGGAGGACTGCTTCGACGGCGCGGTGACGAAGCCGGGGCAGCTTCCCACCAAGGTGGTGCCGTCGGGTCACGACAATCCGCAGACGGGGCCCTTCTACGTCGACGGAGCAGAGCCGGGCGACACGCTCGCCATCCACATCGAGAAGCTCTCGCCGGCGCGCCCGCAAGGGCTGTCGTCGTTCTTTCCAGGATTTGGCGCGTTGAACGGCACCGACCGCACGGCCGTCCTCGGTCCCGATCTTCCCGAGACGGTCTGGTTCTACGACGTCGACGAGAAGGCGGGCGTCCTGCGCACGCGATCCGCCGACCGGCGCGCGACCTGGGAGGTGCCGCTCCGGCCGTTCCTCGGTTGCCTCGGCGTCGCGCCGGGAAACGGCGAGGCCCGCTCGACCATCGTTCCCGATTCCTTCGGCGGGAACATGGACTGCCCCGAGGTCCGCGCCGGCAATACCGTCTATCTCGGCGTCCGCGTTCCCGGCGGGCTCTTTTCCTTCGGAGACGGACATTTCGGCATGGGCGACGGCGAGATCATCGGAACCGCGGTGGAAGGGGCGATGAACGTGCAGTTGACCGTGGATCTGATCAAGCATCGCGAGACGCCCTGGCCCCGCATCGAAAATGACGAGTTCATCATGTCGGTAGGTGCAGCGCGGCCGCTCGAAGACGCGGCGCGGGTCGCCTTCAAGGACATGGTGCAGCAGGTCCGGGAGCGCACCGG
>JBJMQD010000041.1:0-10016 GCA_045802855.1 Myxococcales bacterium | reverse complement strand
CGAGATTGCGCTACTGCTTCCTCAGGATGCCGGCGATCTCGCCGCCCCCGTTTTTCCCCGTGTGCACGTTCGCGTAGACGTTGCCCGCTCGGAGCGCCGTCATCAACTGGTCGTACGTGAGCTTCTGGCCCGCCGGCGCCCCCACCCCGGCCGCGATGTTGGCCTCGGTGAACGTGCCCGTGATCCGGGCGTTAGTCGCGGGCTGGCCGGCCGCGCTCGGGAACGGCACGATTACGCCCCCGGCCGATCCAGGGTTCGTAATCAGGTGGATGTGGGAGGCGGCAACCGGTCCGGTGAGCCCGTTCGCAGTGACGGTATAGGTAGTCGTGGTTCCGTCGTTCACGAGCGTTGCGGTCCCGGTCGAGTTTGGAGCATTCGTCACTGGAGGAAATTCACCGGCGGGAGTAAGCGTCGCCGTGAACGTTTCCGGTAGCGTATTTTGGTTGTTGTTGTCGTCGCCACCACATGCGCTGAGAAAGAGCACGATTCCGCAAACCGCGAATAGCCTCATGGCTTCCCCTCTTTTCCGGCGGCGGCGAACCCTTCCCCCGGGATTCGCCGCGGGTTGACCTGCTGTCACCTGTTGCGATCTGGCTTTCATGCCACGTGCTGGTACGCTTTTCAATGCAGCCGCTCGGGATGGGCATAGATGGTCATGGCGCCGCCCCTCACGAACCCGCAGAGCGTCATGCCCGTGCCCTTCGCCAGATCGATGGCGAGCGAGCTCGCTGCCGAAACGCTCGCGACCACCGGAATCCGCGCCATGGCCGCCTTCTGCACCACCTCGAAGCTCGCGCGGCCGCTCACGAGAAGCACCGCGGCATCGTCTCCCGGGATCCTGCCAGCGAGCACCAGCGCACCGACCGCCTTGTCGAGGGCGTTGTGGCGGCCGATGTCCTCGAAGGCGGCGAGCATGCTCAAGCGGGCATCGAAGATTGCCGCCGCATGGATACCCCCCGTCTTGGCGAAATTGGGCTGCAGGGTGCGGAGCGATTCCATGGCGCGAACGATTGCGCCGATCTCGACGTCGGGTCCCGGCGCGAGCCGCGGACAACGCTCGAGGACGTCGTCCACGGTGCGGCGACCGCAGACACCGCAGGCCGCGGTGGTGATCGTCCCGCGGCGTGTGGCGGAGACGCGATCGATGTCGAGCGACACTCCGGCACCGGGCGCCACGTCGATGGTGTTGCCGTACCCCTCCTGATCGGGACGGCCGCAATGCGCGACCCTGCCGATGTCGTCGCGCGTGCCGATGACGCCTTCGGCGAAGAGGAACCCGACGGCAAGCTCGCGATCGTGTCCGGGGGTCCGCATGGTGATCGCCAGCGTCTCGCCGGCGGCGCGGATCTCCAGCGGCTCCTCGAGGACGACGTCATCGAGGGCAGCCGGTTCCTGCACCCCGGCAGCGATCTTCCGTACCTCTCGCCGCGCGATGCCCTTCACGTTTCCCTGAGCCGCAGGACGCCGTCCTCGTCCACCCGGGCGACGAAGGACTGACCGCAGTAGCCGCAAAAGATCTCGTCGCCGGTGCCGAAAGGATCGCCCAGGGGGTTGTGGGCGCTGCACGTCGGACACTCGAATTCGGTGAAGCGGCGCTTGGTCCCGAGATCGGCCCCCGTGGGCTTCTCGTCCTCGTCGATCTCGTAATCGCGCCCGCGACCGCCCGCAGCCATCGTGCGCGAAGACTAACAGCGGCGCATCCTCGATCGGTAGCGGGATTTCGAGGGCCCGCCCGGGGGACGGTCCCCGGAACGGCCAACGGGCGCTTGCCGGGCCGGACGGAAGCGCCCAGCTTCCCTGGAATGCTGTCTTGCGTCGCAGCCGCTCTCGTCGCGTCAAGTTCCGTACAGATCTGGATCGCCGACGAGTCGGAGAAGGTGATGCCCGACGCGGCTCCCCGCCCGACCAGGGAGGCTTCCCGGATCCGGCTCACCGCGGCCGGGAGCGAGTGCGCGGGCGCGCAGATCGTCATGCGGTCGGAGAGAGGCGTGAAGGCGCTGACCGCGAGCGCGCAGCCCCTCATTTCGGGAAAGCAGCGGATTCCGCTCGACCTGATGCGGGTCGCGACCATCAAGCTCGCTCGACCGACCGAACCGGAAGGGCGCGCCGGAGAGTGGCCCGACGCTCTCATCCCCGTCCGCGATCCGATCTACGGGCAGACGAGGCGAGCGTTCCCGGTCGATGTCGGGGCAGGCCGCGCGCAGTCGATCTTCGTCGAGGCTTGCGTGCCCCGCGGCTTCGGAGACTCCCACGGAGGGGCGCGGTTCTCCTCGAGCGTCCAGCTGGGGTGGATCGACGCCTCCGCGAAGTTCGCCTCCGCGAAGGTGCCCGTCGATCTGAAAGTGCGGGCATTCGATTTGCCGGTGACGCCGACGCTCGCCACCGCGTTCGGCTTCTCCGGATGGTCGGCGGCGAAGGGCCACAAGCGCGGCCCCGAGGCAAACCTCGAGCTGACCCGCGTCTACGACACCATCGCGCTCCGCCGGGGCATCACGCTGCAGGGCGGGTCCCAGACCACGCCGCCGTACGAGGTGAAGGGCGACGACGTGATCATCGATTGGAAGCTGTATGACGACGAGGTCGCGCCCTTCCTCGATGGCACGGCCCTGCCCTCCGGAGCGCGCTGGACGTCGGTCGACTTCCGCGAGCCCACGAAGAAGCTGAATCGGGCGCAGCGGCGGTCGTGGCGGCGGGCGTGGGTGAAGCATTTCCAGCAGCGCGGCTGGCTCGACAGGCTCTACGCGTATGTCGAGGACGAGCCCGCGCCGAAGGACTTCGCCCGCGTCGAGGAGCACGCTCGCGAGCTGCGGGACGACGCACCGGAGATCCGCCGCCTCGTCACCACCGCCCTTTCGGACAAGCTGCCGAGCATCGATCTCTGGGTCCCGCTCCTCAATTGTCTCGGCGACGAGTCCCCGAACTGCCCTCGTCCGATCGCACGCCAGTACTATCGCGAGCAGGAGAAGAAGGGCGCGACGCTCTGGTGGTACCAGAGCTGTATGTCGCACGGCTGCGATCCCAGCGGAGTGGTTCCGCCACGGCATCGGGCGGCGTTCACCGGATGGCCCAACTACGTCATCGACGTGCCCGCGACGGCGGCGCGGGCGATGGGTACGCTCGGGTTCGCGAACGGGATCGCGGGGGAGCTCTACTACGACGTGGTCTACTCGTACGACTTCTCCGATCCTTGGGAGCTCCAGTACGCGTTCGGCGGCAATGGCGACGGGACGCTCTACTACCCGGGCACGCCGGCGCGAATCGGCGGCGACAAGGACGTGCCCATCGAGACGCTGCGGATCGTCCAGATCCAGCGCGGGATCCAGGACTACGAGTATCTCGCGCTCTGCAAGAAGCTGGGCGATGGCAAGCTCGCGGCGGACGAGGCGCGTGCGCTCGCGCCGGCAATCCGCCGGTTCTCCAGGGACCCGAAAGCGTATTCTTCGATGCGAGCCACGGTGGGCGCCCGCATCGAGGTCCTGACCGCGGAGCGCCGTTCCGCAGCCCCTGCGGTGGGCCATGCGGAAGCGGATCGCTCGCCGAGGCCGGAAGCCCGGGGGTCGGGTCCTTGAATCGCGGCCCGCAGGCGTGCGTCTGATCCAGAGTACCCTCGCGGGTCAGGCAGGAGAAAAAAGCCACATGCTTCCACTGTTCGCCGTCCTCCTCGCAGCGACGCCGCCGTCACTTCCCCCGTGCCCCGGCGTTCCCACGCCGACGGTGCAGTTCGCGCCGGGCGAGCAGCTCAAGTTCCGCCTCGATCTGTTCGGGGCCGACGTGGGCACGTTCGACGTCTCGCTCGAGCACGCCTCCGGTTCCGAGAAGGACACCGCCGCGCTGGCGGTCCGCGCGCGGGTCCGCTCGACCGCGTTCGTGGCGACGAACGTGGGACGCTACGAGGTGTTCGCGACCAGCCTTCTCGGCAAGGACCTCAAGCCGGTGAACTACCGCGAGGAGGTCGACGAGGGGCAGACGCACAAGACGATCGAGCTGCGGTTCCCGCCCGCGGGTGGCAAGCTTCCCATCTCGGCCACGAAGGACGGAAATCCGGATCCGCTCGATCTCGATGCCGGGCCCACAGCCCGCGACATACTCTCGACGCTTTATCTCTTGCGCGGGCAATTGCCCGGAAAGTCGGTGTGCGCCGACGTATACGCCGGCCGCAAGATGTGGCGGCTGCAAGGCTCGATGGCAGCGGGCGAGGAGATCGAGACGCCGCTCGGGAAGTTCAAGACGCTGCGCTTCGACGGCAGCGCCGTGCGCCTCGACGACGCCAACGTGACCCGCACCGCGCACGTCTGGGTTAGCGACGACGGGCGCCGCCTTCCCCTGGTCGCCATCGGCGACGTGAAGGGCAAGGCGATCCGCGCCCAGCTCGTCGAGGCGACTGGAGCGCCGCGCACGCAACCCCCGCGCAAGGGACCGCCTCCGCGCGAGCCTCCGCGAGTGGGAGCGGCGATCGGAAGATAGGAAGAGCGCGCCGCGGCTCGAGCGTCGGCCTACAAAAGGCCCTTGTTGCGGCGGATCTGCTCGACCGTCTTCTGGTACTCGACCTCCCAGGCCTGCGTGCCTTCGGCGAGGTGCTTGAGGCGCGCGCGGGCCTCGCGGTCGATGTCCTCGTCGACGTCGAGGTGCTTCTTGAACACCTGGTAGATCTTCTTCCGGATCTGGTGGTCTTCGGCGAACACTTCTTCCACGTTGCGCGAGATGAGCAGGAACTCGATCATCTGGTTGATGATGTAGTCGATGCCCTCGTCGCCCATCTTGAATCCGCGGACATCCGCCATCTCCCGCTTGACCGAGTTGAACTTGGAATGGTCGTAGCCGCGCCGCTCGAGCGCCTCGCGCGTGGCCTGGTTCACCCGCTCCTCGGCGGCGAGGTACTCCTTGAGGATCGCCGCCATGTCCATCTCGGCGTCCGCGACCCGCATGGTCTCCACCTCGATGTCGCCCTCGGCCATGAGCGTGGCGATGGTGTCGCGGGCGATGGAGGGGATGATCTTCGGGTAGAGCTTCATGTTGCGGACGTCCTTTCGCTCTCCATGACTCCGGATGCTGCGGCCTTCGGCCTCCACCCGTCGCGGGCAAAGCCCGCTCCTCCATCCGTCCGGGCGAACGGAGAACAGGCGTCGCGTTGTAGGACAGGAAGGCAAGCCGTTCAAGGAAAAACGGCGCAAATAAAAACGATTCGACGCTAGTCGGGAAGAGGCTCCACTTCGGGTCCGATCCGAGCGGAGTCGACGGATTGTCCCGCCTCCTGCTCCGCTTCTTCCGGTACGACGTCGTCCTCCTCGATAGCCGTAAGCTCCGCGGCCGCGGCATCGAAAGCGACGTCGTCCCGGTCCGTAGCGATGGCGGGTCCGTCGGGCTCGGGGCCCTCCCCCTGGTCGGCGGCGCCCTGTGCCGCCTCGACCGCTTCCGCCTCGAGAGCGGCGCGGGCTTCCACGGCGAGGAACCGCTGGACGCGCTCGGCGAGCTGGAGATTGAAGCCCTCGACCTCCCCGATCTCCTCGGCGGAGGCGGCGCGGATGCGCTTGAGCGATCCGAAATGCGAGAGCAGCGCGCGCTTTCGCTTCTCGCCCACGCCCGGGATCTGCTCCAGCACCGAATGGAAGTTCCGCTCGCGTCGCAGCTTGCGGTGGTAGGTGATGGCGAACCGGTGCGCCTCGTCTCGCAGCCGCGCGAGCAGGAACAGCTCTCCGGTGTTCTGCCGCAGGACGAGCGGGTTCTTCTGTCCAGGCAGGAACACCCGCTCCGGCGAGCGTTCGATCTCGTCCTTCTTGAACCTCCCCTTCTTCCGCGAGCGCCCGATCCGCGAGGGTGGCTCCACGTACGGGGCCGTCCCGTCGGCCGTGCGCGTCGCCGCATCCTCGATCTGCGGCACCTCCGGTTCGGGGCCCGCCTTATCCGCCCACGCATCCGCCAGGCGGAACCCCTGGCGCGCGGCGAACCGTCCCTCGTCCTCCAGCACCCGGCTCTTCGCGAGTCCAGCCAGCGGCACGTCGGCAAGGCCCAGCCCCACCTCCTTGAGCGCGGCGCGTGCGACGTTGAGCTGCCCCTTCCCGCCGTCCACGACGAGAAGATCGGGCAGGTTGCCTTCCTCCACCCCGCGGCTGAGCCTGCGGGTGAGGACCTGGAACATGGCGGCGAAGTCGTCGCCCGCGGCCTCCCCCCGCACCTTGAAAAGGCGGTAACCGCTCTTGTCCGGCTCGCCGTCGGTGAAGACCACCTGCGAGCCGACGGTGAGCTGCCCCTGGAAAGTGGAGATGTCGAACCCCTCGATGCGGCGGGGCAACCGCGGCAAGCGCAGCCGCGACTGCAGCCGTTGCAGGTGATCGAAGGTGTTCTTCTCGGTCCGCTGCCGCTCCTCGAAATTGTGGCGCGCGTTCTCCGCGGCCATCTCCAGCAGGCGCGCCTTTTCCCCGCGCTCAGGGACGACGACGCGGACGCGCTCTCCCTTGCGCTCGCCGAGGAGCTCCTCGCGCGCCTCGCGGTCGGGTAGCTCCATGGGAAGGAGCAACTCTTTTGGAATGAGAGCTCCCGATTCGTAATACTGGTCGAGGAAGCTCATGACGAGCTCTTCCGTCGGAAACTCCTGCTTCTTGAAGCTGAAGGTCCGGCCCCCCGAAAGGCGCCCTCCGCGGAAGAAGAGGAGCTGCAATTCGAGCAGCCCCCCTTCCCGGTAGAAGCCGAGCACGTCCTGGTCCGCGAGATCGGCGAGCACGGTGCTCTGCTTCTCCAGCGAGCGCTCGATGGCGTGACGCTGATCGCGAAGCTGCGCGGCCCGCTCGTATTGCAGCTTGTCCGAGGCGTCCATCATCCGCGTGGTGAGCTGGGTGGTGAGCTCGTCGGCCTTTCCCTCGAGGAAGAGCGCCACTTCCTCGACCGAGCGCTGGTACTCCTCTTGCGGCACGCTGTAGACGCAAGGAGCCGGGCAGCGCTTGATCTGGTACTGCAGGCAGGGTCGCCGCCGATTCGCCATCACCTGGTCGGTACAGGTGCGGAGCTGGAAGTGGCGATTGACGATCGTCAGCGTCTCGCGAATCGCGGAGGCGCTCGCGTACGGCCCGAAGTAGCGCGCCCCGTCCTTGCGGATGCGGCGGACCACCTCGAGACGGGGGTACGGGTGCGTGCCGGACAATCGCAGCGAGATGAAATTCTTGTCGTCGCGCAGCTTCACATTGAAGCGCGGTCTGTGTTTCTTTATCAGTTCATTCTCGAGGAGGAGCGCGTCCTTCTCCGTCGGGGTGATGATCACCTCGACGTCGCCGAGCAGATCCTCGAGGAAGGGAATGAAGGCTCGCGCGTCGCCCGAGCGCTCCTGGAAGTACTGGTTCACGCGGGCCCGGAGGCTCACCGCCTTGCCGACGTAGACCACCTCGGCGGCCTTGTCCTTCATGAGATACACGCCGGGCTGGGTCGGCAGCGTGTCGAGCTTGTTGCGCAGCTCCTCGGAGAGCATGGGAGGCCTACCTGCGGACTCCTCCTCCGCGGCTACGGGGCTGCTTCTTTCCGCGCGACATGCGGCCGTGCTCCGGCCGGGGCGGCCGGACGATCCCGGCGGCTGCGCGCGCCTCTGCCTTGAGCGCCTCGGGGCGCTTGGGCAGGATGCCGAGGTCGAGGTCCTTGATCGCCTGGATCTTGTCGCGGAGCATCGCGGCGCCCTCGAAATCGAGCTCGTCCGCTTTCGCCCGCATCTCCTTCTCGAACTGCGCGATCACCTTCGGCACGTCGCGCTTGTCCTTCGGCAGGTATCCGGCCAGCTCCTCCTTGCCCGCGAGCGCGTCGTCCTTGTCGGAGGCGATGCCCTGGATGGCGAGGTCGAGGATGGCACGCTTCACGCTCTGCGGTGTGATGCCGTGCTCCTTGTTGTAAGCGAGCTGCTTCGCCCTGCGGCGGTCGGTCTCGTCGAGAGCGGCGCGCATCGATCGGGTGATGGTGTCCGCGTAGAGGATCACCCTGCCCTCCACGTTGCGCGCGGCGCGGCCGATGGTCTGGATGAGCGAGACGGAGCTGCGCAGGAACCCTTCCTTGTCGGCGTCGAGCACCGCGACGAGCGACACCTCGGGGATGTCGAGACCTTCGCGGAGCAGGTTGATGCCGACCAGCACGTCGAAGAGCCCGCGCCGCAGATCGCGAATCAAGGCGAGGCGTTCGAGCGTGTCGATGTCGGAATGGAGGTACCGGACCCGGACGCCGAGGTCGGCGTAGTACTCGGTCAGATCCTCCGCCATGCGCTTGGTCAGCGTCGTCACCAGGACGCGCTCGCCCTTCTCGGCCCGCTTGCGGACCTCCTCGAGCAGGTCGTCCACCTGCTGCGCGACCGGCCTCACCTCGACCATCGGATCGACGAGCCCCGTCGGACGGATGATCTGCTCGACGATGACCCCTTCGCTCTTCTGCAATTCGTACTCTGCAGGCGTCGCGCTCACGAAGACGATCTGGTTCACCAGATCTTCCCATTCCTCGAACTTCAACGGGCGGTTGTCGAGCGCGCTCGGGAGCCGGAAGCCGTACTCGACCAGCGTCTCCTTCCGCGACCGGTCGCCGCGGTACATGGCGCCGATCTGCGGAATGGACTGGTGCGACTCGTCCACCACGAGGAGGTAGTCCTTGGGGAAGTAGTCGAGCAGGCACGGCGGCGGATCGCCGGCTTTGCGGCCGGAGAGATGGCGCGAGTAGTTCTCGATGCCCTGGCAGAAGCCCATCTGCTCGATCATCTCCAGGTCGAACATCGTCCGCTGCTCGAGCCGCTGCGCCTCGAGAAGCTTGTTCTGCGCTCGCAGGACGGTGAGCCTCTCCCGCAGCTCCTCGCGGATGTCGTGGACCGCGATCTTCCGCCTCTCGCCGCTCGTCACGTAGTGGCTGGACGGGAAGACGCTGATCTTCTCGATGTCGGCGAGCACCTTCCCGCGCAGCGGATCGATCTCCTTGATCGACTCCACCGTGTCGCCGAAGAGCTCGATCCGGATGGCGCGCTCCTCTTCGTAAGCCGGAAAGATCTCCACCGTGTCGCCCTTCACCCGGAACGTCCCGCGGGCGAAGTCGGTGTCGTTGCGCTCGTACTGGATCTCGACCAGGTCGCGCAGCAGCTTGTGCCGCGGGTACTCCTGGCCGACCTGCGCCGATACTTTGAGCTCGTAGTACGCCTCGGCGGTACCGAGGCCGTAGATGCAGGAGACGGAAGCCACGATGAGAACGTCGTTGCGCGTGAGCAGCGAGTGCGTCGCCGAGTGGCGCATGCGATCGATCTCGTCGTTGATGGTCGAGTCCTTCTCGATGTACGTGTCCGTCGAGGGCACGTACGCCTCGGGCTGGTAGTAGTCGTAGTAGCTGACGAAGAACTCGATGGCATTCTGCGGAAACAGCTCCTTGAACTCGCCGTAGAGCTGCCCCGCGAGCGTCTTGTTGTGGGCGATGACGAGCGTCGGCCGCTGCACCGCCTGTACGAGATTCGCGACCGTGAACGTCTTTCCCGAGCCGGTCACGCCGAGGAGCGTCTGCGCCTTGTCGCCGCGCTTGATGCCGGCGACGAGCTCCGAGATGGCGCGAGGCTGGTCGCCCTGCGGCTTGTAGTCGCTGCGAAGCTGGAACGGCATGGGCCTGTCAGTTTAACAGGCGAGAAGAGCGCCTGCTCCGGGAAGGACCGGTTGCCTGCTCGCGACCCAGGTGCCAGGATTGAGATCGACATCGATTTTGTCCCGCTGGTGGATCCTCCCGCCTCCGTCGGAATCGAGATGATTCGGCAGATCATGCGAGGATGCGCCAGTCGGTCCCGCCAGGCGCGTCCCTGAGCTCGACGCCCTTCGCGCTAACCTCGGCGCGGATCGCGTCCGCTCGGCCGAAGTCCTTCGCCTTCCGCGCGGCGAGCCGCTCGCGGATCCGCTCCTCCACCCAGTCGGAATCGATTCCCTTGCGGTGCGCGGCGAGGGCGCGGCGATCGCGGATCGCCTCGATGGGCTCGCGCTCGCCGAGCCCGAGGACGCGACCGAAGTCGATCACGTCGGCCCGCAGGTCCGCCA
>JBJMQD010000028.1:0-8243 GCA_045802855.1 Myxococcales bacterium | reverse complement strand
CTCTTCCCTCGCGGCGGTGGGCCCGAGCGAGGACGGCAAGCCGGTCCCCGACCATGCCCCGCCGCGGCCCGTCACCCATTACGGGCGGAGCAAGCTCGCGGCCGAAGAAGCGGTCCTCGCCGTCCGCGACCGGATCCCAGTGACGGTCATCCGGCCGCCGCTCATCTACGGACCTCGCGACAAGGAGACGCTGGCCTTCTTCACTTCGGTGAGGAACGGCGTCCTGCCCATGACGGGCGACGGCAGGAACACCTTGAGCGTCGTGTACGGGAAGGACTGCGCGGCCGCCTGCGTGCGGGCGGCGGTGAGCGACTCTGTCCCGAGCGGGCGCACCTACTTCGTGGAGGACGGCCAGGTCCTGGTGTGGCGCGAGGCGCTCGACGCCATCGTGAAGGCCCTCGGAAAGCGCGCGTTCGTGCGGTTCGGGCTGCCTCTCGGCGTCGTTCAGGCAGCGGCCGCCGCGACCCAACTGTACGGCAAGCTCACCAACACGGCGCAGATGCTCACGCTCGACAAGGTCCGCGAGCTTCGCCAGCGCCATTGGGTCTGCGAGGGGAGGGGCGCGCGCGAGGAGCTGGGATGGTCCCCGCAAACGACCTGGGCGCAGGGCGTCGCGGAAAGCGTCGAGTGGTACCGGAAGGCCGGCTGGCTCTAGTTCTAGGCGGCGATCTGCGTTCCGGGCGGGAGGAGCCGCGCGAGCACGTCGCGAAGGTCGCTGATGGTCCGGATCTTCGGCAGCTCCTCGTCCGGAATCCGCACGGAGAGGCGCTCCTCGAACCAGCTGACGAGCTCCATCTGGGCGACGGAGTCCATCCCGAGCTGGGTGATGACCGACGTCGGCTTCACGTCGTCGAGCTTGCGGTTGTCCACCTCGAGCGCGGCCTCTTTGAAGAGCTTCACGACGTCGATCACGTTTGCTCCGTTCACCGGAACCACCCCCGCGCGATGTGGCGCGCACGCCCGACGAGAGCGACGGCGGCGTGCCGGGCAGCAATCAGCCGGGTCGAGGACGGACGGATGCCGGCCTTGGGGAGCTTCCCCAGAAGATAAAGCTCGCGAGTCTTGCGGCGCTGCAGCTTGCCTGAGGAAGTCTTCGGGAGGGCGCCCGGCGCGATGAAGGCCACGTCCGCGACGGCAAGCTGCATCTCATCGCTCACCTTGGCGACGATGGCGGTGCGGAGCGCTTCCAGATCGCGCTCCCGCGTCTCGGCGACGATCACCACTTCCTCGGAGGACTTGCCTGGTCGCGAGAAGACGATGGAGGACCCCTTGCGCAGCCCCGGGACGTCGTCGAGGAGCCACTCGATCGCCTGCGGATAGTAATTCCGCCCGTTGACGATGAGGATGTCCTTGATACGGCCGGAAATGTAGATCTCCCCGTCCGCCAGGTAGCCGAGGTCGCCGGTGCGCAGCCACCCGCCGCCGTCGGGACCCATGCCCGCCGCGCGCGTCGCCTCCGGGTTGCGGAAGTAGCCCGCCGCGACGGAAGGTCCGCGCAAGCAGATCTCCCCCACTTCGCGCTCGGGAAGCTTGCGGCCTGCCTCGTCCTGGATGGAAAACTCGTGCCCGGGAAAGGCGCGCCCGCAGCAGACGATCTCGAGGGCGCTCGTTCCGTTCGAGACGGGCTGCGCCTTCCGTTCGCCGTGGTACGCGGCGGCGTCGATGCGATCGGTGTGGATCGGCTTGCCGAATCCGCTGAACGCCATCGCCAGCGTCGCCTCGGCCATCCCGTACGAGGGGAGCATCGCCTCGGGGCGCAGCCCCGATTGCGCGAAGGTCCGGACGAAGGCGCGCATCACATCCGGGTTGATCGGTTCGGCGCCGCAGCCGAAACCGCGCATCCGCGAGAGATCCCAGCGCGCGAGCTGTTCCGGTTTTGCCCGCTTGGTGACGAGGGCGTACGCGAAGTTGGGTGCATACGTGAGCGTCGCCCGGTGCTTGTGGATCGTCTCCAGCCAGAGCGTCGCGTTCTTGATGAAGGCGAGCGTCGGGATATAGACGGCCGGAATCCGGCCGATGAGCGGGCAGAGCACGCACCCGATGAGCCCCATGTCGTGGTACAGCGGCAGCCACGAGACCGCCACGTCGTCGGAGGGGACCTTCAGCTTGATCCCGTCGAAGAGGATCGCGTTGCAGTTCGCCTTCAGGTTGCCGTGGGTGACCATCACGCCCTTCGGCGCGGCGGTCGAGCCGGAGGTGAACTGGAGGAAGGCGAGGTCGGAATCGCTGGTGGGCTCACGGGCGTCGCTCGAGCCTTCCGGAGCGGGAGCCGCGAGGTCCTTCACTTCGACCACCTTCTCGATCGACGGAACGCGGCCGATGGCGCCCCAGAGCACCTTCGCGATGCGAGCGTCCGTCGCGAGGATGCGCGGCTCGGCGACGTTCAGGATCCCGACCAGCGCTTCCATGAACGCGTCGAGCTTGCCGAGCGACGTCGGCGGGTAGAGCGGAACCGGCACGATTCCGGCCCACAGCGCCCCGAGGAAGAGAGGAATGAAGTCGGGTCCGTCGGGAATGACGAGGGCGACGCGATCGCCCTTGCGCAGCCCGAGCGCGCGCAGGTGCGCGGCGCGGCGGCGGATCTCGAGGCCGAGAGCGTCGAAATCGAGGAAGAGATCCTCGCCGGGGCCCTTGGCCGAAACGAACGTGAAGCCCTTACCGTGCACGCCCTCGCAGGCGGCGATCGCGTCTACCACTCCGATCATGGGGGTCCGATGTAAGGGGCACTGGCCCCGGGCGTCAAGCAGTCAGCGACGGACCTGCGGAACCGAGTCCCGGCCACCGCGCGGCTCCTCGCAGAAGCCGCTGATGCACGACTGTCCCGTCGGACATTCCGGGTCGGAATGGCAGCGAACCGTCGGGTTCACGTCTTCGCAGATTCCCCGATTACAGCTGCGGCCGCCCGGACAGTCCGAGGTGCTGTGGCATTCGGCCGACGTGACGTCCTTGCGGACGGTGACCTCTCCCGAGCCGCAGGCGAACGCGAAGAGAAGGACGAAGGCGAGTCTCATAGCGGGTACTCCCGCGCGACCGTCCTGCGGCGCGGCGAAGGAGCGAGCACGAAGACGCCGACGATTCCAGCGATGAACCCTCCGATGTGCGCCCACCAGGCGACGCCGCCCGCTCCTTCGGGCATGTTGAGCGAGGCGACTCCCGAGAGAAGCTGCATGCCGAACCAGAACAAGAGGTACAGGACGGCCGGGATCTGCACGATCCACGGGAAGATGAAGATGGGAATGAACGTGACGACCCGGCTGCGCGGGAAGGAGACGAGGTACGCGCCGAGCACTCCGGCGATCGCGCCCGAGGCACCCACGGTGGGAATGGTCGATTCCGGCGAGAGCGCCACCTGGCAGAGCGCGGCTCCGAGGCCGCACAGCACGTAGAAGACGACGAAGCGGAAGTGCCCGAGCTTGTCCTCGACGTTGTCTCCGAAGATCCACAGGTAGAGCATGTTCCCGATCAGATGCAGCCACCCGCCGTGCCAGAACATGCTGGTGAGGAGCGGGACGAATCGCGCGGGATCGAGCGGGTTGCCGCGCCAGTAGACGAAGCGGGCCGGGACGAGGCCGTAGGCGTCGACGAATTGCGGCAGGTAGGGGCCGAGGGCCGTCTCGTGCAGGAAGACGAGCAGGTTGATCGCGATGAGCGCGACCGTCACGACGGGCGCGGTCCGTGACGGAATCGTATCGCGCAGCGGGATCACGGATCCTTTGTAAGTCCGCCCCGACCCTGGCGCTAGCGGAGAGTCGCTTTCCTGTCCTCTCGCGGCGAATTACTTTCGCGCCCGATGATCCCTGAGCGACGAAGGCTTCTCCTTGCGGGCGGAACGCTCGTCACCATGGATGCCGCGAGGACCGTGCGCCGCGCCGACCTCCTCGTCGAAGGCTCGCGCATCGCGCGGATCGCGGAGCGCCTGCGCGCTCCCGCCGGAGTTACGGTCCTCGATTGCCGCGGGAAGTTGATCCTGCCCGGGCTCGTCCAGTGCCATACGCACCTGTGCCAGACGCTCTTTCGCAACCAGGCGGACGGCCTCGACCTCCTCGAATGGCTCTCGCGTCGGATCTGGCCGTTCGAGGCGGCGCACGACGCGCGATCGCTCCGGTTCTCGGCCGAGCTCGCCATCGCGGAGCTGCTCCTGTCGGGGACCACCTGCGTGCTCGACATGGCCACGGTGCACCACACCGAAGCCTTGTTGCAGGCCGTGCTCGAGAGCGGGCTCCGGTACACGGGCGGGAAGTGCCTGATGGACGCGCCGGATTCTCCCGAGGGCCTGCGGGAGTCCACGGCGGACGCGCTCGCCGGGGCCGAGCGGCTCGGGACGAGGTGGGACGGAAAGGACGGCGGCAGGATCCGGTGGGCGCTCTGTCCCCGGTTCGCGCTCTCGTGCACGGAGAAGCTGCTTCGAGCGGTGGCGGAGCTGTCCGAGCGGCGCGGCTTTCTCGTTCACACCCACGCGAGCGAGAGCCGCGACGAGGTGGCGATGGTCCGCCGGCGCACGGGAGCGGCGAACGTGGCCTATCTCCGCCGGGTGGGCCTGTGCGGTCCGCGGACCGTGCTCGCGCACTGCGTGCACCTCGGGGCTGCGGAGATCCGGATGCTCGCCCGCTCCGGCGCGACCGCGGTGCATTGCCCGGGAGCAAATCTCAAGCTGGCGAGCGGGATCGCCGACGTGCCGCGGCTCCTCGGCGCGGGCGTGAACGTCGCCCTCGGAGCCGACGGCGCCGCCTGCAACAACTCCCTCGACGCCTTCCACGAGATGAGGCTGGCGAGCACGCTGCCCCTTCCGCGGTCCGGAGCGCGGGCCATGCCGGCGAGCGAGGTGCTGGCGATGGCGACGATAAGGGGAGCTCGCGCGCTCGGGCTGGAGAGCGAGATCGGGTCGCTCGAAGCAGGAAAGCGGGCCGATCTGGCGGTCGTGGATCTGGCCGCCCCGCACCTCGCGCCGGCCGGGCCAGACCCGCACGCGACGCTGGTCTACTCGGCGTGCAAGACCGACGTGTGCGACGTCGTCGTCGATGGTCGCTGGCTCGTTCGCGCGCGCAAGCTCGTGCCTTTCGACGCGGACCAGATCGTCCGCCGCGCCGGGGCGGAGGTTGCGCGCGTGCTCAGTCGCCTTCCACCAGATCCGCGAGGGCGGCGAGATCGGGAACGACGTGGTCCGCCTCGCCCGGGCGGCGGTGGGGCCTTTCAACGAGGACCCGGGTGAGGCCGAGATCCGTCGCCGTGCGCAGGTCGTAGTCGGCGTAGGCGGACACGTGCCACCAGCCGCGGCCGGGGGCGACGTGCAAGCGCTCGGCGGCCGCTTGCCAGATCCGCGGGTCGGGTTTGTACGCCTGGACGTCCTCGGCGCAGACCCATCCGTCCAGGCGGAAGCCCAGGGCGCGTTGCACGTCCTCGCCGTGAGCGCGATCGCTGTTGGTGGTCGCGGCGCAGGGAGCGATCCGGCGGAGCCTCGCGAGCGCGGCGGCGGAATCTGGAAAGAGAGGCCACTTGCCCGCGTCCGCGCCGATCCGTTCCGCATCAGACGGGGAGATGCCGAGGACCCGGACGAGGCTCTCCGCCACGATCTCGGCGTAGCGCCGGAACGGCCCTTGCTCGATCTCTCCCTGTACGTCGATCAAACGATCGAATTGCGTGTCCGGAAGGAGCCGCGATGCCAGCGCTTTCCGGAGCCCCGAGCGCCAATCGACAATCGTTCCGAAAACGTCGAAGGTGAAGAGGCGCGGCGGCACGGCCCTGATTTGACATTGCGACTGTCCTTTGGCAACGGAGGGGTTTCCTGCCATGCCGGAGATGAAGTTCTGCCCGTCCTGCGCTGCCCCGCTCCGGCCGAAGAAGGTCGAGGGCCGGGTGCGTCTCGCCTGCGGGTCCGACGGCTGCGAATACGTCCACTATGACAACCCGACTCCGGTGGTAGCGGCGCTCGTCGAGCACGGCGAGACGGTCCTGCTGGTCCGCAACAAGGAGTGGCCCGAGAAGTGGTACGGGCTCGTGACGGGGTTCCTGGAGAAGGACGAGTCGCCCGAGGAAGGGGTCCTGCGCGAGGTGCGCGAGGAGCTGGGCCTGCACGGCGAGGTGGTGTCGCTCATCGGGGCGTATCCGTTTCCCCAGATGAACCAGGTGATCATTGCGTATCACGTCCGTGCTCATGGCGAGATCCAGACGAACGAGGAGATCGCCGGGGTGAAAGCGGTGCCGCCCGACAAGCTGCGCCCGTGGCCTCTCGGGACGGGACTCGCGGTCCGCGACTGGCTCGCGCAGAAGGCCGAGGAGCCGGGCACGGTCGCCTAGAGCTTCTTCGAGAGGCGTTCCTTCGCGGCCGGCCACTCTCCGGCGAGAATCGAATACGACGCGGTGTCGCGGACGCCGCCGTCCGCGGCCGGCATGTGCGCCCGCAAGATCCCGTCGAGCTTCGCGCCGAGGCGTTCGATGGCGGTCCGGGACCGGACGTTTCGCGCGTCGGTACGCAGGTTCACGCGGCGCACGTGCCAGCGCTCGAAAGCGTGGGCGAGCATGAGAAGCTTCGCTTCCGTATTGATGGCGGTCCGCTGCGCGTCGGCAGCGAGCCACGTCCAGCCGATCTCGACCGCGTCGGGAGGAGCGGGAGGGGAGCGCGCGCCCGCCGGCCAGGCCCAGTACTCGAGATTGCCGAAGCGGGTGGACCCGACCACCCGGCCGTCCGCGAGCCGGACCGTGGCGAAGGGAACGGCGGCTCCGGCGTCGCGCAACGAGAGCGCCGTCTGGATGTACGTGCGCATTGCTTCCGGGCCTTCCGGTACGAAGGTGAGGCGATAGGTCTCGCGAGGTCCACGAGCGACGCCCACCAGGTCGTCGAGATGCTGGAGCGAGAGCGGCTCGAGCCGGACGTGGGTTCCCGAAAGAGTCGGCTGTTCCAGCGCGGCCAAGGATCATTCCTCGAGGGGTTCCGCGCTGCCCGGCGGGATGCCCGGCTCGACTTCCTGGGCCCGGTGAGAGGCGGCGGTCAAGGCTTCCCAGAGCGCCTCGCGGAAAGTCCGGGGCGGCCGCGGCGGTGCGACGGCGGGCATGGCGTCGATCCCGGGCTCGCGCGCGATGGCCGACCAGAGCGCGAACGCCGCGAGGCCGGCCGCGGTGAGGAGCGTCGCCTGGCGCGCTCCGAAGAAGTGGGCGAGCACGCCGCCGAGGAGGTGCCCGAGCGGCAACGCGCCGGTGTTCGCGAGCGCCATGATGCTCATCGCGCGCCCGCGCAGGCGGTCGGGGACGAGAAGCTGCATCGCCGTGTTCGCCGAGGCGAGCGACCACACCCAGAAGACGCCGCCCACGCCGAGCGCGAGCCCCGACAGAACGAAATGGGTGGACCCGCCGTAGACCAGCGCGCAGCAGGCGAAGGCGAGCATCGAGAGCGGGATGAGGTGGTGGCGTGGATAGTCGGCGGGGAGGCGCGCCAGGGTGAGCGCGCCGGTGATCGCTCCCGCTCCGAGGCAGGAGAGGAGCGCGCCGTATCCGTGAGCCCCTACGTGGAGGAGCTGGTCCGCGTAGACGGGGAGGAGGCCCTGCACGGGGGCGGCGAGAAGCGCGAACATGAAGAGGCTGAGGAGGAGCCGCCGGGGACCGCGCTCGTGCCAGGAGAAGGCGAGGGCCTCGCGAATGGCACTCTCGCGCTGGAGGATTCCTGGCCGGCGCGGCTTCTCGCGGATGGGCCCGGCGGGGACGCGCACGAGCGCGAGCACCACCAGGATGCCCACGAAGGTCACCACGTTGACGTCGAACACGAGCGCCGCGCCGGCCGCGGTGAGGAGGCCTCCCGCGATCATCGGACCGAGGAGCCGGGCGCCGTTGAACTGTGCCGAATTCAAGGCGATGGCGGAGGGCAGCTCGTCGCGCGGCACCAGCGCCGGGACGAGCGCCTGCCATGCCGGCATCACGGACGCCCACGCCGCGCCTTCGAGGAAGGCGAGGAGGATGATGTTCCCGGGCGTCGCGCGCCCCATGTGCGTGAGCACCGCGAGCAGCGCCGCGAAGGCCATCATCAAGGTCTGTCCGGCGAGGAGGAGCTTGCGGCGGTCGTGGCGATCGGCGAGCGCGCCCGCCGGAAGGGCGAGGATCGCGACCGGGATGAATTCGGCGGCGGCGAGGAACTCCACCAGCAAGGCAGAGGCGGTCTGCTGCTGCACGAGCCACGACTGGGCGACCGCCTCCATCCAGTTGCCGACGTTGGAGAGGAACGAGGCGGCCCAGATGTAGCGGAAGGCGGGACGGCG
>JBJMQD010000026.1:0-5721 GCA_045802855.1 Myxococcales bacterium | reverse complement strand
GTCGGAATCGCGAACGCCTCGTCGTAGGCGGCGGTGAACACCGACTGCAGCCCGGCCGCCGCGACCGCCATGGTCTCGATGGTCGTGCGCGCGATGTTGTTGAGCGGCTCGGCCCTGGTCAGCGAATGACCGCCGCAGACGCAGGCGGCGCGCAGCCGCCAGCTCTCCGGCTCCTTCGCGCCGTAGCGGTCGCGGAGGAGCTTCGCCCAGATGCGCCGCGACGCGCGGTACTTCGCCACCTCTTCGAAGAAGTTCGTGTACGTATAGAAAAAGAAGGAGAGCCGGGGCGCGAAGCGGTCGGGCGCGAGCCCGCGGCGGATCAACTCCTCGACGTACGCCTTGCCGGCGGCGAGCGTGTACGCCGCTTCTTCCGCCGGAGTCGCCCCCGCGTCTCGATAATGGGAGGCGATGCTGATCGGATTGAACCGGGGAAGGCGCGCGACCGTGTCCTCGATCAGATCGCAGGCGAGCCGCATCGACGGCTCGATGGGAAAGAGCCACGCGCCGCGGGCGCCGAATTCCTTGAGCAGGTCGTTCTGCACCGTTCCGCTGATTAGCGTAGCGGGGACGCCTTGCCGCCTCGCGGCCTCCTCGTACAGCGCGAGGAGGACCGGCGCGGTCGCGTTGATGGTCATCGAGGTGGAGACTTCCCCGAGCGGGATCTTCTGGAACAGCTCCTCCATGTCCGCGAGCGAGCCGATGGAAACGCCGACCTTGCCCACTTCTCCTTCGGCTTCCGGATCGTCCGCGTCGAGCCCGAGCTGGGTGGGAAGGTCGAGCGCGAGCGACAGCCCCGTCTGCCCCTGCTCGAGCAGGTACCGGAACCTCTGGTTCGTCTCCGCGGGAGTTCCGAAGCCGGCGTACTGCCGCATCGTCCAGAGCTTCCCCCGGTACATGCTCTTGTGGATGCCGCGGGTGTACGGGAACTCTCCGGGCGGCGGCGGCGGCTCGCGGACATCGTCCGGTCCGTAGACGGGCTGTAGCCCGATTCCGCTCCGGGTCGTGCTCACGGCCGGTGCGCCTTCTTGAGAATCACCAGCTCGCGGGTGATTTCCAGGACTATCTCGCCCCGCTGGTTCTTTCCGCGCAAGAGGAACTTGACGATTCCCGCCTTGCCGGGCGCGAGCGCGGGGGCGCCGCACTTCGCGATGCGCGGATCGTCGTCGCTCTTCGAGAGCACCGTGCTCTCCGCGAAGAGCGTGTCTCCGGCGAAGACCGGGTTCAGGTGCCTGCCCTCGTCGTACGAGAGCACCGCCACCGCGTTCTCCTCCGTCTCCTCGGAAGCGAGGCCCGCGACGAAGGCGAAGACGATCCCGCCGTAGACGACCCTCCGCCCGCCGAAGGTGGTGTCGGGCGAGTCGTCGCACATCTTCTGGTTGAAGTGGAGCTGGGCGGTGTTGAGGACGAAGTTCGTCCACATCATGTGCTCGGCTTCGGAGACGGTCCGCCCGCGAGGGTGCGCGATCGTTTCACCGACCGTGAAGTCCTCGTAGAGGTTGTCGTCGCGGGTGAAGCGATGTTCCATGAGGGCGCTCATTTCTCGAGCAGCCTCTTGGCGATCACTTCGTACTGGATCTCGCTCGTTCCCTCGAAGATCCGGAACACCCTCGCGTCCCTCCAGTACCGCTGGGCGGGGAACTCGCGCGAGTATCCGTAGCCGCCGAAGACCTGCATCGCCTCGCTGGTGACGTGCTCCACCATCTCGGCGCAGAACGCCTTGGCCATTCCCGCCTCGAGATCGCACCGCTTGCCCGTGTCCTTCATCCGGCACGCGTGGTAGGTGAGCTGCCGTCCGGCTTCGACCTGCGTCGCCATCTGCGCGAGCTTGTGCCGGATGACCTGGAACTCGCCGATGGTCTTTCCGAACTGGGTCCGCTCGCCGGCGTACTTCAAAGCGGCTTCCAGCGCCGCCTGCGCGACGCCCACCGCCCGCGCCGCGGTCTGGATGCGAGCGATCTCGTACGTCGACATGAGTTGGTAGAAGCCTTTGCCCGTCGCGCCGCCGAGGAGGTTCTCGGCGGGAACCTCGTAGCCGTCGAACTGCAGCGAGTAGGAATTCATCCCCTTGTACCCGATGGTCGGGATGGGGCTTCCCGCAAGCTGCGGCGGGTGGAACTTGTCGCCCGGCGTCTTGGGAATCAGAAGGATGGAGAGCCGGTCGTGCTTGCGCGCGGCCTGCCCGTCGGTGACCACGGTCGTGCAGAGGATATGGGCCTTGTTGGCCCAGGTGCACCAGGTCTTCTCGCCGGTGACGAGATATTTGTCGCCCTGCTTCACCGCCCGGCACTTGATTCCGGCGGAGTCGCTGCCCGCGTCCGGCTCGGTGAAGGCGGCGGCGGGAAGGATCTCTCCGGTGCAGAGGCCGGGCATGAAGCGCTTCTTCTGCTCCTCGGTCCCGTTCGCCTCCACCAGCGAGGCGGTGATGATCATCCGGGTCATCACGGAGCCGACGGAGAGCCACGCCTTGGAAAGCTCCTCCGTGGCGATGGCCATGCTGAGGGTGTCGAGGGCGCTGCCTCCGTACTCCTCGGCGAAGATCAGGCCGAAGTAACCGAGCTCGGCCATCTTCCGGATGATGGCGGTGGGAATCTCCGCCGCCTGGTTGTCGAGGTCGCTCGCGATCGGGACCACTTCCGAATTCGCGAAGTCCCGGACGGATTCGCGGATCGCGACGTGCTCTTCGCTCAGCCCACCCGCGGACGGATTCGCAACCGGCATCATCTTCCTCCGTGATGGGAGCGTTTCTTCACCAGGATGCGGCGCTCGTAGACGCAGACTTCCTCGCCGCGCTGGTTCCTGCCCGTCGTGCGGACGTGGACGATGCCCCGGTCCGGCTTGCTGCCGCTCTCGCGCTTGTCGAGCACTTCGCTGGTCGCGACGAGCGTGTCGCCCGGATAGCTGAAGCGCGGGAACCGCAAGTTCCAGTAGCCGAGGTGCGCGAGGGCCTGCTCGGAGAGATCCTCGACCGTCATGCCGAACACGACATTCATGACCAGAAGTGGATGGGCCGGCACCGCCGGATGTCCGAGCCGCTCGGCGTGGAGCTTGTTGAAGTAGAGCGGGACGGCGTTCATCGTCGCCGTGGCGAAGAGCTGACATTCCCCTTCGCTGAGCGTCCGCCCCCAATGGTGGGCGTAGACCGCCCCCATCTCGAAGTCTTCGTAGTATCGGCCGCGTTCGACTACCCGGCGTGGACCTACGGGAGCGCTCGCCTGCTCGGGCATTGCTCAAGGGTCGTGCTTCCGCCGCGCCGGGTCAAGGGGGCGTGTCGCGGCGCGTCGCAAAACGTGCGCGACGCACGAGATGCGCGCAATAAAGACCGGAACGGACGTTCAAGTACCGGTCGTTAACGCACGGATTTGGACGCGCCGTCAGCCTGCCTGGGCGAGCGCGCTCTCGATGACCTCGTCGAGCTTCGCCACGACTTCGTGCTTCGTCCGGCCTTCCCGGTCGTTCCAGCGCAGGACGGCGCAGTGGCAGTCGACGCCGCCGAACGGGCAGCCGGGCTCAGGCAAGCGGGTATTCAGCGACTTGAGCGCGGCTCGATACGCGGTGCGATCGTTGCCTGCGGCCGCGGCAAGCGCCCCAGAGAGGCAGTACCTGCCCACGTGGTCCCGGGCGTCGAGCTGCGTCCAGCCCTTCTCGTGCAACAGGTCGCGGGCGACGAGGAGCACGCGGATGGGCACCCTCGTCTTCGCGGTGATCGACTCCAGGTACTGATGGAGGCGTTCGCGGAACGTGTCGTCGGGGCCGACGAACTGCATCCCGACTCCACGCTCGGACGGTAACGCGTGCGGTGGAACCGCGTGGACGATCTTGACGTTCACCGGCGTCGGCCGCTGGTCGTCGGGAAGCGAGACCTCGACCGACAGCGTGCTTCCGACGGGCAGGTCCCGATCGGTGTGAACGAACATGCCTCCGGCGCTGATGTTCGCCGTTTCGACTGAACGGACTTCCTCGTCGGAGAGGATGACCCTCAGGTGGGCCGGATAACGGGGTTGTGTCGAGCTCACTGGACAGTCGTAACCGTGCGGGACGGTATGCTTCAAGCTACGCGTGTGGCAGGGATCACATTGCCCGATCGATTTGGCGCGCTGCACCAGCGCTCGATGTCCGATACCACCCTACGACGCCGCGCAACGTCACCGTACCCGCTTCACGACGTGCAGTCCGAACTGCGTCTTCACGACGCCGCACTCTCCCGGCTTGAGGCGGAGCGCGAGATCCACGAATCCCTGCGCCATCCGCGAGTCGGGTGTGACGGTGTAGACCATTCCGGTGGTGGCGCTGCCCGGATCCTCCGAGCTCTCCCGCATCAGAGGCTCGAACGGCTCGCCCGCCTTGCAGCGCGCGAGGAGCGACGAGGCGAGCTGCTCCGCGTCCTTCTGGGTCCTGTTCTGCGCGCGGGGGTCGAGGTCGAGCCGCATCCCGCGGTAGCTGCCCTCGAGCGCCGACCAGGCGAGGAGGATGTGCTGCACCTCGGCGCGCTCGGTCTCTTTCGAGCGATCGAGGATGTCACCCGATTCGGCGGAGTGACCGGCGGCGCAACCAGCGAGGACCAGCGTGGCGGCGAGGGTTCGCATTTCCTCGCCTTACCACGGGCCGGCGGTGTCCTTCCTGAGCCGTGCGCCTACTCCAGCGCGGGCACGCCGAGGACGACCTCGGGCTCGACCTTCGTCGCCTCGATGGTCGCGCGGCGGATGCTCTCGGGCGGCGTGCGCACGTCGCGGACGAGGCCGAGAGCCTCGAAGAGCCGGATGAGGTAGTAGCTGCCGTCGATCTCCCACCAGAAGAAGCCCTGGTTCGCGCTCGACTGGTAGTGGTGGTGGTTGTTGTGCCATCCCTCGCCCATGGTGATGAGGGCGAGCCACACGTTGTTGCGGCTCGTGTCGGTCGTCGAGTAGCGGCGCGATCCCCACACGTGGTTCAGCGAGTTCACCACGAACGTGCCGTGCCACAGCATCACCGTCGAGACGAAGAAGCCCCAGACGAGCGCAGGAGCGCCGCCGATGAGGAAGATCACCACTGCGAGGAGGACGGGAGGGAGCAGGTGGAACCGGTTCAGGAACCGCATCTCCGGGAACCGGGAGAGGTCCTTGATCTCGGCCGTGCCGGCGTACTTGCGGCAGAGGATCCACCCCGCGTGGCTCCACCAGAAACCCTTCTTCGGCGAGTGGATGTCCCCGGGTTCGTCCGAGTACTTGTGATGGTCGCGGTGGTGCGCGGCCCACCACAGCATCCCCTTCTGGGTGCTCGACTGCGCCCAGAACGCGAGCACGAACTGGAAGGCGCGCGAAGTCTTGAAGGACCGGTGCGAGGCGTACCGGTGGTAGCCGATGGTAACCCCCGCCATCCGGACGTAATAGAGCGCGATGGCGAGAGCGACGAGCTTCCACGAGAACCCGACGAAGAACGGACCCACCAGGGCGATCAGGTGAGCCGCAAAGAACGGGATCGAGTTGCAGAGATCGAGCTTCTCGTCCTCGCCTCGTACGAGGGCGGCGGTATCGGACATCGTGAAGGGCTCCAGTCGGGCCGCGGAGTCGGCCTTGATTGTTTTTAAGGTCGAACTGTCATCGCGGTGTCAGGGTCCCGTGTTTTTTCTCTGCCGGTAACCAAACAGACCACTCCCCACCACAGACCTTGACCAGCGCAACTCCTTCCCCCTTGATCCCGCGCCGTACGTCCGGACTTCCGATGCGTGTTTTGGTCGCAACCTTC
>JBJMQD010000403.1:0-9080 GCA_045802855.1 Myxococcales bacterium | reverse complement strand
CTTGCGCGAGCGACTGCAAGGTGCTGGCGATGTCCTCCGCCTTGGCGTTCTGCAGGAAGTACACCTGCACGCCGCCGCCGCCCGTGGGCACGTCGAGCTGGCGGATGAGCTCCACCACCCGGCCGAAGGAGCGCCCTCCCGCGATGATGATGAGCTTGTTGGTGCGCTCCTCGGCGATGATCTTGCTGACCTGCACGGGGCCGCCGCCGCCCGCCGCGGGTGCGGCGCCCACACCGGGCGCGACGGGTGCGGGCGCGACCTGCCCGCCCTCCGCGATGCCGAACGCGCGGCCCGCGGGCCTGCCGGCGCCGCCGCCCTGGCTGCTGAAGATCTCCTGCAGCTTCTGCTGCAAGGTTTGCGCGCTCGCGTACTGCACCTGGACGATGTGGATCTCCTCCGAGCCGCCGGGCTGGTCGAGCGAGCCGATCAGCTTCTCCAGGCGGCGCATGTTCAGGCCCAGGTCGGAGATGATGAGCGTGTCGGGCGGGAAGATCTGGAAGTCCGAATCGCGGCTCGTGAACTGGTTGAGCGTGTTCCGCATCTGGTCCGCTTCGACGTAGCGAAGCTTGAAGAGCTTCGTGACCATCTGCTCGGTGGGCGGAATGTCCTGCCCCGGCTCGAGGAAGGTGGGGATGTTCGCGCGCGCGGACTGCTTCTTCTCGGAAAGCTTCCAGTAGTGCCCGACCGGGTAGAGCGCCCAGTTGTTCGCGTCGAGCGCGGCGAGGAAGACGTTCCACACCTCGTCGGGAGGGATGGGCGTGTTCGAGAGCAGCGTGATCTTCCCCGAGACGCGCTCGGGAAGGATGAAGTTGCGCCCGGTGACCTGGCTGACGAACTGGATGATCTCGGTCAGGTCCTTCTTGTCGAAATTGAGCTGGATCGCGTTCGCCCGCTTCGCGGCTTCCTTGTGATCGATCGGTGCCACCGTAGGAGGCGGCGTCGAGCGCGAGGGCCGGGTGGGCGCCTTCTGCACGACCGTCGACTGCTGCGGGGCGATCGAGGGCCGGTTCGGATCCGGCGGCGACCGTTGCGGCACGGGCACCGGCTGGGCGGGCCGCTGGACCGGCCGCGTCGGCGTCGTGACCGGGCGCTGCTGCCGGCGGCGCGCCGGCGGCGTCGTCTCTTGCTGGGCTTGTACGTTCTGCGTCTCTTGCGCGAGCGCCGAAGCAGGGATGATCAGCGCGCAGACAAGGAGCAAGGCGGTCGTTCGCATTGCGGGCCGGCCCTTCACTCGATGGAGTAAGACTTGCGGAGGGTTTCGCCGCGACGCTCGATCTCGATTTCGATCCGGTTCGCGTCGCGGAGCTTGCTGTAGATCTCGAGCGCCTTGTCCGGGCTGTTCATTTCATAGCCGTTGATGCGCCGGATCACGTCGCCGTTCTGCACCCCGATCTTCGCGTAGAGCGAGTCGGGGACGATGCTGAAGAGCTTGAAGCCGTTCGCCACGCCGTTCTTGAAGGACGGCACGATCCGCGCCTGCGTGGCGAGCTTGGAGAGATCGGAGAGGTTGTCGTTGATGGTGGCCTTCGCCACCACGTACTGATTGTCGGAAAGCTGCTTGACGTCGTTCGACGCCGAGGCCGGGGCCGCGGGAATCGGAGCGATCCCGACGTTCATCATCCCCGCGGCCGGCGCGCCCGTGTCGATGTATTCGTTGCGCCCGTCGTTGTCGATCAGCACCCGGTCCTTCTCGATCTCGTAGATCCGGGCGCCCATGAACCTGTCGCCGATGGCGTAGACGAACGATTCGTTCGTATCCTGGTTCGTAAGCTGGCAGAGCGAGTACCGCGAAGGCACCGCCACGGCGGTCCCGACGAGGATCCCGTGCAGCGACGACTTGGTCGGGTTGGCCTGCCAGTCGGCCTTGGCCGCAATGACGGGCGCCTCGGTCGCGGCCTGCGGTTTCGGCAGCGGGACATCGAAGACGTGGGAGAGCCGCTCCCCGTTCAACTCGAACCGGTTGACGGCCGGCGTAGCCGAGGGTGCCGCTCCTACCGACTGCTGCAGCAGCGAGGGCTTGGGCGCGATCGCGGTGGCGGCGAGCGTGTTGGCGATGCGCGCGCAAAGATAGGCTCCGAGCAGCGCCATGATCGCGAGCGCAGTCTGGATCCAGGGGTATCTTTGCAGCGAGAGTTCCATGTGCAGTCCGTTCAGCAAGGCCCATGCCACCGGGCAACCGGGGCTACCAAGCCCGCGAATGCCCAGCTCCGATGTGGGCACGGACAAGGTGGCAACGACACCGCGCGCGGCTTTGACAAAATGTCGTTCGCCAGGTCGCCGGTCGTCCCGCTCAGCTCTCTTTCGGTTCCCGATCGAGCTTGCGGTAGATCGTGCGGGCAGCGATGCCGAGAAGCTGCGCGGCGAGGTTCTTGTCGCCTTTGGTGTGGCGTAGCGTCTCGCGGATGACGCGCAGCTCGATCTCCTCCATCGTCGTTCCGAGCGGAATCGAGAGCGTCCGGCCTTCGAGAGCCGCCGGGATCGGCCCCCGCGGTCCTCCTCGCGCCGCCTGCAGCACCGGCTGCGGCAGCGCGTCGATGTCGATCTCCGATCCCGAGGAGAGCACCACCGCCCGCTCGATGGCGTGCTCGAGCTCGCGGACGTTGCCGGGCCACGGGTAAGCCTCGAGCGCTTCCAGCGCCGAAGGCGTGATGCCGGAGAACTGCTTGCCGTTCTTCGCCGCGTACTTTCCGACGAAATGATCGGCGAGGAGCGGGATGTCCTCGAGCCGCTCGCGCAGCGGCGGGAGGATCACCTGGATGACGTTCAGGCGGTAATACAGATCCTCGCGGAACTTGCCGGACTGCACCGCGCTCGCGAGATCGCGGTTGGTGGCGGCGACGACGCGGGAGTCCACCTTCACCGGCGAAGTCCCACCCAGTCTCTCGATCTCGCCCTCCTGCAGGAAACGTAGGAGCTTCACCTGCACCCCGAGCGAGAGCTCGCCGATCTCGTCGAGAAACAGCGTTCCGCCCTGCGCCCGCTCGATGCGGCCTTCCTTCCGGGCGACGGCGCCGGTGAACGCGCCGCGCTCGTAGCCGAACAGCTCGCTCTCCAGGATCGTGTCCGGGATCGCGGCGCAGTTGATGGGAACGAAGGGCGCCTGCGCACGGGTGGAATGCTCGTGCAGCGCGCGCGCGAAGAGCTCCTTTCCCGTTCCGCTCTCACCGAGGAGCAGCACGGTCGCGGAGCTGGGCGCCGCCTGCCGGATGATGTCGAGCGTCGAGCGCAGCGCCGGACTCTGGCCGACGATCGGCGAGGAAACGCCGGCCAGCCGGGCGCGCAGCTGCTTGTTCTCGAGGACGAGGCGACGCTTCTCGAGCGCCTGCGAGACGGACTTCAGGACGGCGTGCCGCTTCAGCGGCTTGGTGAGGAAGTCGTAGGCGCCGTCTTTCATGGCGGCGACCGCGGCCTCGACGGTGCCGTACGCGGTCATCAGCACCACTTCCGCGTCCGGCGCGACGGCCTTCACGGCCCGCAGCAGCTCCTGGCCGCTCATTCCCGGCATCATCAAGTCGGTGAGGACGACGTCGGCCGGCTTGTCGCGCAGCGCCGCGAGCGCGGCCGCGCCCGTCTCCGCGCGCTGCGTCTTGTATCCTTCGCGCGCGAAGATCCGCTCCAGCGAATCGAGGTTCGCGGGTTCGTCGTCGACGAGGAGGAGGGTGGCAGGCTCTCGGCCGCTTTCGGACATTCTCTACTCGACTGTAACAAAGCGTCGCGATCGATCGCTTACGTCAACTGAACAGCGCCTCGACGAACTCGTGCGGATCGAACGGCTTCAGGTCCGCGACCTTCTCACCGATCCCGACATAGCGGACGGGGATTTTCAGCTCGTCGCAGATCCCGATGATGACCCCGCCCTTCGCCGTGCCGTCGAGCTTGGTGAGGACGAATCCGGTGACGCCGAGCGCCTCGTGGAATTGTCGCGCCTGCGCGATCGCGTTCTGCCCCGTCGTGGCGTCGACGACGAGGAGGATCTCGTGCGGCGAGCCGGCATGCGCCTTCTCGAGCGTGCGCTTGATCCGCTTGAGCTCGTCCATCAGCCCGGCCTTGGTGTGGAGCCTTCCCGCCGTGTCGCAGAGCGCGGCGTCGATCTGCTCCACCTTGGCGCGCGCGACGGTGTCGAAGAGGACGGCTCCCGGATCGCTGCCGTCCTTTCCCCGCACGATCGGCACCTGCGCTCGATCGGCCCAGACGTCGAGCTGCTCGCCCGCCGCCGCGCGGAACGTGTCGCCGGCGCCGAGGATCACCTTCCTTCCCGCCTGCCGGAGTCGCGCAGCGAGCTTCCCGACCGTCGTGGTCTTTCCCGTCCCGTTCACCCCGACGACCATCACCACCTGCGGCGGCGCCACCGTGGGAGGAAGATCGGGGAGCCCTCCGTGCCCGGCCTCGCTTGCGGGCCCGCCTGTTCCCAGCGAGAGGATGCGCTCGATCTCCTCGCGCAGCGCCGCCTTCACCTTGGAGAGGTCGGCGAGCTCGCGGCGGGCGAGGCGCTCGCGGACGGATTCGAGCAGGTGCGTCGCCGTGTGGACGCCGACGTCCGCCGAGAAGAGGATCTCCTCCAGCTCTCCGAGGGCATGCTCGTCGAGCGCCTTGCCCGTTCCGAGGAGCGCGTTCAGGCGGGCGACGAATCCGCCTCGCGTCTTCGCGAGCCCCTCGGCGAGGGTCCGTCCCGCCTCCGCCTGGGCGAGCTTCGCCCGCTGGGCCTCCTGCGCGGCGCGCTCCCGCGCTTCTTCCGCGTCCCGCTCTTCGCGAGCGGCCTGTTCGCGGCGGGCGAGCGCCTGCGCCAGCGCCTCGCGCCGCGCCTTTTCCTCGCTCTCCGCGACCTTGCGCGTCTCGTAGTCGAGGCGCCGCTGCGCATCGGCCACATCGCGGCGGCGACGCTCGACGTCGGCGCGCGCCCGCGGATCGGCGGCCGCCCTCGCCTCGGCGGCGGCGAGCGCAGCTTCGGCCGCGGTGACGTCGTCGCGCGCGCGATCCCGCCGGGCGAGACGTTCCCCGGGGAGCGCCACCTCCAGCGGTAGCGCCTCTCCGATCCGAGCCTCGGGCCGAGCCTCGGGCCGAGCCTCGGGCGGAGCCTCGAGGCGCTCTCCCAGGCGCGCTTCCTTGGAAGGAAGCTGCGGCGGCAACTTGCGGCGGACGACGCTGCGGATGACCAGCGCGAAGACGATCGCCAGGACGATCAGGATCGCGGCGGCGATGGCGATGGTGCGGACGTCCCAGGCAACCGCCAACGCCAACAGGGTCACTTCGGCCAGAGCGAAGGGCACGGCTTCGGGGGACCTCGCGTTGGAAGGCGCGCACCGTGACGTGCTGCGCCCCGCGCGTCAAGGATCTACCTGCGCGCCGTCGAGCGGCTATTGCATCGTGGAAGGCAGCTTCGTGCTCGGGGAGTCGAGCGCAGGGGGCGGCGGACCGGGCGTCTTGGCGATCGAGACGGCGTGCCACTTGCGCTTGTCGCCGGTGTCGAGAGCGCACCTGCTTTCCAGGGCATCGCAGGCGAGGACCTGGAAGTAGACCGGTCCCGAAGCGTGGCCGGGAAGGTCCGCCTTGAATCCGCCGAGACCGCCAGTCGGATCCGGTTTCATGTCCACGGACTCGTCGCGCCCGTCGGGCCCCCGGTAGAGGACGCGCGCCCGATCGGGCACCACCACGTCTTCGGTCGACGCGGGTCCGGTGATCTGCGCGCGCACGGAAATCGCCGATCCGGGCGGGATCCGCCTGGGCGGGTTGACGGCGAACGCGAAGGGAGGCTCGGCGGGAGCGGGAGGCTTGAAAGTGACGCTGAACCACTTGTCCTTCGCCTCGCCCTGGACGGTTTGCAGTCCGTGCCGGTCCCGGGCGGCGATGCGGTACTCGAGCGTTCCGTGCGCGCGGTCCGCGGGGATCGTCGCCTCGTACGTGTCGCCCTCCACGCGGTGCATCGGCAAGATTGTGTCCCGGCTCTGGCCCGGGTCCCGAACATGGAGCGCGGTGCTCGAGATGGGTCCGTCGGCCCGGATCCGCGCCCGCACGGTGACCTCCTGTCCGGCCGGCAGATCGCCGGGCGGCTTGCGATGCTGCACGACCGGTGGGAGAGGGCGGTGCTGCGAGCCGTGCGCGCCGTTCGTGCCCGGCTCCGGCTTTCCGCCCCCGGCGGCGATCGGCGTCGAGACGCTTCCGTAGCTGGCCGGGCCGTTGCCGAGCAGATCGGTCGCCTCGATCCAGTACTCGGTTTCGCCACCGGCGTTGAACGAGGCCCGGAACACGTCGCCGGCCGAATCCTTCCGCATCGCGGACGTTTCCCATGCCGCGCCCTTGTCGCGATGGTGGCAGATGGCCGAGAGCACACCCGTCTCGTCCGTGATCATCGCCCGGACTTCGATCTTGCGCCCCTTTCGCGAGGCGCTGACCTCTGAGATGGCGGGCGGCCGGACATCATCGGCCAGTGCCCGGAAGGCGGGAAGCAAGAGGCAGAGCACGACGAGCGCGAATCGCATCGGAGGCGAGTTTGCCAAGGGCGCAAGCGGCCCGATAGTGGTCAGTTGACCGAGGCGAAGGGTGCCGCACAAGAGCGCATGTCAGGTTGTGACATGTGCTCTCAGGCCGCGGCGGTGGTGCCCGGCCTTTGCGACAGCTTCACGCTCACGGTTTTCGAGATCCCGGGCTCCTCCATCGTCACGCCGTAGAGCGCGTCCGCCACCTCCATGGTGCGCTTGTTGTGCGTGATGACGATGAACTGCGAGGTGCGGCTCATCTCTCGCACCATGTCGTTGTACCGGCCGACGTTCGCGTCGTCGAGCGGGGCGTCCACCTCGTCGAGCAGGCAGAAAGGCGTCGGTTTGATGAGGAAGATGGCGAAGATGAGCGAGACGGCGGTGAGCGCCTTCTCGCCGCCCGAAAGCAGGTTGACGCTCGTGAGCTTCTTTCCCGGCGGCTGCGCGACGATCTCCACGCCGGGCTCGCCATCTGGATTCTGCGGATCCGTCACCAGCTGCAGCTCGGCGCGGCCGCCACGGAAGAGGCGCGGAAACACCTGCTGGAACTTCTCGTTCACCAGCATGAACGTCTCGCGGAACCGCTCCTTGCTCGCCCGCTCGATCCGGACGATGGCGGTCCGCAGCCGGGCGATGGACTCCTCGAGATCCTGCTTCTGCCCAGACAGGAAGGCGTGCCGCTCGCCGACCTCGCGCGCCTCGTCGATGGCCGTGAGGCTGACCTCGCCGAGAGCCTCCACCGCTTCCCGGAGCTTTTGCATGCGCTCGTCGGCCGCAGCCGTGTCGAGAGCCAGCGCCTCCTCCCGCTTCACGGCCGCCACGTCGCCGAGCTCGACGAGGTGCCGCTCGCGCACGCCGTCCGCGAGGTGGGAGAGCGTGAGCCGGATTTGCTGAAGGCGCAGCTCGATCCCGGCCCTCGCCCGCGAAACGCCTTCCAGCTCGGCGCGGGCCTTCTTGACCTCCTCGTCGCCGCCGCGGAGCCGTTCCTGGGCTTCGTCGTACCGCGCCCGGGTCCGGCCGAGCTCCGCGCGAAGCGCCTCGCCGCTCTCGAGCAGGCGCGCGAGCTCGCCGCGGGTCACTTCCAGCTTCGCCTCCAAGGCCGAATCCCGCTCCCGCGCGGCGGAGATCTCCGTGGCCAGCTTTTCGCGGCGCCCTTCGATCTCGGCGCGCTGCTCGGCGAGGCGCGCGAGGGTACGCGCGACGCCCTCGCGCCGCTCCGCCACCGCGGCCGCGTTCACCTTCGAGCGGGTGACCTCGGACTGCACCCCGTCCGCCTTCTGCCGCTCGACGAGGAGCTCCGACTGGAGGGCGCGCAATCTGGCCTCGCGCTCCTGCTGCTCGCTTTCGCCTCCCTCGACCGCGCCGCGGAGCGTCCCCTCCTCGCGTTCGACCTCGCCCAGAAGGGAGTCGAGCTGCTCGCGCTCGTAGTGGAGGACGTCGTTGCGTTGCGCCACCCGGGTCAGATCTTCCTGCAGGCGCGCCACGTCGCGCTCGAGCCGCAGCTCGGAGAGCTCCTCTTCGCGCTCCTCCTGCCCGAGCCTCTTCACCGCCGTTTCCAGCGCGGTCTGGCGGCTTTCCAGCTCATGGGCGCGGGCGGTGGCAAGGGCCACGCGCGCCTCGAGGTCCTGGACGGTGCCCGCCAGCTCCTGAAGCTCTCGCCGCTTGTGGAGGAGGCCGTCGGCGACCCCGGCGAGCGACCCACCCGAGACGATTCCTTCCTTGTCCACCACCTCGCCGTCGGCGGAGACGAAGGTGCGCTCGCCCGGGCTGCGCGCCCAGAGAGCCAGAGCGGAAGCGAGAGTGTCGCAGAGGAAGACGTCGCCGAGGAGGAAGCGCTTGGTGCGCTCGTGTTCCGTTGCGCACTCGACCACGTCGACGGCGCGCACGGTGCCTTCCGGAGCGGGCAGCGTGAGCGCCTCGGCGACGAGCGGAAGCTGCTCCATCTCGGTCAGCGGAGCGAACGACGCGCGGCCTTGCGACGCCTTGCGCAGGTACTCGACCGCGCGCAGGCCCGCCGCATGGCTCTCCACCAGGACGAGCTGGAGGCGCTCGCCGAGGACCGCTTCGATGGCGCGCTCGTGGGCCGGATCGGTCCGCAGGACCTCGGCGACGAGACCGTAGACGCCGTCGCGCCTGCGCTCGTCCTCGTCGCGGAGGAGGATCGCCTTCACCCCGCGCCCGTATCCCTCGAAGTTCTTCTGCAGCTCGAGGAGGGACGTGAGCCGGCTCCGCCGGTCGGCGAGCTCCTCGCGGAGCCGGATGAGGAGCGCTTCCGTCTCGCGCCGTTCGTCCGCGCCGCGCTGCACCTCTTCTTCCTGCGCTACCCGGCGGTCGTGGAGCGACGCGCGAGTCGCCTGCGAGCGGGCGAGGGCGTCGAGAAGCTCGCCGCGCTGCCGCGCGATCTCGGCTCCGCGGGCTTCCAGCTCCGAAGCCTCCGCGGCGAGCTTTTCCCGCCGCCCGGAGAGGTCCTGTCGCCTGCGCTCCAGGTTGAGGAGGTTCGTGCGATGGTTCGCGAGCCGGGTGAGGACCGACACCGCCGAGTGCCTCTCCTCCTCGACGGCCCGCTGGGCGGCATGGATGCGTTCCAGCGCGACGGCGAGATCGCGC
>JBJMQD010000367.1:0-4585 GCA_045802855.1 Myxococcales bacterium | reverse complement strand
AAGAACAAGAAGGGCGACGTCACGCTCGACCACACTGCGCACCTCTCGCGGCGCGCGCGCTGCGCGACGTGCCACGGGCCCGGCGTGGTCGCGAAGATCGAGGGGTTCGAGATGCAGCGCGCGCACCTCGTCTGCGTCGGGTGTCACCGCGACAACGCGCGCGGACCGATCCTGTGCAAGGACTGCCACGGCGGCGCGCCGGCCGTGGTGCCGGCGGGCGACGCCCCGGAGTCGTGAGCGGAGCGCAGCGGAGTCGAAGGAGTGTCACTGTCCCGGCGGCGCCGCGGGAGGCGGCACCGGCGGGAGTCCCTCACCAGGCGGAGGCGGCGGAGCGCCGTTGTTCGGAGGGCCTCCCGGGGGCGGCGCGGTCGCCGCGCCATCGGGCGGACCTTCGCCCGGCGGCGGCGGCTCGGGCGGCGGAATGCCCGGCGCCGCGACGTCGCCACGCGGGCCGCGCAGCCGCGCGCGGAGCACGCGGCCCGTGTACCCGTCGAGCACGACGAGGGCGTGATCGCGCCCGCCCGCCCCGGCGAGGTCGACGTGCCACCGCGCCCGGCGATCGAGCCGCGCGGCGAGCGTGCGGTCGATGACGAGCCCGCGCGACCGCGCGAACTGCGCGCTCTCCGCGACCGCCTCTCGCGCCGACATGAGCCGCGGCGGCGGAGGCGGAGGGCGCGTCTCCGCGACGCAGGCGCAGGCGAGCAGGAACAACCCAGCGACCCGAAGCTTCATCGAAACGACCCTCCTCGCAGCATCAACACGGGGCGCGGCCCCGCGTTGCGGTGCCGTGCCGGCGATCTGCGTCGCGCCACGCCTCGTCCAGTTGAAGTAACGCCAGCGGCGCCCGACGCTCCGTGGACATCCTCTCACCCGGTTCGTGTTCGTCAGACCGCCCTGCTAAGAAGTCCTCCCCTCACCGGAGCCGGAGCGCACGAGCCTTGGCCGACTTCACCCACCTGCACCTCCACACCCTGTACTCGCTCCTCGACGGCGCGATCCGCATCAAGGATCTGCTCTCGACGGTCAAGGCGAAGGGGATGAACAGCGTCGCGGTCACGGACCACGGCAACCTCTTCGGCGCGGTCGATTTCTACAAGCAGGCGAAGGCGGCGGGGGTGAAGCCCATCCTCGGCTTCGAGGCCTACGTCGCGGGCGAGAAGGGGCGGCAGGACCGTTCGGAGCGCATCGGCCGCCACCTCATCCTCCTCGCGAAGGACAACGAGGGCTGGGCGAACCTGCGCTACCTGTCGTCGATGGCGTTCACCGAGGGTTACTACTACGACCCGCGCATCGACAAGAAGCTCCTCAAGGAACACTCGAAGGGCCTCATCGGCCTCACCGCGTGCCTCGCGGGCGAGGTGCCGCGGCTCTGCCGCCAGGGCGACATGGACGGCGCCCGACGCGCGGCGCGCGAGTACAAGGACATCTTCGAGCCGGGCTCCTTCTTCCTCGAGGTGCAGTCGAACGGGATGAAGGAGCAGCTCGAGGTGAACGCCCGGCTCGCCGAGCTCGGCGAGGCGGAGGACATCCCCCTCGCCGCCACCGCCGACGCGCACTACGTGAAGCGCGACGACGCGAAGGCGCACGAGGTGCTCATGTGCATCGCCTCGGGGAAGACCTTCGCCGACCCGAAGCGCATCCACCACGAGACCGACGGCCTCTACATCACCTCGCCGGACGACATGGTGAAGGCGCTCCCCGGCCTCGGGGAGGCCATCGCCAACACGATGCGCATCGCCGAGATGTGCAACGTCACGCTCGACCTCGGCAAGAACTTCCTGCCGCAGTTCCAGCTGCCGGAGGGCATGAGCGAGCCCGACTACGTCGCGAAGCTCGCGCGCGGCGGCCTCGACCGGCGCTTCAGGGAGATCGACGGGAAGTACCTCGTCGATCGCGATCTCTACCGGCAGCGGCTCGAGATGGAGCTCGCCGTCATCCAGTCGATGGGGTTCTCCGGCTACTTCCTCATCGTGCAGGACTTCATCAACTGGGCGAAGGAGCGCGCGATCCCGGTCGGCCCCGGCCGCGGCTCGGGCGCGGGCTCGATCGTCGCGTGGGCGCTGCGCATCACCGACCTCGACCCGATGCGCTGGAACCTGCTCTTCGAGCGCTTCCTCAACCCCGAGCGCGTGTCGATGCCGGACTTCGACGTCGACTTCTGCCAGAACCGGCGCGACGAGGTGATCCGCTACGTCACCGACAAGTACGGCAAGGACAACGTCGGGCAGATCATCACCTTCGGCTCGCTGAAGGCGCGCTCGGTCATCCGCGACGTCGTGCGCGTCATGGGGCTCCCCTTCGCCGAGGGCGACCGCATCGCGAAGCTCGTGCCGGAGCCGGTCCAGGGCAAGACGCCGCCGCTCAAGGACCTCGTCTTCGGGTCGGAGAAATATCCCGCCGAGCCCAGGCTCGAGGAGATGTGGAAGAAGCCGAAGATCATCCACTCCTTCGTCGACGCGAAGGGTCAGCAGCAGCAGGTCACCGAGAAGGACATCCTCGAGATCGCGATGTCGCTCGAGGGCCTGAACCGGCAGTCGGGCCTCCACGCCGCCGGGGTCGTCATCGCCGGGAAGCCGCTCTGGGAATACGTCCCGGTGACGAAGGACGCCACCTCCGGGCAGCTCGTCTCGCAGTTCGCGAAGGACGAGTCCGAGGCGGCCGGCCTCGTGAAGTTCGACTTCCTCGGCCTCAAGACCCTCACCGTCGTCGACGACGCGATCCGGCTCATCCGCGAGAACTACCCGGAGCAGAAGGACCTCGTCGCGACGGACATCCCCATCGACGACGCGGCGGTCTACGAGCTCATCAGCCGCGGCGACACCGCCGGCGTGTTCCAGATGGAGTCGTCGGGCTTCACGCAGATGGTCATCGACATGAAGCCGTCGCGGTTCGAGGACGTCATCGCCGCCGGCGCGCTCTACCGCCCCGGACCGCTCGACCAGAAGCTGGAAGACGGCCGGACGATGGTCGACGTCTACATCCAGCGCAAGCACGGCAAGGACCGGGTGACCTACGCGCACCCGAGCCTCGAGCCCATCCTGAAGGACACCTACGGCGTCATCGTCTACCAGGAGCAGGTGATGCAGATCTCGCAGGTCCTGGCGGGCTACTCGCTCGGACGTGCGGACCTCCTCCGCCGCGCGATGGGGAAGAAGAAGGCGGAGGTGATGGCGAAGGAGCGCTCCGGGTTCCTCGCCGGCGCGATCGCGAACGGCGTCGAGGATCGGACCGCCGGCGCGATCTTCGACCTCATGGAGAAGTTCGCGGCGTACGGCTTCAACAAGTCGCACTCAGCGGCCTACGGCCTCCTCACCGTCCAGACCGCGTGGCTGAAGGCGCATTACCCGGTGGAGTTCGTGGCCGCGCTCATCTCGAGCGAGGCCTCGAACACCGACAAGGTGGTCCTCCACGTCGCCGAGGCGCGCGAGGGCGGCATCGAGGTGCTGCAGCCCGACGTGAACGAGTCCGACAAGGACTTCCTGGCGATTCCAGCGGCGCCAGGCTCGAAGACCAAGGGCAAGATCCGGTTCGGCCTCGGCGCGGTGAAGGGCGTCGGCGACGCGGCGGTGGAGGCGATCCTCGCCGCGCGCGCCGAGGGCGGCGCGTTCACGAGCCTGTTCGATCTCGCGCAGCGGGTCGACACCCGAAAGATCAACAAGAAGGTCGTGGAGGCGCTCGCGAAGGCCGGCGCGTTCGACTTCGAGCGCGTGCCGCGCTGGCAGCTGTTCCATGGCATCGAGGCGGCGTTCGCGGCCGGGGCGTCGGCGCAGGCCGACCGCGCGTCTGGCCTGGCGCGCCTGTTCGGTGCTGCGCCAGTGGTGGCGGCCCGGCCGCGCTACCCGGAGGCGGGCGACCAGCTCGGCGAGGTCACGGTCGAAGAGTGGCCGGAACGCGTGCGGCTCGCGCTGGAGAAGGAGGCGCTCGGGTTCTACCTCACGGGCCACCCGCTGCAGGCGCACGCGAAGGAGATCCGCCGCTATGCGTCGGTGACCGCGTCGCAGGTCGGCACGAAACGCCCCGAGGACAAGGTGAGCGTGGTCGGCATCGTGGCGTCCTTACGCGAGAAGACGAGCAAGGAGAAGGGCACGCGCTTCGGCTTCCTCACCGTCGAGGATCTCTCGGGCACGGTGGAGGTCATCTGCTGGGCTGGGCGACCGGCGCAGGGGCAGCGTCCGGCGCAAAAGGGCTGGACCGACTGGGAAGCGATGGTGAAGTCGGGCGATCCGATCGTCGTCCACGGGCAGATCAAGGTCGATCAGCGCGACGAGGAGAACCCTCGCGCCGAGATCGTCGCGACCGACATCGAGCTCCTCTCCATGGTGCGCAGCCAGAAGACGCGCGAGCTCGCGCTGCGAATCGACGCCGGAGGGCTGAGCGCCGACCGCGCCTCCTCGCTGAAGGGGCTGCTCGGGAAGCACCCTGGGAACTGCGCGGTGACGGTCCGCGCGGTCATTCCGCGTGAGAGCGAGACGACGTTGCGCGTGCCTCTGAAGGTCGCGCCGTCGGACGAGCTCATCGAGTCGGCGCGCCGGCTCGGCTTCGACGTCGAGCTGCGTTGATTCGACGTCGAGCTGCGTCGAGCCGA
>JBJMQD010000310.1:0-7910 GCA_045802855.1 Myxococcales bacterium | reverse complement strand
GTCGGACCGCCCGGTGTCGGCAAGACATCGCTCGGCCGGTCGATCGCGCGCGCTCTCGGGCGCAAGTTCATCCGCATCTCGCTGGGCGGCGTCCGCGACGAGGCCGAGATCCGCGGCCACCGGCGCACCTACGTCGGCGCGCTGCCGGGGCGGGTGATCCAGTCGATGAAGAAGGCGGGCACCATCAATCCGGTCATGATGCTCGACGAGATCGACAAGCTCGGCGCCGACTTCCGCGGCGACCCGAGCGCGGCGCTCCTCGAGGTGCTCGATCCGGAGCAGAACAACACCTTCTCCGATCACTACCTCGACGTTCCGTACGACCTCTCGAAGATCATGTTCATCGCCACGGCGAACCAGCTCGAGCCCATCCCTCCGCCGCTCCGCGACCGCATGGAGGTCATCGAGCTGCCGGGCTACACGTTCGAGGAGAAGACGCACATCGCGCGCAACCACCTGATCCCGAAGCAGGTGAAGGAGCACGGTCTCTCGCTGGAGAACATCGAGCTGACCGACGCAGCGCTCAGCAAGGTCATCACGGGCTACACGCGCGAGGCCGGCGTCCGCAACCTCGAGCGCACCATCGCCGACGTCTGCCGCGCGGTCGCGGTCGACGTCGCCAAGGGCTCGAGTGCGAAGCGCACCATCACGCCGGAGGACCTCGAGATCATCCTCGGGCCGGAGAAATTCTGGATGGAGACGGCGGAGCGCACCGAGCTTCCCGGCGTGGCCACCGGCCTCGCCTGGACCGCGGCAGGAGGCGACCTTCTCTTCATCGAGTGCACCAGGATGCAGGGCAAGGGCGGCATCACGCTCACCGGCCAACTCGGCGACGTGATGAAGGAGTCCTGCCAGGCCGCGCTGAGCTACACGCGCAACAAGGCGCAGAAGCTCGGCATCGATCCCCGCTTCCTGGAGAAGCAGGACATCCACATCCACTTCCCGGCGGGCGCGATCCCGAAGGACGGCCCCTCCGCGGGCGTCACCATCTTCACCGCGCTCACCTCGCTCCTCACCGGCATCCGGGTCCGAGGGGATGTGGCGATGACCGGCGAAGCGACGCTTCGCGGGCTCGTGCTCCCGGTCGGCGGCATCAAGGAGAAGGTGCTCGCCGCCCACCGCGCCGGCATCAAGCGGATCATCATGCCGGAGCGGAACAAGAAGGACCTCAACGACGTCCCGGAGCAGGCGAAGAAGGAGATGGAGTTCGTCTTCGCCCATTCGATGGACGACGTGCTGCGCTCGGCGCTGGAGGAGGATCCGTTCGAGAAGGCGGCGAAGAACCCGCCTCCCGGCGACGGCCAGCCGCAAACGCAGGAGCAGCAGCAGCCGGGATCACCACAGGCGCACGCTTAGCTCGACTGCCTGGCGCGGATCGTGAGGTCCGCGCCAGGTTAGAGCGCTCTAGACGTCGCGGGAGACGCGGTTCTTGCCTTCCTTCTTCGCGCGGTAGAGCGCGCGGTCCGCGCGGGCGAGCAGCTCTTCCAGGCTCGAGCAGCCGACCGAATCGCACACACCGATCGAGATGCGGGTCTGGAACGAGTTGTCGAAGACCGTGACCGGATGGGCCGCGATGCGGGCGAGCAGACGCTCGGCCGTGGCGGCCGCGCCGTCGATGCTCGTGTCCGGCATCAAGGCGATGAACTCGTCGCCTCCGGTGCGGGCGGGCACGTCGCTCGCGCGGAGCGTAGCGCGCAAGAGGGCGCCGATGTGCTGCAGCACGGCATCACCCGCGGCATGACCGTACGTATCGTTGATGCCCTTGAAGGCGTCCACGTCGAGGGCGAAGCAGGCGATCGGATGGCGGTGCCGCTTGTGCCGCGCCCATTCGTGCTCGCTCTGGTCGAGGAACGCGCGGCGGTTGAGGAGCCCCGTCAGCGAGTCGTTGCGGGCGAGCTCGCGCAGCCTGCCGGTCATCGACGCGAGCTGCGAAAGCATCTCCTGGTGACGCCGGCGCAGCGCGTCCACCTGATCGGCGAGATCGCCCGTTGCGGCGATCTCCCGGCCGAGCCCCGCGACGAACGGCTTCTCCAAGCCGTAGAAGCGGTACGTAGCCGGAACCAGCCGCTCGCGGCCGCGGTGCATCACGTCGAGATTGAAGGCGACGCCGGAGTCGCGCTCCAGCGCCAGGGCCTGCGCCAGCCGGGCGGGCGAGGGTTCCTCGAGCGAGCGCGCGAACTCCATCCCGGGCTCTACCAGCGGAACGACGGACCGGAGCCCGGCGCTCGCACGCACGACTTTCATGTCCCCGTCGAGGACGACGAGGAGATCCGGGCAACGCTCGACGAGCTCTGATTCCAATCCGTAAAGCAATCTGCAATACCCCCACCGACAGCATAATAGGGGGCCATCCCCCTGGAGAAGTCGGTGAGTAGGACTACGTGTGCGAGTCATACGCACACCGCCGCGGCGACAACCGACCCCCCGCACTTCCAGTTGCACGCGGCGCGTCGGCGTGCCAACCACTGATTTCGTGGGACGGCGCGCGATCCTGGTGACTGGCGCCCGCGGCCTCGTCGGCTCGCACTTGTGCGACACCTTCTCGGCCGAAGGGTGGGAGGTGCGCGCTCTCGACCGCTCCGGTACCCACAAATCGTCCATTCCAGTCGCGAAGTCGTACGCGGAAGCGGAGCTCGGAACGCCCGAAGCGGCGCTCCTCTCCGCCGAGCTGGCGGAAGGAACGTCGTTCGTCGCCCATGCCGCCTTTCCCGGAGCAGGGCTCGACGAGAAGGCGCTGGAGATGGCTCGTGCCTCGATGGCGGCGGCGCTCTCCGTGGATGCCACGCTGCTGCTCTTGTCGAGCTGCTCCGTGTACGGGCGGCCGCGCAACCTTCCCTGCGAGGAGGGCGAGCCGAAGCGGCCCGTCGACGCCGACGGCCAGACCCGCTGGGCCGTCGAGCGCGAGGCCTATCTGTGGCGGCGGACGCGGGGGCTGCGCCTCGTCGTGCTCCGGCCGGCTCTCACCTACGGCTCCGGACAGCGGCGCGGCCTCGCGGCGGCTCTCACCGTCGCGGCACTCGCGGCCCGTTCGGGCCGTCCGCTCTGGGTCCCCCGGCGGGGCCCGGTCGTGCACACGGTCCATGCCGACGACGTCGCGCGGGCGGCGTTCCTCGTCGCCGGCGAGGATCCTGCCTCCCTCGACGGGAAGGCCTTCAATGTCGCGGACGACGTGCCCCTACCGCTCGAAGAGCTTGCGCGCGCGCTGCTCCAGGCGGCCGGGGCCGAGGAGGCGGGGCGGGTCCCCTACTCCCCCGCTCCCGCTCGGGCGTTTCTCTGGTTCCTGAGGCGCATGCCGGGATGGATGTTCTGGGCGCCGCTCAACCGGAGGCTCGCGCGGGCCTGGATCGACGCCTGGGGCGGCGAGCCGCCCGGCTCCCCTCCCGCGCTCGACCCTGCCCTGCTCGAGCAGTTCACCGCGGATCGCTACTACGATACGTCGCGCCTGCGCGCCCTCGGGTTCGTGCCCCAGCATCCGAGCGCGGTGGAGGGACTCTTGCGCCTCGCCGCGGAGAGCCGATCGCACGGTCTCCTGCCTCCGAGGCGGGGCGCGCCGGCGCTGCCGCCAGCCGGGGAAGTTGACAGGGCCGGTCCGCGGGCCATCTGATTCCCCCCGATGGCTCTCTCCGCGGACGAGCTCGAGCAGCGTGCGGAGCGGGCGGTGCGGCGGGGCGAGCTTCTCCTCGCGCTCGAGCTGTTCGAATCGCTCCTCGCCGACAACCCCGAGGACGAGCGGGTGCGGCAGCGGATGGAGTCGGTCCGCGCCCTGCTGCAGCCGAGCGAGCTCGTCAATCGGCGACGAGAGCCCGATACCCACGACGAGACGCCGCCGGCGGCGCTGAGCGACGCGGAGCACGGCGAGGTCCACGCGAGCGCCGGGCGCTTCCAGGAGGCGACCCGCTGGTACGAGAAAGCCGTGGCGAAGAACCCGGGGAACGAGCTTTTGCGCGAGCGGCTCGAGGAGCTGCGCCGACTTGCGCCTCCCGGCGCCCGGGCCGACCTGGGCGCCGCGGAAAGGCTCGACATGACTCCGCGTCCGGTGTCGAAAGCGCCGTCAGCCCGATCGGCCCGGGTGACGGAAGCGAGCTTCGCGCCCATCGACCCGAAGCGACCCGCTTCTGACAGCCTCCCCCGGGATCGGGTCGAGATGTTGAAAACGCTGCTCGGCCGCATCCGCGCCGCGCGGCGGAACCCTTGATCGGGGCACAGTCGTCCAATACAGTGGCATCGCTGTCGCGCGCGACTCGGCAACGTGTGTAAAAGCCCTGCGCTGACGCGTGTTTCTGTTTCGACACCGGGCGCGGAGGATCCTTCGTCCGCGCGGTCGATCGCGACATGGTTGCCCTGGGAGGGAGCTCGTTGCAGCTCGGCCGGTACCGTCTCGACGAGCAGGTCGGCCAGGGCGGCATGGCCGTCGTCTGGCGCGGATTCGATACGGAGCTGAAGCGGACCGTCGCGGTGAAGGTGCTGCATTCGCACCTCCACGCTCGCGCCGACATCCGCAAGCGCTTCGACCGCGAGGCCCAGGCCGTCGCGCGCCTGCACCATCCCCACATCCTCGACGTCTACGACTTCAGCGGGCTCTCCGCGCAGGAGGCGTATCTCGTCACCGAGTTCATCCGCGGGAGCACGCTGCGGGCTTTCGGCGACCAGCAATCCTTCGATCCACCCGATCTCGCGGCTGCCGCGCTGCTGCCGATCGCGGAGGCGCTCGAGCACGCCCATGCGGCGGGGGTCGTCCACCGGGACCTGAAGCCCGAGAACGTCATGGTCCGCGAGGACGGGGTGGTGAAGCTCACCGACTTCGGGATCGCCGCCATCCTCGACCCCGACGAGAAGTTCACCGCGACCGGGGCAATCCTCGGCTCCCCCGCCCACCTCGCTCCGGAGACGATCGAAGGAAAGCCGGCCGATCCGCGCAGCGATCTGTTCTCCTTCGGGACGATCTTCTACTGGCTCTCGACCGGCGAGATGCCATTCCACGCCCCCACGCCGGCGGCGCTGTTGCGCAAGATCCTGGAAGGGAACCCGAAGGACCCCCGCCTCGTGCGACCGAGCATCGGCGATGCGCAGGCGAAGCTCGTCTTGCGCTGCCTCGAGCGCGATCCGGTGAAGCGGGTCCAGTCCGCCCGCGAGCTGCGGGAATGCCTGCAAACGCTGCTCGCCGACTCCGGAATCACCGAGCCGCTCGAAACGCTGGCCCGTTTCGTCAAAGCCCCGGCCGAGGAAGGACCCAAGGTGCGGGCGCGGATCGTGGCCACCTGCCTGCGCCGCGGAGAAGCCGATCTGCGGGCGGGAAAGACGACCGCCGCGCTCTCCGATTTCGGCCGCGTCCTGGTCCTCGACCCTTCCAACGAAGAGGCCCGTACGCTGGTGGACAGGGTCCGGCGCCGCGCCAGGGCCCTCAAGCTCGCCCGGCGTGTCGCGGTGGCCGTGGCGGTGGCCGCTGCGCTCGGTCTGGGCGTCGTCCCGGCGATGCGCCTCGCGAAACGAGCGCGGGCAGGATGGACGGCGCGGCAGCAGTCTGCCGTCGCCACCCCGCCCGCTGCCACGACCGCGGTTCCCCCGGCGCCGCAACCGCCGAGCGCGCCCCCTCCCCACGCGGATGTCCAGGCGCAGCCTGCGACGCCCGCGGAGATCGAGCCTTCGCAAACCGCCCCGCCGCGGGAGGAGACGCGGGGGCATGGCGACAAGCGGCGGCATCCTCCCGCGGAGCGGGCCACCCGCGTCGCTCGCGCTCCCGTCCGGAAGGAGCCACCTCGTCCCGTGCAGAGCCCCCCGCCCCCGGGCGAAACCGCGCCCGCTCCCGCTCCGGCGACCGTGCCCGCCACCATCACCATCGGCAGCCGGCTTCCGGCCCGGGTCCTGGTGGACGGCAACGACCAGGGAGCGGCGATGGTGTTCCACCTCTCGCTCGCTCCCGGCCCCCACGACGTCGTCGTGCAGCACCCCTGCTGCGAAGAGGCAAGAGGCGCGATCCAGGTGAGCCCGAACAAGGAGCTGTATCCCCTCGACGTGGGAGTGCCCAAGCCAGGGCACGTCAAGGTCGTGAACGCCGACCCGGACGCGACCGTCTATCTGGTCGAGGAGGAAACCGGGAACGAGATGCCGCTCGGCACCGTCCGCGACGTCGCCCGGTTCGACATCCTGATGCGCAAGCCAACGGAGCAGCGCCGGTTCGACGTCGGCGGCAGGCTGATGAAGAAGACGCTCGAGGCCGGCCGCGTGGTCACCATCGACGCCCAGGACGGGCGATGAGGCGGGCCGCATTCTTTCTCTGCGTGGCGTTCGCCTCGGCGGCGCTTGCCCAGGCGCCGCCGCAGCAGGAAGACAAGGTCGCCGAAGAGGTGCGTCTCGCCAAGCGGGACATCGATTCCGGCGAATACGCCAAGGCGTCGCAGCGGCTCTCCCCGCTCGTGGAGGCCGGGCACTTCCGCTCGCCGGATCTGCGGGCCGAGGCCTACCGCCTCCTGGGCATGTCGCTCCTCTTGCAGACTCCTCCCCGGCCCGAGGAAGCGAAGAGCGCCTTCCGCGACCTGCTCTTCATCGACCCGGACACCGAGCTCGATCCGTTCTACGTGCCGCAGAAGGTGGTCGACTTCTTCGACCAGGAAAAGAAAGAGCTCGAGCCGGCGCTCGCCCCCATCCGGGCGCAGAAGCGCGCCGAGCGCGAGGCCCGCCGCAAGGAGCTGGAGGCGGAGGCAACGCGCAGGAGGGAAGAGGAGCAGCAGCGAAGGCTGCGGGCGCTGCAGCCCAACGTGGAGCGGCGGGTGATCCAGCGCGAGTTCTGGGTGTCGCTATTGCCCTTCGGGCTCGGGCAGATCCAGAACGGAGATCGATCGCTCGGCTACACGCTCGCGACCATGGAGATCGTCTTCGGGGCGGCGAGCGCCGGGAGCGCCCTCCTCATCGAGGGGCTGCGCGACAACACGACACAGAAGTTCGGACCGACCGAGTACCGGATCGCCACCACCCTCGAGATCGTCAAGTGGGTCGGGGCCGGGCTCTTCTACGGCCTCTGGGCCGCCGGCGCCGTACACGCAGCCGTCCACTACCAGCCGGAAACGGTGCTGCAGGACAAGCTCATCGTCCCCGGGGCCACCGGCGCGGCCTTCCCACCTTTGCCTGCGCGCCCCGAGAAGCCCGTCGTGGAGCCGGAGGAGCCCCGGTCGCGGACCGCCGCGCTGCGACCGGAAGACGGACGCTGAGATGGCAACCCTGACCGTTCATCTCCCGGACGCGGCGCCGGCGCACTTCCGGATCTTGAAGCCGCTCGTCAGCATCGGGGCCGCTCCCGACAGCGACATCCGCATCCCGCACATGCGCGGCATCGTCGCGGTGCAGTTCGACGGACGGAGCTTCACCGCCACGTCGCTCGAAGGCGCACCGCTCGTCGTCAACGGGCGGAAGCGGGATCGCCACGCCCTCGACGACGGCGACACGCTCGAAGTCTCCGGCGCGCGGCTCGTATTCGAGAAGGTGGATCGCGAGCTCGCCTCCGACGAGACGGTCGCCGAGGCGCCCACCGATCCCGCGGCCCTGGCGGTGGAACGGCTGGCGGAATTCGCCCAGGCGCTCGGACGCGAGCCCGCGCTCGATCGCGCCCTCATCCGGCTCCTCGATTCCATCGTCGAGGTGGTGAAGGCCGACAAGGGTTTCGTGCTCACTGTCGAAAACGGGACGCCGGAGATCCTCGCCGCTCGCAATTTCCAGCAGCAGGACATCGAGGACGCGGTCGAGCGGCTCTCCGACTCGATCGTCCGGCGGGCGCTGGACACGAAGCAGCCCCTCATCGTCTCCGACGCCGTCCACGATGCCCAGTTCAACGCCTCCGAGAGCGTGGTGAACCTGAAGCTCGCCTCGGTGATGTGCGTCCCGCTCCTCTTGCGGGGCGAGGTGTCCGGCGCCGTCTA
>JBJMQD010000296.1:0-5278 GCA_045802855.1 Myxococcales bacterium | reverse complement strand
GTTGCATCCGGCAGCGACCCTGGGCCTATCACCTGACCCTGGGCGAGGCATTCTGAGCACCTTCCCTGCGCTCGCCTCCTTCGCGGACTAAACTGCACTCGCGTGGGTGAGCCTCATCCTCCCGAGCCGACGTCCGCAATCACGCCGATCAGGCCACCCGAGCGCCCGGCTCCCCGGCGGCGCACCGTGGGCCGGCGGATCGGGCGCGGCGTCGGCATTGGTTTCGCCGTCGTGGTCGGCCTCGTGCTCCTTGCGATCGTCGGCGCGGTCGTCTGGCTGCACACGGGCGGTGGCGCCCGCACGCTCGGACGCGAGGTCACCAAGCAGGCACAGGAAGCGATCCAGGGCCGCCTCGACGTGGCGAGCATCGATGTCACCGGCTTCTTGCGGGTGTGCGCCGACGGCGTCCACCTGAGCGACCCCGACGGCAACGAGGTCCTCCGCGCGGAGCGGGTCTGCGTGCACGTCGACCCGATCGCCCTGAAGGCGCACAAGGTCAACGTCAGCGAGCTGCGCCTGATCCGGCCGTGGATCGACGTGGCGTCCGTGACGGGGCCGGACGGCAAGCCCACGACCACCCTGAGCCGCGCGCTTGCCGCGCGAAAACCGGCAGTGACCCCCGCCGAGAAGTCGGGACCGTTCGCCTGGGCCATAGACGCGACGGGGATCTCGCTCGAGCAGGGAAGCGTCGCCATCCGGCCGGCGCCGAAGGAGAAAGCGTCGCTCGCGCTGGAAGGCGTCGACCTCGCCGAAGGCCGCGCCCATTACTCCGCGGATCGGTCGGCGGCCGCGCTGAGCCTCGCGGGTCAGCTCCTGCAGCCGGCGCGCCTGCCGGTCGCGCTCGCGGTGGACGCGAAGGTGGAAGGACCGACGGACTCGGGAAAGCTCGAAGTGCGGGAGGCGCGCCTCAGCCTGGGGAAGAGCAGCTTGCGCGCCTCCGGTTCGCTGGAGATCGCCACCCGGAAAGGGACCTTCGAGCTGCGTGACGTGCGAATCGAGCCAGCCGATGTGGACGCGCTCCTGCCCGGGAAGCCGGGTCCGCTCGCCGGAGAAGTGCGGGGAAGCGCAACCGTCCGGCTCGACGGGCAGCGCGTCTCTGCCAGCCTGCGCCTCGATGCAGGTGGTGGACGAATCGCCTTCGACGGCGACGTCGTGCCCGGTGCGGAACCGCAGTGGTCCGTCGCGCTACAGCTCGAGGGAGTGGATCCGGCGGCGGTCGCCCGGGCCGGTCCGAACGGCAAGGTGACGGGCCGCGTGGAAGGCCGCGGCAAGGGGATCCCGCGTTTCGACGAGCACGGAATCTACGGCGACCTGCACGCGAAGGTGCAGCTCGGACCGGCGCGGCTCGAGCGGATGGGCGACGTCACCGCCGATCTCACCGCCGACGTGCAAGGCCGCAAGGCGTTCGTCCGCGCCTTCACGGCCACGGCGCTCGGGCTGCGCGTCTCCGCCCACGGCACCGCGGCGCGCGACGCGATGGCGATGGATCTGGTCCTCGACGCGCCGGATCTCTCGGCCGTCGGCAAGGCCATCGGCTCGTTCCAGAAGAAGCCGACCGTACCGCTCGCGGGCTCGGCGCATCTGGTCGCGCGGGTGACGGGGTCGCCCAGGCAGCCCGACGCGGAAGTGCACCTTCGCGTGCCGCGCTTCCGCGAGGACGGACAGTTCGCGGGGAGCGGCATCGCCATCGACGGAAACCTGAGCGGCAACCTGAAAGCTCCGGCAGGGCGCCTGCTGGTCAGCGCAAGTCAGCTCCAGCTCGGGCAGATCGGCCTTGCCCAGCCCCGGGTCGACGTCGAGCTGGCGTGGCCGATGGCGCATCTGCGCGTCGACTCCGCGATCGAGAGCGGACGCGTGCGGCTCGCCGGCGACGCTCGCATCGACGACGACAAGGACGGCCTGCTCCTCTCCAACTTCCACGTCTCCTATCCCGAGAACGAGTTCAATCTCGCTCATTCCGTCCGGGTCCACTTCCGCGAAGGCGAGACGGTGGTCGAGCCGCTCGACCTCGTCGGTCCGCACGGTTCGTTGCGCGTGTCCGCGCAGATCCGCAAGACGACGATGGAAGCGGCCGCGGTGGTGAGCCGCTTCGACCTGGCGTTCCTCCCCAAGTTCGTGCTCCCGCCGAACCTCGGTCTCGCCGGCATCGTCGACGGGAACGCCGTGGTGAGCGGGCGCAAGTCGCGTCCCGACTTCGATCTGCAGCTCGACGTCCAGAAGGCGTCCATCTCCCGCACCGCGGAGCTTCCCCTCGACGCGCATACGCACTCGCACCTGCACGCCGGGCGCCTCGTGTCCGAGGGGTTCGTGCGAATGCAGGGCGGTCCGGATCTGGAGTTCCAGATCGATTCGCCCATCCGTGCCGATCCCGGCGAGGCGCCCGGGACCCCGATCAAGGGGGAGATCTCCCTGCGCGGATTCGATCTCGCGCAGCTCGCCCAGCACCTGCACATCGCCCGCGCGCAGGAGATGGGAGTCACGGGTACCGTCGCGCTCCATCTCGTCGCATCGGGAACGCTGGGGGTCCCGAACGCCACGTTGTCGGTGGACGCGCGCGACCTGGGCACGTCGCGGCTGCGCGGCGTCGATCTGCGCGCCGGCCTTCTCGTCGAGAAGGGTCGCGCCGCCCTCGACGCATCGGTCGCGATCGCACGCGAGCCGACCGCGGCGTTGACCATGCAGCTGCCGTTCGATCTCCTGCGGGCGGTGAAGGAGCGGAGCTATCTCAAGAACACGCTCGATCGCACGGTGGAGATGGCGCTTTCCGTGGACAAGCTTCCCCTCGACCGGCTGGCGCGGGCCGGGATGCTCCCGCAGGGCAGCTCCGGCGAGATCGGCCTCAACGTTCGCATCACCGGCACGGCCCTTGCGCCCAAGGTCGTCGCGTCGGCGAGGGGAGAGTCGATCGTCGCGGGACAGATCCACGGTCTCTCGTTCCAGTCGGAGCTCTCCGTCGACAAGGAGACGAAGTTCGGTCTGGGAGCGCAGGCGAACGGCGAGGCGGTGGCGCGGGCGGACTCCACGTTCGCCGTCTCCGGAGCGGAGATGGCGCAGCTTCTGCGACGTCGCGGCGACCGGCAGGCGCTCGAGCCGATCCTGGATCGCCCGGTCTCCATGACGATCGACATCCCCGGTCTCGTCATCGGCCGGATGGCGCAGCTGGCGGGAAAGCCCGACGTTGCCGCAGAGGGTCGGATCGAAGGGCATCTCAAGCTGGCCGGGTCGGCGGCGAGCCCGCGGCTCGAGGGCCGGGTGGTGGTGAAGGACGTCCTCGCCCGGCAGAAGAAGCTCGGGAACGCCGAGCTCTACGTGGAGGCGGACGGGCACTCGGCGCTTCTGCACGTCGGGATAAATCCACCAGGCGGAGGAACGTTCCTGGGACATCTCGTGCTCACCGCGGACCTCGGCGCGCGGGCGCTCTTGCGGCAAGGCGGGTCGTCCGTGATGCAAGGTTCGGTCACCGGCGAGGTGAACGCGAAGAAGCTCGATCTCGGCTTCGCCTCCGGCCTCATTCCGCGGATGCGACGGGCGGGGGGAACCCTGGACGCGAGCGTGAAGGTCTCGGGCGTCCTGCGAAAGCCCGTCCCCGAGGGAGAGGCGCATCTGAAGAACGCCCTCTTCGACGTCGTGGGGCAGGGGGTCTTCGAGGAGATCGGGCTCGACGCCAAGTTCTCCCCCAAGGAGGTCGTGATCGATCGCATCACCGGATCGACGGCTGGCGGCACCTTCGCGGCCATCCTGGCCGGGTCGCGAAAGACCGGTGCCGGAGGGACCGACCGTGTGGAGTTCACGGGCGAGGTCCATATGGGTGACGACGAGTCGGTGCGCGATCGCAAGAAGGCGGACGGGACGCCGGTGAAGAAGGGGGCCGTGCCGATCCGGCAGGCGAGCGAGGAGACGGCGCGCGTCGACGGCGAGATCGACCTGTTCGGCGATTACACGAACAACGTCCTCACCGTGAACGCCAAGATCCCGGGCGCCAACGTGAAGGTGCTGCGGCTTCCCGACAAGAAGCTTCCCAAGCTCGAGGGGAACCCCGACGTATTCCTGGTCCATCCGGGGGAGAAGCCGCACCCGGCGGGGAAGGAGCCCGGACAGGTGGAGGCCGAGGAGGAGGCGCGCAAGACGGCGACGTTCAAGATGCACGCGCAGCTCGACGTCGAGCGCATCTATGTCGCGGCGGAGGACTTCGAGTTTCCCGTCATCAGCCACATCAAGTTCGACTACGACGCGAAGCACCCGGACGCGCCGTCGGCGGAAGGCGTGGTGCACGCTCCGCAAGGATCGTTCTCCGCCCTGGGGCGAAGGTTCACCGTCGAGGACGCGAAGATCACCGAGAATGGCGGCGACATCGCCAATCCGGAGCTGGACGTGAGGGCGCGCTTCGACAGCCCCAAGTACATCGTGAACATCGCCGTCACCGGGACGGCGAAGAAGCCGCAGCTCGATCTGACCTCGAACCCGCCCATGGACCAGGACGCGATCGCGTTCTTCCTCGCCACCGGCCGTTCGCCCAACGAGGGCAAGGCGACCGGCAACGGAGCGGGCATCGATCTGCAGGGAGCCGCGACCAGCGTCGTCGGAGCAATGCTCTTCGGCCAGCTCCGCAACACCATGCGCGCCATTCTCCCCGTCGACGTGCTCACGGTGGAGACACAGGGTGCGCAGATCTCGCAGGCGAGCGTCGGAAAGTACATCGGGGACACGATCTATATCGGCTACAGGCAGCGGATGAACGCCGCGCAGAACGAGAATACGGTCGAGGGGCACATCGAATACGAGATCATCAGGGACCTGTCGGCTGAGGGCACGGTCGGAGACAAGAACCAGGAAATCTCGGTGCTGTGGACGCACGACTTCTGAACTGCCGTGCCGGTGCGGGTAGTCGTGCTGGCGTCGTGCTCGCGCCCGTCCTCGTTATTGGTTTGGTGCTGGTGCTGGTGCTGGCGCTGGCTCCGCGTAGTGCACGGCCACTGGCGCCAGCACGGGCGCGATGCCGTCAACGAGGACGGGCGCTCGCACGAGTCCCCAAAAACCAGCGCTGGCACGGGCACGTTTTTGGTTTTAGTTACCGCGCCGTATCGCCCACCCCAGCTGCACGAGCCCCTTCAGGACCCTGGGGACCCGACGAAGCAGGTGCACTCCCGGTGGCCGCTTCTCCCGCAGCGCGATGGGGATCTCCCTCACCTCCCTCCCCATCCGCTGCGCCCGGATCACGAGCTCGCTCGCGAAGAGGTCCCGCTCGACCCTGCACGACCGCGCGACCGGAACGATTCGA
>JBJMQD010000377.1:0-28096 GCA_045802855.1 Myxococcales bacterium | reverse complement strand
GTTCGCGTAGAAGCGAGATGAGCTGGGAAAGGCCCGGTTCCGGTTTCTCCGCGAACGAGTCGGACACGACCACGCGAGCGCTCGTTCCGCCGACCTCGACGCTCACCACTCCCGGGATGTTCACGCTCGCCGAGTCGAGCTCCTTCACTCTTGGCCAGGCAAAGATCGCCACGTAGACGACCGCAGCGGCGAGAGCCACCACGACCACGATTAGCGCGGTCCGCCTCCGTGCCGCAGGTGTCACCTCCTGGAACTTCTCGAAGTCCTTCAGCTCCTGCCGGACCGGCGCTTCCGCGGGCTTCGGCGGCTGCGGACGGGCGCCCTGACCCGGAAGCACGATCTCCGGGTCGAGCGCTCCCGCGCCAAGGCGAGGCGCGGCGGCTAGTCCGCGAAGGCGATCCGCCGCGGCTTTGAACGACATGAGGTCGCGGGAAAGGGCGGCGCTCGAAGCGCGGACGATCTGAAGACTCTCCACCTCGCCCTTTGCGACGGCGAGGTCGGCGTCCTTCTGCAGCCGGGCCACGACTGCGTCGACCCGTTGCGTCAGCGCCTTCACGGCGGCGTCATCGACCTTGGATGGCTCGGAGGCGGCGACAAGGCGCGCCCCCTCTGCGCGCGCCACGTCGAGGACGACCCGCTCGCCGGCCGCATCGGCGAAATGCGATCCCGGGCCCTGCTGCTCGATGACCGCCCTTTCGCCGCTGGAGATCGAGGCGGCTACCTTGTCGGCAGAGATCTCTACTTCCTTGGCCAGGTCGCCTCGCTCGTCCCCGGGCAAGAGCGCCGCGAGCACGGCGCGCCTCGCCACCTCGAGCGGCAAGGGCACGGGCCACACCACGGGCTGCACGGCGGCGGGCGGGACCGCGCTGGGCGTATGGATGCCGTCGAAGATCGACGCATCGACGCCGCTCGCGGCAGGGGGCGTTCGGGGTTCACCATTGGCTGTGGCAGGTGCCGGCCGGTCCTGCACTAGATCGACGGGTGACACCATCGGCGGCGTCGGCAACTCCGACAGATCGGGCAGCTCCGCGGCGCCGTCTTCCATCCCGGCACCAGCTTGCGGCTTCGAGGATGCTCCCGCGGCCTCCGCCCGAACGCGCGGGCGATCCGCGAAGCCCGGGGGCGGGCCGGCAAGCGGCGCCCCGGGCACGGTTCGCGTGCTCGTCGCAGTGGGTGCTTCCGAACCCGCTGCTCCGCTCGCGGCAAGGGGGGCGCTCGCGGTAACGGCGGCGCTCGCCGTACCGGGGGCGCTCGCGGCCGCCTTCTTGACCCACTCCTGGACCCGCGCCTCCTCTGCCGGGGTGAGGCCCGCGAAGCGGATCCGGGTCTCGGGAGTGCTCGTCGCGACGAGCCCCCAGATCTGGAGCGGCGTGCCGTTCGCCTCGACCGAGATCCGTACGGTTTCCCCGGGCGAGAAAGGAACGGCGGCCTCTGCTTGCACCCCGGCCGCGCTGACGATCGCGCCCGTCAGCTTCACCTGGGCATTGCGGGAGCTGACCTGGACGTCCGCGCGGGCGCCCGGCTGCGGGGTGTACGCGAGCGACACCGTCGCCTCGAGCCGACTGACGAACTGCTCCTTCCGCATCGGCATGAAGAACAGATCGCAGGCACCCGCTCGAAAGCATTCGTCGCGTTGCGCCGCGTTTTCGCCCTGCAGCACGGCGACGATCCGTCCGCCCTTGCCCCGTACGGTGGTCGCCAGCATCTGGACGGTCGCGGCGAGCGGATGGCCGGGTGCTCCGTAGAAAACCGCTACCGCATCCGCCCGGGGAGCGGCAGCCGCCGCGGCCCCTCCATCCGACAAAGGTATGGGGAGTACGTCGAAGCGACCTGCTTCCCGCAGCCCGTTGGCGAGGGCCGGGAGCATTTTGGGATCGGCGAGGACGAGTAGGCGCGGAGCCGCCACGGACCTTTACCCTATCGCAGCCTCAAATCCTTGCAAACAAACCCACGAGCCGGCGCCAGCGGCAAAATTTCGCAAACACCGCGAACGTCTGCCGACGCGGTGCTACCCGGCCGTACAGTCCGTGAGACGACGGACGCCCGGTCCCCCGCCCAGCGGGCGAGCGGCGCAACCGTTCATCGAGAGACAACTTGACGATTTGCGGCGCCAAGGCATCGCCCGGCCGTGATACGCGTCACCCGTGCCCAAGGAGGCGCCTCGCAGAATGGCACTCTGGTTCTTCCAGCGTACCGCGCCGGGTTCGATCCGGCGGATTCCGCTGCCGTCGATGCAGCGCTTCCTCGCGGGCGAGGACACTCTTCCGCACGACGGAGATCACTACGTCCGCTGCATCGGCATGGCAGTCGAGCTCCGCAACCGCAAACCGAGCGCGGTCCATCGCGTCTGGTTCTCGAAGATCCGGGTGCAGGGCGACGGGACGGTTGATCCCGAGCACCGCCCCAGCGTCGTCCGTGAAGTGAAATCGCGTGAACAGCACGGTAACGAGACGGTGATCGCGGCGGCCCACCGTTTCGCCGAGCGGCGCCTCTCGACGCTCGTGGAGTGGAGACCGGAAGAGGCTGACGTGCAGGCTCTCCGGCGCGCCGTCAACGTCCGCGCCGGCCGCGAGATGATCTAGCCGCAACGAACCCTCAACCGCCGTCGAAGAGGGTGGGCTTCGCTGGGTCTCGTACGCCTTGCGAGGCGGAACGGGGTACGGGGCGGCGTAGCGGGCCCCCCGATCATATAGAAAGGGGCGTGCCCGAGCGCATCCACGCCCCCGACCTGACCGCGGCCACCGCCTGGCTGAACGTGGACCGGCCCATCGCCATCCGCGAGCTGCGGGGGCACGTCGTCATCCTCGACTTCTGGACGTCCTGCTGCATCAACTGCATGCACGTCCTTCCGGTCCTCCGCGATCTGGAGGAGCGGCACGCGGCCGATCCGCTGGTCGTCATCGGGGTCCACTCCGGCAAATTCGATGCGGAGAAGGACGCCGCCCGCATCGAAGCCGCGATGCGCCGCTACGGGGTCTCGCATCCAGTCGCGGTCGACAGCGAGATGCGCATCTGGTCGGAGTACGCGGTGCGGAGCTGGCCGACCCTCGTCGTCCTCCGGCCTGACGGGACGCTCGCGGCGGTGGCTCCCGGCGAGCCCGAGCCGGCGGTCCTCGAGTCGTTCGTCGCCACGGAGCTCGAGCGCGGCCGCAAGGAGGGAACGCTCGCATCGGCCCCCCTGCATTTCGGCGGCTCGCGCCGGACCGCGGTCCGGACGCTCAGCTACCCGGGAAAGCTGGCCGCGACGAGCCACGGCAGGATCGTGGTGAGCGATTCCGGGCACCACCGCGTGCTCGTCCTCGGACCGGACGGCGCCGTGCAGGATGCCATCGGGAGCGGCCTGCGCGGCGCGCGGGAAGGACACTTCGCCGAGGCCGCCCTCGACGATCCGCAAGGTGTCGCGCTCGACGGCGACTCGCTCTACATCGCCGACGCCCGCGCCCACGTCGTCTTCGTCGCCGATCTCCGCTCGCGCGAGATCAAGCGGCTCGCGGGGACGTTCGAGCTCGGGCGCGCACCGCTCCTCGAGAAGGGGGTGGCGTCGCGGACCGCTCTGCGCTCTCCCTGGGACCTAGCGCTTCGCGACCACGAGCTGTACGTCGCCTTGGCGGGGTCGCACCAGGTCGCGATGATCGATCTGCGCGAGGGAACCATCGAGCCCGTGGCGGGAAACGGACGCGAGGCGCTCGTCGACGGTCCCGGGAAGGATGCTGCGCTCGCCCAGCCGTCGGGGCTCAGCCTGCAGGGGGACGTGCTCTACGTCGCGGACAGCGAGTCGTCGGGCGTCCGCGCCATCCACCTGCGCACGAAACGGGTCTACACGCTCACCGGCGGGCCGGGGCTCTTCGACTTCGGAGACGAGATCGGGCCCATCCGCCCGAAGATGCTCCAGCATCCGTTGGCGGTCGCGGCGACCGCGTCCGCAGGCCTTCTCGTCGCCGACACGTACAACGACAAGATCAAGCGCTTCTCGCCCGACGGGCTGCGCCTCGAGTCGTTCTTCACGGGAGGCGCGGAGGAGCCGGCTTTGCCGGCGACGGGCGGAGGCCGAAGGCCGCAGCATACGGTCGATTCCAGGTTGTCGCAGCCGGCGGGGCTCGCGGTGCTCCCGAGTGGCGAGGTGCTCGTCGCCGACACGAACAACCACCGCATCGTCAAGCTCAGCCCGGGCGGGGAGAAGGCCTGGGAGCTCTCGATCAAGAACGCTCCCATGCCACGGTTCGGGGTGGCTACGCCGCCCGCCGCGATGGCGGCTGCGAAGGAAAGCGCCGCCGGCTGGTTCACCGCCCTCGTGGCTTCGCGGGCGGGAATCGGCTTCCGGCCCGGTCACGGGCGGCTCCTGCTGGAGATCGCGGCTCCGGACGGATTCGAGATTCCCGTCGCAGCGCCCTGGTCGATCGCGCTGGAGATCTCGCGGCGCAGCGACCTCGTGTCGGTCGCGCCGGAGTTCCTCCGCGGCGAATCGAAGGGAGGGCGGACGGAGCGGATCGAGATCGCGGTGACCGCCCAGCACGCCGCGGACGTCGATTCGGAGCTGCTCGTGCAGCTTCGCGCTGTCGTGTGCGACGCCGTCGATCACGCAGCCTGCTACCCGGTGAAGAACTCCTTCCGCGTGCCGCTGCGGCTCCTCGAGGACGGCCAGGAAGAGGTGAGCGTGCGTCTGCCCGTCGAGGTCGCGCGGTGAGCGACGCACACCTCCTCGCCGCGGCCGCCGTCCTTCCCGAGCACTACGTCGACCAGGAGACCCTGATCGGCGCCTTCCGCGCCGCCTGGGCCGAGAAGCATTTCAACCCCGCACGCCTCGAGCAGTTGCACCGTGCCGTCCAGGTCTCCGGGCGGCACCTGGCGCTTCCGCTCGAGCGGTATTCCGAGCTGCGCTCGTTCGCGGCGCGAAACGATGCCTGGATCGCCGCCGCCACCGACCTGGGCGAGAAGGCGGTGCGGGCGGCGCTCCACCGCGCCGACCTCCGGCCGGCCGACGTCGAGCACCTCGTCTTCGTGACGGTCACCGGGATCTCGACGCCGTCGATCGACGCTCGTCTGATGGATCGCCTCGGCCTCCGCTCCGACGTGAAGCGGACTCCCATCTTTGGCCTCGGCTGTGTCGCCGGAGCGACGGGGCTCGTCCGCGCTGCCGATGCCGTGCGGGCCCATCCCGACGGAGTCGCCGCGCTCCTCGCGGTCGAGCTGTGCTCCTTGACGCTGCAGCGCGAGGACCTCTCGGTCGCGAACCTGATCGCGAGCGGGCTCTTCGGCGACGGCGCCGCCTGCGTCCTCGTCGGCGCGGACCGGCCGCGGCGGGGCCCAAAGGTGGTGGCGACGCGGGCCGTCTTCTATCCGGAAACCGGGCGGGTGATGGGTTGGGACATCGTGGAGAGCGGCTTCAAGGTGGTCCTCTCGCCCCAGGTCCCCCATCTCGTCCGCGCGCGGATCCGCGGCGACGTCGACTCGTTCCTCGCCGCACAGGGCCTCTCGCTCCGCGACATCCGCCATTTCATCTGCCACACGGGGGGGCCCCGGGTGCTCGAAGCCTTCGAGGAAGCGCTGGAGTTGCCTCGCGACGCGCTCGCCCGGACCTGGGAGTCGCTCCGATCGGTCGGAAACCTCTCTTCCGCCTCAGTCCTCTTCGTCCTGCGCGACCTCCTCGAATCCGGCGAGGCGCGAGAGGGCGACCTCGGGCTCCTCGTCGCCATGGGCCCCGGCTTCTGCTCCGAGCTGGTGCTGCTTCGATGGTGACCTCGGTCGAGAGTTACCTCGCCCTGATCGGCCTCGTCGCCTGCCAGCGGCTCGCGGAGCTTCGCCTCTCGCGCGCGAACCTGCGCAAGGCCCTCGCCCGCGGAGGGGTCGAGTACGGGCGCGGGCATTTTCCGGTCATGGCCGCGCTGCACGGCGCCTTCCTCTGCTCCTGCGCGCTCGAGGTGGTCCTGTGGCACAGGCCTTTTCCCGGCGCCGTCGGATGGGGAGCGCTCGCGGCGTTCGCGCTGGCGCAAGGTCTGCGCTACTGGGCGATCGCGTCGCTCGGCGACCGCTGGAACGTGCGGGTGATAGTCGTGCCCGGCGAGGCGCTCATCGTCCGCGGTCCGTACCGGTACGTCCGTCATCCCAACTACCTCGCGGTCGTGATCGAGCTCGCTACTTTGCCGGTGATCCACGGCGCGTATCTCACCGCCATCGTTTTCTCCGCCATGAACGCAGCCCTCTTGCGCGTGCGCATCCGGACCGAGCAAGCTGCGCTTGGCTGTCTCGCGGGATCCGGGCGTGCCTGATCAGTCCGAGGTGGCCGCCGAGATCGCCCGGGTGCTGCGCGAGGAGCTGGGCCTTTCCCGGGAAGTGAAACCAGGAGACGATCTGGTGACCGATCTCCAACTCGACTCGGTGGGCCTTTTGACTCTGGTCGTCGGCCTGGAAGACCGCTTCCGGGTCGCGCTTCTGGAGGAGGATGCCGCCCGCGTCCGCACCGTCGCGGAGCTCGCCGCCCTCGTCGTCCGCAGGGCGCAGGAGAACTGATGCTGCGAGGTGCGCCATTGCCGCCCGTGCACTCCCGCACGCTGGTCGATCTGGTCACCGTCGCCGCCGGATCGCCGCACGGGCTCACCTTCATCGACGCTAGCGAGGAGGAGACGCAGCTCTCCTTCGCGGATCTCTCCGTCCGAGCGGCGCAGGCAGCCGCGGGGATCGCCTCGCTCGGGGTGAACCCGGGCGATCGGGTCGCGATGGTCCTGCCGACCGGCGCCGCTTTCATGGACGCGTTCTTCGGCGCGATCCTGGCCGGAGCGGTGCCCGTTCCGCTCTACCCGCCGGTGCGCCTCGGCCGGCTCGACGAGTTCCACCTGCGCACCTCCCGCATGATCGAGGTGAGCGGCGCGCGGCTCGTCCTCACCGACGGGCGGATCGGAAGGCTCCTCGGACAGTCCATCGCGCGTGCCCGGCCACAGCTAGGCTGCCGGACCGTCTCCGAGCTGCCCAGGGTGGGGAAGCTGCGCCGCGCAGCGAGTCCCGACGACCTCGCCCTGGTGCAGTTCTCCTCCGGGACGACGGTCGATCCGAAGCCCGTCGCGCTCACCCACGCGAACGTGCTCTCGAACGTGGCGGCGATCGATTCCTACATCCCGCCGGGAGCGGAGCAGTCGGGGGTGTCGTGGCTGCCGCTCTACCACGACATGGGGCTCCTCGGATGCCTGCTGATCGCGCTCTACCACCCAGGTCCGCTCGCGCTGCTCCCGCCGGAAGCGTTCCTCGCCCGGCCCGCGATCTGGCTGCGGGCGATCTCGCGGCACCGCGCGACGATCACCGTGGCTCCGAACTTCGCCTTCGGCCTCTGCCTCAAGCGCATCCGCGACGACGACCTCATCGGTTGCAGCCTCTCGTCGCTCCGGCTCGTCCTCGACGGCGCCGAGCCGATCGGCCCCGCGGTCTTGCGGCGGTTCGCCGATCGATTCGGCAGATTTGGATTCGACGCCCGCGCCCTCCTCCCGGTCTACGGGCTCAGCGAAGCGGCCCTCGCGGTCACCTTCGCGGCGCCCGGTTCGGGGCTGCGCACCGCCACCGTCGAGTCGTCGCCCGGCGAAGTCGCCGCGGTAGGGACGCCCGTGCCGGGCGTCGACGTCCGCATCGTGCGCCCGGACGCGAGCGAGGCCCCCGACGGGACCGTGGGCCGGATCGAGGTTCGCGGCCCTTCGGTGATGACCGGCTACCTGGAAGATCCGGCGGCCACGGCGAAGGTCGTGAGGGAGGGATGGCTCGATACGGGCGATCTCGGCACCGTGATCGGAGGCGAGCTGTACGTGTGCGGGCGCGAGAAGGAGGTCGTGATCCTGCGCGGGGCGAATCACGCGCCCCAGGAGTTCGAGGACGCGCTCCTCGGACTGCGCGGCGTGCGGGAGGGATGCACGGTCGCGGCGGGATTCGTTCCGGAAGGCGCCGACGGAGAGGAGCTGCTTCTCCTCGTGGAACAGACCGGGCCGCTCGACCCCGACGCCGTTCGCGCCCGCGTGGTCGCGAAGACGGGAGTGCGCCCGCACACCGTCGCCCTGCTCGCTCCGGGCACGCTGCCCCGCACTTCCAGCGGGAAGCTCCGCCGCGGCGAGGCGCTGCGGCAATGGCTGACGGGCACGCTGCGGCCGCCGCGCAAGGTCACCGCGCTCCACCTCTTGCGCGAATCGGCAAGCTCGCTCGCCGCCTTCGCCCGGCTGCGGTTATCGAGATGATCCTCGCCGCCTTCGCCCGGCTGCGGCTATCGAGATGATCTGGGACGTCGCCATCTGCGGCGGCGGACCTTCGGGACTCGCGACGGCCATCCGGGCTGCCGAGTCCGGCTACAGGACGGTCCTCTTCGAGCGGGCCGCGGGAGTGCCGGACAAGGCGTGCGGAGAAGGGCTCATGCCACGCGGCCTCGTCGCGCTCTCGCGACTTTCCGTCTCGATCGACGCTACGGCGTCCGCGCCGTTTCGCGGGATCCGTTACGTGCAGGAGGACGGGTCGTCGGTCGAGGCGCGGTTCCACGACGGCGACGGCCTCGGCATGAGGCGGGTCACGCTGGAGAAGGCGTTGCGAGAACGAGCGCTCGCCGCCGGCGCGGAGCTTCGGCAGGGCGCGGTCCGGCGGGTCGCCGGGGGTATCGTCGAGACGGATTCGGGCCCGATCGAGGCCCGCCTCGCGGTGGCGGCGGACGGCGTGAACTCGCCCTTGCGGCGCGCCGCGGGACTCGACGCCGGAGCGGGGGAGCCGCGCCGGTTCGGCTTGCGGCGCCACGTACGGATGATGCCCTGGACCGACATGGTCGAGATCCACTGGACCGACGGGTGCGAGGCGTACGCGACGCCGGTCGGTCCCGGCACGGTCAACGTCGCCTTCCTCTGGCACGGGCACATCGAACGGCCCACCTGGGAATCGCTGCTCGCGCGGTTCCCCGCTTTGCGGGACCGCGTCGAGGGAGCAGAGGCGGGCTCCGAGGAGCGGGGGGCTGGGCCTCTCGCGCAGGCGGCCCGGGCACGGCACGCCCATCGCCTCGCCCTGGTCGGCGACGCGGCTGGATATGTCGACGCCATCACCGGGCAGGGCCTTACCCTGGCGCTCCTCTCGGCGGAGCGCCTCGTCGCGGCGCTCCCCCGGAGCCTCGCGGACGACGACGCGCTCGCCGCGGCGCTGCGGCGATACGACAGTTCGCTCAGGGGCGAATGGCTCCGGTATGCGGTCCCGGCCCGATCGCTCCTCGCGCTCGCGAGGCGCCCGAAGCTGCGAAGGCGGGGAGTGCGCCTTTGCGCGCAGCACCCCGCCCTCTTCGCAGCGCTCCTTCGAGCGGTGGCCTAGCTCACTTGACCGTCGCGGTGAAGACCTCTTCCATCAGCCCGCGTCCGCCCGCGCAGGTGGGCGTCGCGTTCTCCTGGTTGCGCCGGCTGTCGGTCCAGACCGGATGGGCGATACCGCCGAACGCCGCGAGGCCTTCGTAGTCGCCCTGCTGGTTGCCGTAGTTGATCGACGCGCAGGGGAAGAGACCGTTGCAGTCGTGCTCATTCGACAGGGCCGTCGTCACCCGGGTCCCGAGGCCGAAGGTCTGGCCGTCGCCGCGCTGGAGGAAGATGTCGGTCTGGAATCCTGCGCCGGTCGTGTCGTTGCGCGTGTCGTAGTACGAGACGTTCACCGTGCCCGTCACCGGGTCCGTGGCGAGCCAGTGGTTGAAGCGGTCCGCGCCGCCGTGCGTGTCGCCAACCGAGCGCGGCGGCGACCAGGTCGTTCCCTGGTTATTGGAAACGGACGTGTAGATGTCGGTGTGGGTCGTCGACCCTGCCGAGAAATCCATCCAGGAGCAGGTGATCCGGCCGCGATTGACGCCCGTCGATCGATCGGCGTCGCAAGCCGGATAGACGAGAGCCCGACGATTGAACTCGGCCGGGATGCCGATGTCGAACGGGATCTGCTTGAGGGCGATCGTCGCCGGCGTTCCCCAGGTGACGCCGCCGTCGAGGGAGCGGTTGAAGACGATGGAGTTCGCCGCGATGTCGTTCCAGGCCACATAGACCTGCCCGGTGGGACCCGTGGTGATGGTGGCCCCGATCGAATTGCCGGCCCCCTTCGAGTCGTCGACGCGGGTGGTGGTGAAGGTGGCGCCGTGATCGGTCGAGCGCGCGACCCGCACGCCGCCGCTCGCCGAGCCGCCGACGGCGGCGTCCCAGGCGACGTAGACGTTATCCCGGAAGGGGCTCGTCAGATTGGCGTCGGCGGTCACCATCGGCTTGTCGTTGAAATGGTTCTGGCCGCCGCTGAACTCGAAGAACGTCGCCCGCGGATACGTCTTTCCGCCGTCGACGGAACGAGCCACCGCCATCTCGGTGCCATTGATGCTTACGCCGTTCCCGGCGCTGAAGAACACGACGATGTAACTGTAAAAAAGATTTCCCGAGCTATCAAAAGCGAGCCCGGGATCGGACCCGAAGTCGATACCGTTCGTCCCGATCGCAGGCGGCAGCGGCAGGTCCACCCCGCCCCAGTGCGCGCCGCCGTCCGTGGAGAAGTAGCCGCGCATCGGCAGCCGGAAGATCTCGTTCGACCCGCCCGCGATGTTCTGCGGATTGCTGGTATTGATTGCGATGAAGGTCTCGCTTTGCGGCCCGCATTCGTTCGAGACGTCGACGTTGCTGCCGAAGGCTCCCGGTCTCGGTGAGGTGCTGCTCGCCTGGAACGAAAGCGGCGGGCTGTTGGCGAGGAACTGGAACTTGTCCCACCAGGTGGGATCGTGGGTGTTTGCGGCGAACGCGGGCAGAGCGACCAGGACGACCGCAAGCGCGATCTTCTTCATTGCTGTCCCCTCGGGTTGTATGGACCGGGGACAGTCCTACACGAGCGCGGGTTTTTTTTCATCGGGGGGAGGCTGCGCCTTCGCCCCCGACGAGGAATTTCAGCGATCTAGGGCCCCGAGCGGGCGCGCGCGCTGGCCCGTCCACCCTTGCGTGCGGCGGCCTTGCGGCGGGTCGTCGTCGTGCGACGGGTAGATCCGCGGGTCGTGCTCCGGCGGGTCTTCGAGCTGCCCTTCGTCTCGCCCTTCCGCTTGCGGGTCTTGTTCACGGTCGCCGCGGCGATCCGCTTGGCGGTGCCGGTGCTCTTCCCGCGACTCTTCGTGCTGCGCTTGATCTTCTCGTACTGCCGCTCGCGTTTGTTGCTCCAGGTACTGGGCATTCCGTCTCCTCTAGCGCCGGATGGCGCCAGAGGCGCAACCTATGCATTCGTCGCCCGTACGCCACCCAGCCGGGCAATAGCCAGCGCGGAGATCGCCACGGCGATCAACTCGACCGCGGCGGCGAAAGCAAACAGCGGGGAGGCGCTGCCGAACCGCTCGTATCCCGCGCCGGCGAGCGCATACCCGATCGCGTTACCCGCCCCGAAAACCACCGCGGAGAAGAGCGCCTGTCCGGTCGCGCGCAGAGCCAAGGGAACGGACCTCCGCATCGCCTCCACTGCGGCTGCCCACCAGATCCCGAACGTCACACCGTGGAAGAGTTGCAGCCCGACGATGCCGATCGCGTCGTGCGCTCGCGACAGGAGCAGCCATCGCAGCGCGGTTCCCGCGAAGCTCACCCCGAGGAGCGCGACGAGAGAGAAGCGCCGCAGGAGCGGCGGAAAGGCGAACAGCGCCACCACCTCCGCGACGACCCCGAGGGCGAGGCCGAGACCAGTCAGGCTCGACGGCAGCCCGTGGTCGCGGACCAGGACGCCGTACAGCAGATGGTACGGAGCGCAGCTACCCCAGTGCAGGAGACAGACGGCGAAGAGGAGCAGGACGACGGGATTCGAGACGATGCGGAGCGCCGCCGGAAAGAAGGCGGGATGTTCCGCGGTGCCTCCGCCTTGCGCCGAGCGTCGGAGCGTCAGCGCGGCGATCGCGTATCCCAGCACGGCGGTAATGGTGGCCCAGGGCATGAGCCGATCCGCGCCGCGATCTCCGCGCGCGGTGAGAAGGAGCCCGAGTCCCTGGGCGACGACCACGAATCCGAGGGATCCGAAGAGGCGGATGCGCGCGTAGCTCTGCCGCGGATTCGCCGGGGCCCATTCCATGCAAATCGAGTCCGCCAGAGGGACGATCGCGCTGGCGAAGACGCTGTACGCGACCAGCGTCAGGCCCACCTGCCACGGACTGCGCGCGAACGGCAGGAACGCGAGGCCGCAGAACCCGCACGCGGCACAGAAGCGCAGCGTCTTCTCGCGGGAGTCGCGCACGTCCGCGGCATGCGCCCAGAAGAGACCTGCGGGCACCGAGGTGAGCTGAGCGGCCATCGCCACCGCGCCGATGGCGTCTCCGGAGAACCCGAGCCCGCGCAGATAGGGCGCGAGGAACCCCTGGGAGGTTGCGACGTACCCGTAATACAGGAAGTAGAAGGCGCGCAGCCTTCCGCTCACTCCGGCTCCATGGTGCTGAGGAGCGGGAACTGCGCCTTCTCGGCGAGCTTGAGCGTCTCGGCGACCTTCGTCTCGGCCACTTCGAAGGTGTAGACGCCCGCGACCGCGTACCCGTGGGTGTGCGCGTGGAGCATGATGCTCGCCGCGTCGCTTTCCGACTTGTGGAACACGTTCACGAGGACCAGCACCACGAACTCCATCGGGGTGTAGTCGTCGTTGTGCAGGAGCACCTTGTAGAGCTTCGGCCGCTCGAGCTTGGGCTTGGTCTTTGTCTTCGGCTCGGCGGTGACGACGCCCGGATCGTCCTGTCGTTTTTCGCTCATCCGGCCTCCGCCGCAGGCTTCAAGATAGGCGATTCGGACAGCCAGCGCGCAAGGGCGCTTCTCCGCTCGTCCGTCTCGGCCTGAAGCGCCTCCCGCATCGCCCGATCGAGCCTCGGGTCGGTGAAGGCGTGGCCGCTGAACGTCTCAGCGGGCAGGAAACCGCGCGACAGCTTGTGCTCGCCTCCGGCGCCCCCTTCGAAGGCGCGCAGACCGCGCTCGATGCAGTCGCGGACGGAGTGGTACAGGCAGACGTTGAAGTGCAGGAAGGGATGCTCCTCGAAGGCGCCCCAGTAGCGGCCGAAGAGGCGGTCCCTCGACGCCACGTTGAAGGCACCTGCGACGACTTTTCCGTCCTTGCGGGCCTCGACCACCTCGACGTGCTCCGGCATCCGCGAAAAGACGCGCTCGTAGAAGGCCTGGTTGAGCCAACCGCGGCCCCACATGAGCTTGTCGATCGTCGAGCGATGCAGGGCGTAGGCCTCGCGCGCAATCTCGGCTCCCCGGCGCTTCACCTCGTCTCCACGAACCGTCCGGATCTCGATGCCCTGCTCCGCGGGAGCGCGCATCTCCCGCTTGATCGCGTTGCGGTCCTTCGAACGGAAGCGGGCGAGGAACTCGTCGAAGGTCCGGTACCCCTCGTTCTGCCAGTGGAACTGGTGGTCTACCCGCATGACGAGGCCGGCGCGTTCCAGCTCTTCCGCCTCGGCAGCGAGGGGAAAGAGCACCTGCAAGCTTCCCAGCCGCTCCTTGCGGCAGAGATCCCGGGCGAGGCCGACGATCGCCCTCACCGAACGTTCGCGATCTTCGCCGCGCGCGACGAGGATGCGGCGGCCGGTGCACGGCGTGAAGGGAACGGTGATGCAGAGCTTCGGGTAGAAGGCGAGCCCCGCGCGGGTGGCGGCGGAAGCCCATCCCCAGTCGCGGGAGAAATCTCCGTCGCTGCCGCTACGGGCATAGGCAGGAGCCGCGGCGACGAGCTGGTCATCGCGGTACATCGCGAGGTGTCGGGGCGCCCACCCGGAGCGGGCGGTCGCGCAGCGGGTCGTCTCCAGCGCCTCGAGGAAGTCCCAGCGGACGAACGGCGTCGCCTCCTCGTCGAGGAGGGCGTCCCAGGCCTCCCGGGGGATGGAGGCGATCGAATCGAGTACCTTGAGATGCGTCATCTCATCGGGGGGCCGGCTCCGCCTGCCCCCCGGACCCCCGCGGGCCGCCGCCGGGAACCCACGAGACCCGTCGTCGGCCCTTCTTTCTTTGTGCATTCACGCGGCTCCAACCGCAACCGTTTGCGCGGCTCGGGGCCGCATGGAAAGGTACATTCGTGAACCTCCTCGCGATCCTCGTCTGCCTGCTCGCCCAGGCGCCGAATCCCCGGCCTCCGTCGCAGAACGTCGTCCTGGTCAAGGCGGCCCGCCTCATCGACGGGCGCGGCGACACGGCGCGCACCGGGATGGCCGTCCTCGTCCAGGGAGACCGGATCGCGCAGGTCGGTCCGGCGTCGGAGCTCTCCAAGACGAGCCCAGAGGTGATCGACCTGGGCGACGCGACGCTCCTCCCCGGGCTCATCGACAACCACGTCCACCTCCTCCTCCAGGGGGACGTCACGGCCGCCGATTACGACGAGCAACTCCTCAAGGAATCGATCCCGTATCGAACCATCCGGGCCGTGTCGGCGGCGCGGGTCGGGCTCTTCAACGGCTTCACCACCATGCGCGACCTGGAGACGGAAGGCGCGATGTACGCCGACGTCGATCTGCGCAACGCCATCAACCGCGGGATCGTCCCGGGTCCGAGGCTGTTCGTCTCGACCCGCGCGATGGCGCCGACCGGCATGTACCCGCTCCTCGGATACTCCTGGGAGCTGAAGATGCCGGAAGGCGTCCAGATCGTCGACGGCGTGGACGGCGTCCGCAAGGCGGTGCGGGAGCAGGTGAAGTACGGCGCGGACTGGATCAAGTTCTACGCCGACCGCCGCTACTACTGGGACGACAAGAAGGGCCGGCTCGCGAGCTTCGTGAACTTCACCGACGAGGAGGCGAAGGCGCTCGTGGAGGAGACGCATCGCCTCCGCCACAAGGTCGCGGCCCACGCCATCGGCTGGGACGGCATCGACGCGGCGCTACGGGCCGGTGTGGACACCGTCGAGCACGGCGACGGACTCACCGACGATCTCATCGATCGCATGGTGAAGCAGAACGTCTACTGGTGTCCGACCATCTACGTGGGCGCCTACGTCGCCGAGGGGCGCGGCGGCATCTGGCCGCGGATGGTCGAGCTGGAGCGGATCGCGTTCGGGAAGGCCGTGAAGAAGAACGTCCGCATCTCGTACGGGACGGACGCCGGCGGCTTTCCCTGGACCGAGAACCAGGCGAAGGAGTTCGCGTACATGGTCCGGTACGGGATGACCCCGATGCAGGCCATCCAGAGCGCGACCAGCGTGGCCGCGGCGCTCCTCGACCGCGGCGAGGACGTGGGATCGGTGGAAAAGGGGCGATTCGCCGATCTGGTGGCGGTCGACGGCGATCCGCTGCAAGACATCACGAAGCTCGAGCACGTGCGCTTCGTGATGAAGGGAGGGCAGGTATACAAGAACGAACGATGAGGCGCCCCTCCCGCGCACTCTGTGCGGTCCTGCTGTTCGTGCTCTCCGGCGCGTGTAGAACGCAAGAGGTCAAGCCGACCCCGGCGGGCTCCGAAGAAGAGCCCGCGCCCGAGCCGCCGCCTCCCAAGCCCAAGCCGGCGCCTCCGGCGAAGCCGAAGCCGCCAAAGGTGGCGCTGCCCGCGCCGGAGCCTCCTCCGATCGTCATCAACGAGGACGGGGTGAGGCTCGAGTACCGGTCGCACGCGGGCCGCACCGTCATCGAGGTGACCGAGCCCGAAGGTACCCAGGTACAGGCGTTCGACGGCTCGGCGCTCGTCGCGGACGACACGGTTCCCCTGGCCTTCGACGCGCAGCCCGATCACTACTACCGGCTGGTGGCGCGCTTTCCCAACGGATCGGTGCGCGACAAGAAGGTGCAGGCCCGCGCGGGGCGGCTCCTCTCCGTCCGCTTGCGAGAGGCGAAGGAGCCGCAGGCGATGAGCGACAAGGAGTTCCGGGCGCTGCGCACGCAGCTCGAGCGGGAGCACGGCGACACGGCGAAGCTGTCCATCCTGCGGACGGCGGCGGCAAGCTCGTACTTCAGCACCGCCCAGGCGGCTTCCCTCATCGATCGGCTGGTGTACCGGGAGGACAAGCTCGCCGCGGTGCCGATCCTGAAGGACCGGATCCTCGATCGCGAAAACGCCTGGCAGCTCTACCAGCACTTCACCTACCGTGAAGACAAGATCAAAGTGCAGGAGATGCTCGAGCGTTGAGGCCCCCGCCCCCGCAAACGTTGCGCGAGCGCGTGCGCCTGACCGCGTCCTACTTGCGGTCGCTTCCCCGCGTCTTCCAGCTCGTGAAGGAGTCGTCCCGGACGTTCGCCGTCGGAATCGTGCTGCTTTTGCTTGGCCAGTCGCTCCTGCCCGCGTCGATGGCCTGGGTGGGAAAGCTCATCGTGGACGCGGTGGTGGAGGCGGCGCGGACCGGGGCCGCCGAGGAGCGGCGTCTCGTCGTCGAGCTCGTGGTGATCGAGTTCGCGCTCATGGTGGTCAGCACCGTGCTCTCGCGCTGCCAGTCGCTCTTGCGGGACCTGATGCGCGCGAGCCTGGGAAACCACGTCAACGTCCTCATCCTGGAAAAGGCGGCCACCCTCGATCTCCGCCATTTCGAGGACGCCGACACCTACGACAAGATGCAGAACGCTCGCCGCGAGGCGAGCATCCGGCCGCTGTCTCTCGTCTTGCAGCTCGCCTCGCTCGTGCAGCAACTGCTGATCCTGGCGACCTACGCGGCCCTGCTGGCGCGCCTCTCCTGGTGGTCGACGCTGGTCATCGTCGCCGCCTCGCTGCCCGCTTTCGTGGCCGAGGCCCGCTTCTCCGGGGAGTCGTTCCGGCTCAATTCCTGGCGCGCTCCGGAGGGGCGGCGGCAGAATTACCTGGAATGGATCATCACCCGGGATTCGCACGTGAAAGAGGTGAAGCTGTTCGGGCTCGCGCCGCTCATCCTTTCCCGGTACCGGGCCTATTTCGAAAAGTTCTATAGCGAGGATCGCAAGCTCGCCTTGCGGAAGACCTGGGCGGGGCTCGTCCTCGGAGCGCTCTCGCTGCTCGCCTTCTACGCGAGCTACCTCTACATGGCCGATCGCGCGGCGCGGGCGCGGATCACGCTCGGCGATCTGACGCTCTATCTGGCTGCGTTCCGGCAGGGGCAGCAGGCCATCCAGTCCGCGCTCGCCTCCATCGGCGGGCTCTACGAGGACGGCCTGTTCGTCTCGAACCTGTTCGCCTTCCTCGATCTCGAGTCGACCGGGGAAAGGCCGCGGGGAAAGCCGCGTGCGCTTCCCGCGGCTCGCTCGCACACGGTGGAGTTCGAGGACGTCTCCTTCCAGTACCCGGGCGGCGACCGGCCGGCGCTGACCGGAGTCACTTTGCGCATCGAGCCCGGCGAGAAGCTGGCGCTCGTCGGCGACAACGGCGCGGGCAAGTCGACATTGATAAAACTGCTCTTGCGGCTGTACGAGCCCAGCGGCGGGCGGATTCTGTATGGCGGTATCGACCTGCGCGACATCGATCCGCGCAGCCTGCGCGACCGGATCGGCATCCTCTTCCAGGATTTCGTGCGGTATCAATTCACCGCGCAGGAGAACGTGGGGCTCGGGCAGGTGCAGGCCATCGGCGAGCGGCCCCGCATCGAGACCGCCATCGATCGGGCCGGCGCCCGCGGCGTCATCGAGGAGCTTCCCCGCAAGCTCGACACCATGCTCGGCGGGTGGTTCGAGGAGGGGCACGAGCTTTCGGGCGGGCAATGGCAGAAGATCGCCCTCGCGCGCGCGTTCATGCGCGAAGACGCGGAGCTTCTGGTGCTCGACGAGCCCACCGCCTCTCTCGACGCGGAGGCGGAGCACGACCTCTTCCAGCGGCTCAAGGCGCTGGCGAAGGATCGGAGCGCGATCCTCATCAGCCATCGCTTCTCTACCGTACGGACGGCGGACCGGATCGCGGTGCTGCAGGGCGGCAGGATCTCGGAGCTGGGATCGCACGAGGAGCTGATCGCGCGGAACGGGCGGTATGCGCACCTGTTCCGGCTGCAGGCGTCGGGATACGTGGATGGCCAGCCGACTTGAAACGGGACTAATCTTCTCGGGGGGCGGCCTGCGCCGCGGACCATAGCTCGACGTACTTCGCTTGCACCCAGGGGTCCAGGCGCGAAGCGAGTTCCTGCGGAAGGTTCGCGGCCCGGATCAGCTCCAATACGTCGGCGAGGTCCTTCAGCCGATGGGGCGCTGACATCCCGGATGCGAGCTTCAGCTCGACGAGCTTTTCCAGCGGCAGGAGCGCAACTCCTGCCTTCTGCACGGATGCGACCGCGGGATCCGGGAACGCGACCGGCTTCGGTTTTCCGTCGCCCGGGAACTCGCCCGAGACGAGCACGTCGATGTTGACGCCGTGTTCGGTATCCCGGACGCCACGGCTGCCTTTGAACTTCTCGCTGTACCCCCTGCCAAGGTACTTCGCCTTGAAATCGGCGAGACCCTCGCGGGTGAGCAACACATCGACGTCGACCGTGACGCGCTCGTAGCCATAGGCGTTCAGCGCCAGCGCTCCCGCAATCGCATATGGAATACGCTCGTGATGGAGCACGTCGACGAGCTTGCGCAGCGCCTTCTGGACGTCGGCCTCGCCCACGAAAAATCTCCTCGCGTTCTCGAGCGCAGCATCGAATCGCGAGGTTATCGGATCCATCCGACGTGAGCCTAGCCGATCTCCCCTCGGGCGAGGTGGTGCTCCACCTCCAGCGCGCTCGCCCCCTCGATCCCGGCGCTCGCCTCGAAATGGGCCTTTGCCGCATCCGGGTCGTCGGACTTCACCCCCGCCCAGAAGCGGGCAGACGCGAGCCGGCGCGCTTCCAGATCGGGATCCTCGTATCCGTCCTCGAGAAACGAGGTCTCGTCGACCTTGCCGATCAGATATCCCGCGACCGGCCCTGGCCAGACCCGGGCGAGCTTCGGCTTCCACAGCTTGCCGAGAAGCCGCGTGCCGCGCAGCACGTACCGGTCTTCCGGAAGCCGGAGGCCCGCGTAGTAGAGCAGCGCCGGGGGCTTCACCGACCCCGCCGGTCCGTCGTGCGGCGCGTCGAGCGCGGCGATCCATTTCTCCGCCGCCAGGTCCCGATCGCCGGCGAGCCAGCGCGCGGCTCCGGCCAGTTCCAGCAGGGTGCCGCTCTCGTTCGCGCCGGGGGCTTCTTCGAACGTGCGGGCCGCTTCGCCATGCCTGCGCAGCTCGAGGAGCGCGAGGCCGCGCCAGAGAGGGTGGTCATCGTGGGCCAGGTCCTCGAACCGGCCCGCCTCAAGGAGGTCGCGAGGGTCGTCCACGACCCGCAAACTGAGCACAAAGGCGCCGCTTTGCAGAACCCCGGGCGGGCGAGTGTCGCCTGGTACACGCCGTTGCGGCGAAGGCGGATGCCGCCGATGCTCCGCCGCGTGGACGCCTTCGCGAGGCTTGCCAACGTCGCCTGGTCCGCGCTGCGGAGCGCGGAGGTAATCCCGGTGCTCGCCCGCGTGCTCGACGGAGAGCCGGCGGAGCGCGAGATCGATCGCTTCCTCCGGGCGCGACGATCATACGGAGCGAACGAGCGAGCGGCTGCCGTCGAAGCCATCTTCGGGGTCGGGTTGTGGCGGCGCCGTCTTGCGTGGCACGCGGGCAGCGCCGAACCTCGCATGCTTCTGTTCGCGTTGCTCCGGGACCTCGCCGGCATGGAGGAGGCGGTCGCAGGCGCGCTGTGCGATCTGGGCCCGCCTTGGCCGCCGCGGAGGCCGGAGCCGGAGCGCCTCGCCGACCGTTGGTCCCTTCCCGACTCGCTGGAAGCGATCCTCCTTCGCGAGCTCGGGTCCGAAGCGGAGGCGTTCGCGGAAGCGATCTCGGTGCCCGGTCCCATCTGCCTGCGCGCGAATGCCCTGCGCACATGCCGCGCATCTGTTGCCCGGCGGCTCCGGGAAGAGGGCGTCGAGACCGTCGAGACGCAGAGCGCCCCGCACGGGCTCCTCGTCACCACCGCGCGGCCGAACCTGCTCGCGCTCGGATCCTTCCGCGAAGGTCTCTTCGAAGTGCAGGACGAAGGGAGCCAACTCGTCGCGGCGCTCTGCGCGGCGAGAGCCGGCGAGGTGGTCCTCGATGCCTGCGCCGGCGCGGGCGGGAAGACGCTCGCGCTCGCCGCCGATCTCCGCAACGAAGGCCGCCTCGTCGCCTGCGACCCGGACCGCGATCGGCTGCGGCGGCTCGGCGAGCGCGCCCGGCGAGCGGGAGCCCGGGTCGAGATCGCGGACCGTCCACCGCCGGACCTGCGCGCCGACGTCGTTCTCGTCGACGCGCCCTGCTCCGGGCTCGGCATCCTCCGCCGCGGTCCCGACGCGCGCTTCCGGATTGGCGACCTGGAGGAGCGGGCTTTGCCCGCGACGGGCGAAGGCCGTAGGCCGGAGCATACGATCGCCCACCTGCCCCGTCTCCAGCGCGAAATTCTCGACGCCGTCTTGCCTCTCGCTCGACCCGGCGGTCGCATCGTCTACGCTACCTGCACGATCCGATCGGAGGAGAACGAGGAGGTCGCCCTCGCTTTCGAGCGCGATCATCCGGAGCTCGTCCGGGAGCCGCAAGGCGCTTTCTTCCGCACCTTCCCGCACCGCGACGGCACCGACGCCTTCTTCGCCGCGCGCTGGATGGTTACCCGAGGCAGCCATGCCGCCCGATGACGACGACAAGCCTTTTCACAATCCGTTCGGCGCTCTCAAGGACAAGCTCCCGGATCTGCCCCGCGGCCCGGAAAAGGTCTCGGCTTCCCCGAAGGGCCCCGCCCGCGCCGTGGTCCGCCTCGAGCGCAAGGGACGCGGGGGGAAGGAAGTCACCGTCGTGGAGCAGCTCGGAATCAGGCCTCGCGAGCTTACAAACTGGCTCTCGGCGCTGAAGGGCGCGCTCGGGTGCGGCGGCGTCGTCGAGGATGACGCCATCGTCCTGCAGGGCGACCAGCGCAAGCGGCTGCCGAAGATCCTCGAGGCGCGGGGAGTCCGCAAGGTGACGGTCAGCTAGCCTCGGCCTTTGCCGCTCCATCAGGGGCCGTGGGAGTGACGCGCTTGCGCCTCGCGGTCGGGCGCGGTCTGGGCGTCGGGCGGTGCTCGACTTCGGCGCCGCTGTCTCCGGCCGCCCGTTGCTCGCGCCAGGCGGCAAGCTCGGCGCCGCGCTTCTTTCCCTCCACCTCGAGGGTCTTCTCCCATTCCGCCTTGTACGGGCGGAGCGCCGCCACGATCGATTCCGCCACCACCAGGTTCCGGTACCACTTCGCGTCCGCCGGGACGATCATCCAGGGCGCGTGCGGAGCGGAGCAGCGCGAAATCGCGTCCTCGTACGCCTTGGTGAATTCTTCCCATCGGTCGCGTTCCTTCCAGTCCTCGACGTTGAGCTTCCACGCCTTGGTGGAATCCTCCTCGCGCTCGAGCAGCCGCTCCTCCTGATCCCCCTTGGAGATGTGCAGGAAGTACTTGAGGACGATGCAGCCGTGCTCCGCCAGGGTGGACTCGAACGCGTTGATCGCGTCGTACCGTGTCTTCCAGAGCGCCTTCTTCACCAGCTCGTGGACGCGCACGACGAGCACGTCCTCGTAATGCGAGCGGTTGAAGATCGCGACCTCGCCGAGCGGCGGCGTAACGCGGTGGACGCGCCAGAGGAAATCGTGGGCCCGTTCCTCGGCGCTCGGCACCCCGAACGAAGTCACGTGCACGCCCCGCGGGTTCAGGGCGCCGGCGACGTGCTTGATGGTGCCGTCCTTGCCCGCGGCATCGCGGCCCTGGAGGACGACGAGAAGGCTGTGCGTCTTCGCCCCCCAGAGGAGATCCTGCAGCTCGAAGAGCTCGTCGTTCAGCGACTCGAAGCGCTCCTTCGCCTTTCCCTTGGTGATCTTCGCTGGAGGCCGGGTGGAGATGGAGGCCAGGCGCACTCTCGCGCCCGGCTCGTCGAAGGTCGTGACATTGCGCATGCGACGATCTTACGACGCGGGCCTCGTCAAGGCGTTCTCTTCCCAGTAACGTGCCGCGCAGACGGGAGGCTCGCCAATGCGCAGAGCCGTGCTCCTTCCGCTCTTGCTCGCTTTCGCCGCTGGTGCTGCCGACGTCTGCGCACCCGGCGACGCTCTGGACAAGTACCAGTACCTGCGCAGGCTCTCGCTCGACCTGCGCGGAAGGGTCCCCACCGTCGAGGAGTACGAGGCCCTCGATACCGAGGGCGACGTGCCCCGTCTGCTCATCCAGACGTGGCTTGCGACCGACGACTTCCGCCTCGCCATGCGCCGGTACCACGAGGCGATGCTCTGGCCCAACCTGAGCAACCTTCGCATCAACGATCAGGGCGCGAATCTCGGCGCCGCCGCGACGGCGGCGGGCGAGCCCATCTACTACACGCCGGGGTTTCGCGCGGCCATCCGCCGCGGCGGCGACGTGCCCTGCGGCGACTTCGAGCAGACGCACTTCGACCCCGCGCACCCGGGCGAGCTCCGGCCCGACCCCGCCTTCGTCCGTACCGTCGACGTGAACGGCGTGACGGTGCGGCAGGAGGGGTACCGCACCATCTCGCCCTACTGGGATCCGACCACGAAGGCCAAGGCATGCGCGTACGACTTGCAGGAGACCGCGCAGGCACTCCATCCGAACGGGCGAACCGTCTCGTGCTCTTCGCGCGAGGCGGATGCCCTGCCCGAGTGCGGATGCGGCCGCGGACTGCGCTACTGCTATGGACCCGGCCCGGCGGTGATTCCGCCCGTGCTCGCCTCCTTTCGCGAGCAGCTCGGCAGGCACGTCGACGACGTGTCCGTCGGCGGCCGGCCCTATACCGATCTGGTCCTCTCGACCGACGCCTGGGAGAACGGTCCGCTCGGGTTCTGGAAGAAGAACCTCTCCCCCCACTACTCGCTGCAGCGCCTCTTCGCCATGCCCGATCCGGGCGAGGAATTGCCCGAGCGCGACTTCACCGACGCGACGTTCGTGAAGGTCCATCGCACGCCGCTCCACGCCGGAGTGCTCACGCTTCCCGGATATCTCCTGCGCTTCCAGACCGCCCGAGGGCGCGCGAACCGGTTCCGGATCAACTTCCTATGCAACTATTTCGTCCCTCCCGCGCACCTGGAGACGAGCTCTTCGGGCCAGTGCTCGGACACCGCCGAAGACATCACGCAGCGGTGCAACTGCCGTTACTGCCATTCGGAGCTGGAGCCGCTCGCTGCGCACTGGGGTCTCTTCGCCATCGCGGGAACGACGCAGATGACCGACCCCGTCCTCTTCCCCAAGTCGAATCCCGCCTGCCTGGGAGCGACCGATCCGTTCTGCGCCCGCTTCTACGTGACCCGGTCCGACGCCCACGGAGCCGCCTCTTTCCTGCCGTATCAATTCGCGGACGTGCACCCGGAGCTCGTGCAGAACCTGGAAGGCGGGCCGCGCCTCGTCGCCCGCAAGGCCGTCGATTCCGGCGAGTTCGCCCGATGCGCGACGCAGAAGCTGTGGATGCTGTTCAACAACGCTGCGATGTACGGCGACGACGCGGGGATCACGCCCGCGCTCGACAGCATCGCCGCGGAGTTCGCGGGCGAGGGGTACAGCCTGCAGCGGCTCGCGCTGCGCATCGTCACCGACCCCGCGTACCGGAAGGCACGCTGATGCGCCGCATTCTCTGCGCGCTCCTTTGCGCCGCCGCGCTCGGCTGCCAGAAGTCGCCCCCCGCGGACGGCAATCCCGCTCCGTCGTCGCGGGCTACGCGCCGCGTATCTATCGAAATGCTGCGGCGGAGCTTCCCCGTCGTGTTCGGAAGCGACCTCGACGGTGAGCCCATTACCTGGACGGTGGGAGACCAGGTCGGATTCGACGCCTTCTCCCGCGCGCTCGGCGAGCCGGACTACTTCGACGTGGTCGAGGCGAACCTCGATCCGTCGCCCCTCTATCTGAAGTTCCTCGACGACGCGGCGAGGGACGGCTGCGGCAAGGCGCTCGCGGCCGACGCGGCGCGCCCCGATCCGCGCAGGCGCGCGCTTCTTCGCCATGCGAACCTCTCCGACACCGCCGGGGCCGCCATCGATCGCAACCTGCGCTACCTGCGGCTGCGGTTCCACGGCATCCACGTCGGAAGCAGGGACGATGGTCCCATCGCGGGGCTACGTCAGCTTTTCGCAAACTCCGTCGCGGCGAACGGCGGCTCGACCCTCGAGGGGTGGCGCGCCGTCTGCATCGCCCTCGTCACCGCCCCGGAATTCAGCCTGTACTAGAGGAGCGAATCATGAGCGACCGCATCCTCTGGACCCGCCGCCGTCTGCTGGAGACCGGCACGATCGCCGCCGGCAGCGTCGTGCTGCGAACCGTCCTGTGGCCCTCGAGGGCCGAGGCGGCGACCCGCCCTTCGGGGTACCTGCTTCTCTGCTATTTCAACGGCGGCTGGGATCAGCTCCTCGCCCTCGATCCCCGCGACACCACGCTGCCGCGGTTCCAGCAGCAGAGCGCATATGCGCCGGACGGAACCGGCATCTATCCCGCGTACGATCTGGTTACCGATGGCGTTACCAAAGAGCTCCTCGCGGCGAATCCGACCGGGGTGCAGCGGCCGCAGCTCACCGTCTCGTCGCCTTTGACGTTCGGCCCCGCCATCCCGGCGGCGCTCTTCGCGCACGCCCAGGATCTCTGCGTCGTCCGCGGCGTGAACATGGGAACGCTCACGCACGAGGTGGGCCGCCGGTATTTCCTGACCGGGAAATTTCCCCGGGGCCTCTCGGCGTCAGGAAGCGCGCTCCCCACCGCCGTCGCGGCGCAGGCGGGCGACGTGGCCCGGCTGCCCAACCTGAGCGTCGGGGTGGAGACGTACAACGAGACGTTCCCGGCGTTCGCCTCGGGGCTCGCCGTCCAGGGCGCCGGCGACGTGACCAGCATCCTTTCGCCCGCCGGGGCGGCGCTGTCGCCCGGCACCGATCAGGCGCTCCGCGCCTTCGAGGCGCAGGAGCTTTCCTGCGGCGGCCATGCGGCCTCTGGCAGCGAGCTCGCCACGCTCTTTCGCGCAAGCCGCGAGAAGGCGCGGGAGCTGGTGGTCTCGGGTGCCTCGTCCCACTTCGCCTTCACTCTCGATCCCGCGCAGCAGTCGCGCGAGATCGCGGACCTGTTCGCCACGTTCGGCATCGTCACGCCCGACGACCTCGCCTCCGCGAAGGGCCAGGCGGCGCTCGCCGCGCAGGCGCTCTGCCGCGGCATCTCGCAGGCGGTCTCGATCCAGCTCGCCATCGGGATCGACGACCACGGCGACGGCTGGACCCGCACCCACGCGCCCAATCTGCGGGCCGGGTTCACGGCGCTCGCGAACCTCATCACATATCTCAAGGCCGCCCCCGATCCGCTCGGCGGAAGCATCTGGGAGCGGACGACGCTGCTCGTCTTCAGCGAGTTCTCCCGCACCCCGCTCGTCAATCCGAGAAACGGGCGGGATCATCACCTCGCCTCGAGCTGCCTCCTGGCAGGTCCCGGGATCAAGGGCAACGTCGTCCTCGGCGCGACGAGCGACGCGGCGATGGTGGCGAGGCTCGTCGATCTGTCGACGGGGCTGCCGGACGACTCCGGAGTGGCGCTACGCCCCGCCGATCTCCACGCGACGGTGCTGCAGTCGATGGGGCTCTCCTACGCGCACCTCGCGAACCAGACCCCGCAGCTCCTGCAGGCGGCGCTGCGTTGAGGGTCGCGATCCTGCTCGCCATCCTGTCGGCTCCCGCGTTGGCATGGGAGCCGAGCGGTGTCGCCTCCGTCGACGAGAGGATCGCCGAGTTGCGCAAGGCGTGGGAAGGCAAGGACCCCGGCGCCATCCTGCAGGACAAGCTCCAGCGCGCGAAGCAGCCCCAGAGACCGGAGTGGGTGACGCACAAGGCCTGGTACATCGAGGAGAAGGGGCGGCGGCTGTACTTCGGGGTCGGCGTCTCGCCCAAGCTGCCCCAGGGAGCTCTCGAATCGGCTGATTTCGGCGGCGTCGAGGCGAAAGCCGGAGCGCCCGCGCCGCTCGACTGGTACTACGACGCGAAGGCTTCTGTCCTCTACGTGCTCATCGTGGACGAGCGGCAGTAGCGGGCGCCGGCGCCGGCGCGGGCTTCGCCAGCGCGCGCAGCAAAACCGCGGCGAGGACGACGGCGCCCCCCAGGACGGCCCAGGGTCCGGGCCGCTCCCCCGTGCCCAGATAGACCCAGACCGGGTTGAGGGTCGGCTCCAGCATCGAGATGAGGCTCGCCTCCGCGGCGGGAACGGATCGCAGTCCCCGAGCGAGGAGCAGGTAGGCGATGCCCATCTGCACGACGCCGAGGTAGACGAGGACGAGCGCCCCTTGCGCGGTGATCCGGGCGAAGTCGCCGGTCACGAAGGGCAGCGTGATCAGTGCCGCAATCAAGTTCCCGAGCACGGTCGACGGCATCGCGTCGCCGTGCGCTACGGCCCGCTGGCCTGCGCGATTGGCGACGGCGGCTCCTCCTGTCGCGCCGCCCTTGGCGTCGCGGCGCAAGAGGATGATGGTGAGCGCGTAGGCGATTCCGGAGAGGGCGCCGAGCACGTTGCCCCAGAACTGCCCCGGCTCGACCTTGCCGACGAAGAAGAGGGCCATCCCGGCGAGCGAGACCGCGACGCAGAACGCGTCGAGACGCTCGAAAGGCTCGCGCAAGAGAAACGGCGAGAGGGCGAGCACGTACGCGGGGCCGGTGTACTGCAGGAAGATGGCGTTCGCCGCGGTGGTGAGCTTCGTCGCCGAGACGAAGGTCACGATCATGGCGGCGTAGACGAGACCGGTTACGAGCCGCGCGCCGCGCAGGTTCGGGCGCAGCACGATCAGGTAGAAGATCGTCGTCACGAGGGCACGGCCGCAGGCGACCGCGAGCGGGCCGAAGGGCGCGATCTTGATGAACAGCCCTCCGCTCGACCAGAGCAGCGCCGCGAAGACCACCGACAGCACCGCGCTGCGGGGCGGCGCGCTCGTGTTCATGGGCCGGCACCTTATACGGCGGCGGCGGCCTGTGCCCGGAGCGGAGGCGGCGGGCTCTGCCCCGGCGGAGGCCGACAGGCCCGAGCAGACCGCGATGTTGCGCGCCGCGGGTGTCGCGAGGCAGAACCCTCCGCGTGCGCTATCTCGGCATCGGCGAGTCCCTCGATCTCGGCCACCTCTATCTGCGGCTCCGCGCGGCTGGCCACGAAGTGAAGGTCCACGTCGCGGACCCCGCCTGCCACGGGATCTACGAAGGCCTGCTCGAGCGGGTGCCGGACTTCCAGCGCGAGCTGTCCTGGGTGGGAAGGGACGGCGTCGTCGTCTTCGAGCAGACCGCCCACGGCGAGTTGCAGGACGACCTGCGCAAGGACGGCTTTCGCGTCATCGGCGGCAGCGCCCTCGGCGACCGCCTGGAGAACGACCGCGCCTTCGGCCAGGAGGCGCTGCGCGCGGCGGGGCTACGGACCGCGCCGACGCGGGATTTCGGAAGCTTCGACGAGGCGCTCCGCGACCTCGCGGCGCGCCCGCGCAGGACGGTCTTCAAGCTGAGCGGCGGCGGGTTCTCCTCCTCGCGGACCTACATCGGGGAGCTCGACGACGGTCGCGACGTTGCCGCCTTCGTCGAGGCGCAGCGCGACTCCTGGAAGTTCGACGAGCCGCCGCGGGTCGTGCTCATGGATCACTTGCGCGGCGTCGAGATGGGGACCGGCGCGTACTTCGACGGCGAGCGGTTCCTCTCGCCCGCCTGCCTCGATTTCGAGCACAAGCGCTTCTTTCCGGGCGACCTCGGAGAGCTGACGGGCGAGATGGGCACGCTCGTCACCTATCGCGGGTCGGAGCGCTTCTTCGCGGCGACGCTCGGGCGGCTCGCGGGAACGCTGCGCGACGGGAAATACGTCGGCTACGTGAATCTCAACACCATCATCAACGAGGACGGGGTCTTCCCTTTGGAGCTCACCTGCCGCTTCGGCTACCCCGGCGCCGCGATCCTGGAGGCGCTGCACGTCGACGGGTGGGATGCGATCTTCGAGCGTCTGCTCTCGCGCGCGGGAGGGACGTTCCAGACCCATCCCGGCTTCGCGGTCGGGATCGTGCTCACCGTGCCGCCCTTCCCCCACGCCGCCTCGGCGGTCTCGCTGGCGAAGGGTGCGCCCATCCTGACCCGCCGTCCGCTGACCGCCGCGGAGGAGGAGCACCTGCACCACGGCGAGGTGGCGCTTCGCGGTGGACGGCTCGTCACGGCGGGTCCCGCCGGATACGTGACCGTGGCGACGGGGCGC
>JBJMQD010000214.1:0-3045 GCA_045802855.1 Myxococcales bacterium | reverse complement strand
GAGGCTGACTCCGACCGCGCCGGAGCCCCCGCACAGATCGAGCACGTGGACGGGCCCGGGCGGCAATCCCTCGAGGGCAATCTGGACCAGAAGCTCCGTCTCCGGCCGGGGGATGAAGACGCCCGGGCCGACCTTGAATGGCCGCCCGTAGAACTCCTTCACCCCGAGGATGTACGCGACCGGCTCCCGCTGTCCCCGCCGCTCGAACAGCGGTCGCGCCCGGGAAAGCTCGTCGGCCGCGAGCGGCTTGTCGAATTCGCTGTAGAGCCGGATGCGATCGCAACCGAGCGCGTGGGCGAGGAGAAGCTCCGCGTCGAGACGCGGGTTGTCGACTCCCTTGCGCGCGAGCCAGTCCTTGCCCCAGGCGAGGAGCGATCGGACGGTCCATGAGGTCTGCACGACAGCCATCGTTCAGCCGCGACGCCTCGCCGAGACGACGCGCTCGACCCCTTCCAAGTCGCGGTGTGCCCGGCACTCGCCGAGTCCCTGCGCCTCGAGGAGGGCGATCACCTTGCCCACCTGCGACGGATCACATTCCTGCGCGTAGACGCCGTCCGGGGCGAGCCAGGCAGGAAGCTCCGCGACGAGCCGCCGGACGACGTCGAGCCCGTCCGGCCCGCCGAAGAAGGAGACGGCCGGCTCGTGGTTGATCACCTCTTCGGGAAGCTCGGTTCCGTCCGGCACCCAGGGAGGGTTCGCGGTGACGACCCTGTAGCTGCCGAGCCGTTCCCGGGGAAGCGGCGCGAAGAGATCGCCAGCGAAACAGGAAGCGCGCCCCGGAACGAGCCGCGCGGCGTTCTCGCGAGCAAGCTCGATCGCCTCCGCCGAGACGTCGGCCAGGTCGACGTGCAGACCCGGCCGCGCGTGCGCGACGCAGATCCCGGCCGCGCCGATCCCGCAAGCGAGGTCGAGCGCGAACCCGCGCGCATCCTCGGGAACGCCCTCGAGCCCGGCCCCGATCAGGACGGGCAGGTCGAGGCGGGGGATGAACCCGCGCCGATCGACCTGGAAGCGAAGCCCGAGGATCTCCACCGCTCCGACGATGTAACCCGTCGGCTCGAGCGCGAGCCTGCGATCGAGGACCCTGAGGAAGTCGGCATGCTCGCGCGCTCCGATGCGCTGGTGCTTGCGGGGATCGAGCTGCGCGGGGACGACCCCGAGCGCGAACGCGACCAGCTCCCGCGCCTCCTGGCGCGGATCCTCGCTGAGGAGCTCGGGAGCGCGCATCCGCTCGGTCGTGGCCTCGATCAATTCCAGGATCGAGGGTGGGTGGGAGGGGGCGTTCCGCCCCAAACGTTCAGGCGCGTCGGTGGCCGTGTCGCTCTGGCTCATTGCCCTGCCCCTGCTTGCTCCGCTCCTTGGGTGCGCTTCTGCAGTGCTTCCGCCTGGAAGTAGGTCCGGCAAGCCACGATCACATCCTCGATGTCCCCGTCCATCACGGCGGCGAGGTTGTGCCTGGTGAGCGCGATGCGGTGGTCGGTGAGCCGGTCCTGGGGAAAGTTGTACGTCCGGATCTTCTCGCTCCGGTCGCCCGTCCCCACCTGGCTCTTGCGAGCAGCGTCCCGCGCGGACTGCTGCTTCTCCAGCTCCATCTCGTAAAGCTTGGTGCGGAGCATCTTCAGCGCCATCGCCCGGTTCTTCAGCTGCGACTTCTCCTGCTGGCACTTCACCACCACGCCCGTCGGCTTGTGCGTGAGACGGACGGCCGAGTCGGTGGTGTTGACGCTCTGACCTCCGGCGCCGGTCGATCGCATCACGTCCATCTGTATGTCCGCCGGATTGATCTGCACGTCCACTTCTTCCGCTTCCGGCATGACCGAGACCGTCACGGTGCTGGTGTGGATGCGCCCCTGCGCCTCGGTCGCGGGGACCCGCTGGACCCGGTGGACGCCCGACTCGTACTTGAGGCTCGAGTAGACGCCCTCGCCCGAGATGGTGACGCTCGCGTCCTTGATGCCGCCCGCCGCATTGGTCGAGACGTCCATCAGCGTCGATCGCCAATTCCGGCGCTCCGCATACCGCAGATACATGCGCAGCACTTCCGACGCGAAGAGGCCCGCCTCGTCACCGCCGGCCCCGGCGCGGACCTCCAGGATGACGTCGCGCTCGTCGTTCGGGTCCTTGGGAAGGAGCAGGATCTTGAGCTTGCCCTCCATCTCGGCGACTTGCGTCCGGAGCCGGGGAAGCTCGTCCTTCGCCATCTCGCGCATGTCGGGGTCGGCGTCGTCGAGGAGGGCCTCGTGCTCTCGCAGATCTGCACGCACGCGTTTGAACTCGCGGAACGCTTCGACGAGCGGCTCGAGCTGGGACCGCTCCTTGGCCGTCGCCTTGAACCGGACCGGGTCGGCGAGGACGGTGGGATCGCCGAGGTCGGCGGTCAGGCGCTCGAACTTGTGCTCGATTTCCTGCAGCTTGTCGTCCACGTCGGGCGCGGGACCGTAGCCGCCTGCGGCCAACAAAGCAACGATTCTGGTAGAAGGCCCACCGCTCGCTCGGAGGTGCGCCTTTGGCCCTCGACACGAAGGTCGTCTTCGCGAAACCCGCTTCCCACGACTGCGATTTGCTGGCGGTGCTGGTCCCGCAAGGATCGATCGGCGAAGAGAAGGTCTCCGACGCCCACTTCGGCGATCTCGATCGCGCCCTTTCCGGGCTGCTGAAGAAGTGCGCCGCCGAGGAGGAGTTCTCCGCCAAGGAGGGCCAGTCGCTCTCCCTCCATACGCACGGGAAGATCGGCCCTGCCCGCCTGCTCGCCCTCGGGCTCGGCAGGCCGGAAGATGCAGATCGCCTGCTCGACGCGCTGCGTTCGGCCGCTTCCCGGGCGGTGAAGGCGGCGCGTTCGACCGGGGCGCGCTCCCTCGCCATCGTCTGGCCGCACACCAATCCGGAACCCGCCGCGGAAGTGCAGGCCCTCGCCGAGGGCGCGACGCTCGGGGCCTACGTCTTCGACCGTTACCGGCAGGACAAGAGGCCGCTCAAGCTCGCCTCGGTCCGGCTCATCGCCCGCGAGGAGCGCAGCGCCCGTCGCGGCGGCGGCTCTCGCGCCCG
>JBJMQD010000212.1:0-10001 GCA_045802855.1 Myxococcales bacterium | reverse complement strand
GCGAAGGGTGCGCCCATCCTGACCCGCCGTCCGCTGACCGCCGCGGAGGAGGAGCACCTGCACCACGGCGAGGTGGCGCTTCGCGGTGGACGGCTCGTCACGGCGGGTCCCGCCGGATACGTGACCGTGGCGACGGGGCGCGGCCCGACCGTCGAGGAGGCGCAGCGCGCCGCGCGCGATCTGGCGCGACTCGTCGTGATCCCGGGACTGCGGTACCGCAACGACATCGGCGAGCGGTTCCTGGACGGCGAACGAGACAGCCTCGAGCGGTGGGGCTTCCTCTAGGCGCTCCCGCTCCCCAGGAGCGCTCCCGGGGAGCGGGTTAGTTGCAAAAATATCGCCGCGTTGGGTACATGACATCCGCCGCATGGGCGGGAGGGGGAACTTCCGCCGGATCGACCAGTCTCAGGAGGAGTTCATGCGAACTGTCCTGAAGCGAAAGAGAAGGCTCATCAACCTCGTTGCGGCCGCGGTCTTCCTCTGCGGTCTCGCCGGAGCGGCTTCCGCGCAGGACAAGACGGAGCCACAGACGGGACAGCAGACGGGAAAGCCGCAGTCTCCGGAGACGGCTCCGGCGAAGTCGCCCATCTCCCCCCTTCCCGCCTTTGCGGTGATCGGTCCCTCGCGCGAGCTCAAGTTCGCCGAGAACACCTGGTTCCGCTTCGGCGCCCAGGTCCAGGGGTGGTTCAGGATCGCGCAGGACCGCAACGCCACGGCCAGCGACCCGCAAGGCACGTACGCCATGGACTACTACTGCCGCCGCTGCCGCTTCTTCGCGACCGGTTCCGTCGTGAAGGACGTGTACTTCAACATCCTGTTCGAGGCGGCGAACTTCGGCCGGTTCGACGCTACCCAGGTCGCCACGCCTCCCAACATCAGCACGAAGACCCTCGGCGTCCCCCAGATTCTCGACGCGTACGGCCAGGTCAGGTTCGCCGACTGGTTCTGGTTGAGCGGCGGCAGCATCCTGCTGCCGTTGACCCGCAACGGTTTGCAACCGACGACCACCTACCTGAGCATCGATACGTCCAACGTGGCGGCGACGCCCGCAGCCCAGGGAAACACCTTCGTGCTGCGCGACACCGGGTTCCAGGCGAACGGTTTCTTCGCCGGAAATCACGTCGAGTATCGAGTCGGCGTCTACCAAGGCACGCGGCAGGGCGCCACGGCCACGCAGTCCGGCAGCCACAACGGCCCCCGCGTCGTCACCATGCTGTCCGCCAATTTCTGGGACACGGAAACCGGGTACGTGAACGGAGGCCATTACTTCGGCACCAAGAGAGTGCTGGGAGTGATGGGTAACTTCGATTACCAGATCCTGCGCAAGGACGGGCCCGCTGCGTTTCCGCTCAATACCGCCTTCACCGGAGCCGAGAAGAACGCCTATTACGGCGCGAGTGGAGCGATCTTCCTCAACTTGCCGCTCACCGGCGCCAGTCCGCGAGGTGGCGACGAGCTCGTCGGCCTGCTGCAATTCGGCTACTACGACGGAGGCTTCCGCGGCCCCGCGCTGCCGCCTCTCGCACCGGCGACGACGATCACCAATGCGGGCACCTACCCGCTGATCCTCAAGCAGACCAATTATCTGGCGGAAGCGGCGTACTACAACCACGCCGGCAGGTTCTCGATTTTCGGCAAGTACGAGATGAGGAAGATCAGCGACGACTTCAACGCGGCGGCGAAAACCGCCAACAACTTGACCTGGATCGCGGGCGGTCTGAAGTACTACGTCGCTCCGTCGAACTTCATGAATTTCGGCGTCCAGTACGAGCGGATCATCAACAACGACGCGCCCGACACGGCGCAGAGCGGCACGAACAACGTGACGTTCCAGATGCAGGTGATCTTGTACTGAACCGTCAGAGTCCGAAGCGTTCGCGGTACCGCGCGTAGCAGCGCGCGCCCGCCCGCAGGCGCAGGAGCGCGCCTTCGGCGATGGCGCGCGCCGCGCGCGGCTCCGCGGCGACGAGCGGCTCTATCACCTCCGCGTTCCACGAGGCGCTGTGGCGCAGGTCGACCACGGCGTGCAGGGAGAAGTACCGCCGCGCTCCCGCCGGGATGCCGAGGCGGGCGAGACCTTCGTCGACCTGCGCGACCCGCCCCGGCGCCGTCATTTCGATGGCGCCGAGCGCGCCGATCGCGTGGTACGCGTACCTGCGATTCGCGGCGAGCGCGACGAGGAGGTTCGCGAGCGCGTTCGCTTCCCATACCACCCGGGCCGGATCGCCGTCGACGTCCAGCACGCGGGCGAGGTTCCCGAGGAGCGGGCCGTGCATGGCCCGCTCGCTGCCCCGGCCCATCTCGTCCCAGTAGTTTCGTGCCAACTCCAGCTTCGCGCGGACGGGCATCTTCACCTGCGCGAGCGCCACCAGATCGTCGAAGCCCGCCTCTCCCGCCACCTCCTGATCGAGGAACCAGCGCATGTCGGCGAGTGACGCGCTCGCCTTCAGCCAGGGAAAGAGCGGGTCACCCTGGCCCGGGCCGGTCTCGCGCAGCTCCTCGAACCAGCGCACGAATGCGTCGGGATCCGGAGGCGCCGTCCGCGCCCGTTCGGCGACCCCGGATCGCTCGGACTCGACGAAGTCGCCCTCCAGCTCGCGAAGCATCGCCTCTTCGCGCAGCTCCTCGCGCCAGGACGCGCACGGCAACGAGGGCCTCAGCCTGCGCTGGTTGAATCGGGCGAGCAACAGATGCAGGGCGCGCGGGTCGACAGGCGCCGCCAGCGCGATCGCTTCCATCGATCACTCCTTCAGCGCGTCGAGCGCCACCACGGCGATCCGCTCGACGTTCCGGTACGCGACGCGATCCAGCTCCTCGCCGAAGACGTCCGGATCGAGCTCGCGATAATCGAACCGCGTTCCGCGCAGCCGCGGGAGCATCGCGTGGAGGAGCAGGTCCTCGCCATCGACGATCGCGGTAGCCGTGTAGAGGACGAGCCCGCCGCCACGCGGCAGCCGCTCCAGCGCCTCGGTGGCGATTCGTACGGAGAGCTCCGCACCCAGGGCGCCTCCGCCGTCGCGATACGTGCGGTGCAGCTCGTCCGCGAGGTACGGGGGATTCGCCACCACCAGATCGAAATCCCCGGACACGCCGGCGAGCACATCAGACCGGACGATCGCCGTCGTGCGCTCGACGCCCGCGAGCGCCGCGTTCACCTGCGCGAAACGGAGCGCGCGCGGGTTCACGTCGCAGAGCACGACGCTCTCGCAGCGGGGCGCGAGCATGATGCCGCCCGCGCCGCAGCCCGCGCCGACGTCGACGCAGCGCCGGGCGCCCTGCACCCGCGCCTCGAGCAGCGCGCAGTACCGGTACGTGTCCGGTCCGAAGAAGACCGCGTCGGCGTCTCGGGTGGGATACGCCGAGTGCACGAAGAGGTGCTCGCCCAGCGAGGAAAATCGCACGGCGCTGCGCAGCCATCGGGCGTCGCGAACGAGGGCGCCCGATTCGGCCAGCAGCGCGGCGATGCGCCGAGGAAGGAGCGATTCCTCGAACGGGAGGCTCCAGCCGAACACGTCGCGCAGGTCGCGCGAAAGCTCTTTCTTGCGGGAGACGACCCGCCGGTGCGTCTCGGGCGTGGGCGTCGTGAACCGGTAGCCGAGCCGCGAAAGCTCGCGGCCCAGCTCGAAGAGCGCACGGTTTCCGGCGTCCACGTGGTTCCTCCAATGCTCCGCGCTATGCGCTCCGCCCGTCGCAGGCGAAGCCTGCTCCTCCATTTACGGCAACGAGCGCAAGACCGCGAGTCCGCCTTCGGTTGGTACGTAGAGCGCGGGAGGATCGGTCATCCGATCGAGGTAGAGTCGACCAATCTGCTCTCCTGGCAACCCCTGCGGGATGCCGAAGCGCTGTCCCTTCGGTTCGCCGGGCTTCCAGATGAGGAGGCCGGTATTGGGGAACCCGAACACGAGCCGATCTTCCCAGCCGACCAGTTCGAGGATGTTGCCCTCCAGCGCGCCCAGCCTGTGCGGGTCGTAATACTGGAACCGGGTCCCCCCTTCCCAGCTCGCCAGCCCGAGCCAGGGGACGCGCCAGCCGGCGTTGCCGCCTGACGCGAACCAGATCTTCCCGTCCATCGTCTCGGCGACGGCGCGGATGTTGACCAGGTCGCCTTCGCGGCGCGTTTCGAAGATAGGCGGCCCCGATCCGTCGCCGAAGGCCGGATCGAACGGATTGTCGGGCTTCCAGCTGTTGCGCCAGAGCTGCAGATCGGGCGTCCAGTGGATGGCCGCGCCTGTCGTCAGCCCGCCCATCCAGATGCGGCCGTCGTCGGCGAGGAGCAGTCCGAAGAAGTCGCCGAACATGCTTCGCGCGCCGGTGCTGCAGGGGGCGCCGTCGCACACCCAGGGGTGGACGTGGTCCGCGTAATATTCCTTCTCGACACCCGGCACGAAGGCTTTCTCCGCGGAAGTGAAGGGGTCGCGGAAGTTCTCGGGCTGCACGCGAGTCACGCCGTGATTCGACGAGACGTAGAGCTCGCCGGGATGATGGAAGTGATCGTAGACAGCGTTCATGATCTCGCGCGTCTCGTAGAAGTGCCAGTCGTTCGAGTTGTGGAAATCGTAGCGATGGACGATGAGCGTCATGTCCTCCTTGAGGAGGACCTCGTCCATCTTGCCCAGTTTCGCGATCGGGTCGACGTTGGTGTGCGCGCCGGGATTTTGCGGCTCGTGCGTGTCATGCGCGTAGTAGCCGATGAAGGCTTGTCCGATGGTCGCCGGGATCGGGCCCCGCTTGCCGGGGATCTCCGGCCGTGGGGCCGCGACGCCCTTGCCGCCCGCTACGAACGTGAAGTCCGGCGGTTCGGTCCAGCCGGGACCCACGTGGAGCCCGTCGGCCGCCGTGTAGCGGCGGAAGGTCCGATCGCCGGGGCGCATCAAGTAGAGCGCCCTCGTGGTCACGACCCAGAGGTTTTCGGCCTCGTCCGTGGAAGCGGAGATCGGTCGCTCGAGGAGGCCCTGGGCAGATCCGTAAACGGTGAGGTTCGCAAGTGGCCACGGCCCCGCGCCGAGACCGCCCACCTTGTGCGGGTCGGGTGGTGGCGGCGTGGCGACGGGAGTGCCGGGATCTGGCGGCGCTGGTACCGGCGCCGGATTGACCGTCCCACCGTCGGCACCCGGGTCGGGAGCCGGCGGTCCGAGCGGGCCAGGCGGGCCAACTTCCGCTTCGCCGCCGGCGACCCCTCCTCTGCAAGCGACTACTGCAAGCATGCAGGCAATCAAGCGAACGCAGCGGCCCATGTCCCCTCCCCCACTCGATCCCGCGAACGCTTTTCATCGATTGCCCGCTGGACAAGGGGCCGGGGGCACGCGTGGCGATTGGCGCGGCGCGTGGGGCTGCCAACCTTGTGCGCATGGCCATCAAGAACGACGAGAAGAAGGTTCCGACCCCCGGCCCTGCCCAGTCTTCCGATGAGCAGCAGGGACATCCCGAAGTGGCGGGAGCGACCGCCATGGGCGCCGCTGCCGCGGGCATGGCAGGCGCGGCGATCGGGACGGCCATCGGCGGGCCGATCGGCGGCGTCGTCGGGGCCGCGGTGGGATCCGCGGCGGGCGGGCTCTCTGCCCACGCGCTCGAGCACAAGATCAACCCGACCGTCGAGGATGCTTACTGGCGCAAGGCGCATCCGGAGCGTTCGTACGCGGAGAGCACTCTCTCGTACGACGAGCACTGGCGTCCTGCGTACCGGCACGGATGGGAAGCGCGGATGATGTACGGGAACCGCGAGTGGGACGAGCTCGAGCCCGATCTGGAGAAGAGCTGGGCGGAGCGCCGCGGCCACTCCGCGCTCGACTGGGCGAAGGCGAAGCTCGCTACCCGCGACGCCTGGGACCGGCTCGAAGGGCGCGAGGGTCACGACCCGGAGCATCGACGGGATCACTGAGAGGCGTGGTGGCGCCCGTGCGGGCCGGCGGGACTCGTGCGTGTGCCCGTCCTGACTGGCGGCATGGTGCGGGTGCGTGCGCTCTTGACTGAACGCGTGTTCCGTGGTCCGGTCGCCGCGTGCCGCTGCAGCCGGTTTCGAATCCTCCGAACCCGTGGCTCTCGACCTCGGTCGAGTACCTCGACGAGATCCCGCCCGCCCGCCTCGAGGTCTACGAGGACCACACCCGCGAGATCCTCTCGAAGAACGACAGCCCCGACGTCGGGTTCACCTGGAGCGTGAACCCCTACCGGGGGTGTCTGCATGGCTGCGCATATTGCCTGTCAGGCGACACGCCGATTCTCACAGGAGATGGACTGCCCCGTCCGCTTCGCGAAATTCGCTCGGGCGACCTCGTCTACGGCACCGTCTTCGACGGCAAGTACCGCCGGTACGTGCGAACCGACGTGAAAGCCATTTGGGAAACGACAAAGGCAGCATATCGCGTGCTTCTCGAGGACGGAACGGAGCTGATAGCCAGCGCAGATCACCGTTTTTTCACCGAGAAGGGCTGGAAATACGTCGCTCGCGAAGGGCGCATGCGAGCCTGCTTGACTACGAACAATGCCCTTCTGGGCGTCGGCAAGCTCACGGCGCTCCCGGAGGAGACCGTCGACTACAAGAGAGGATACCTGTGCGGGGTCATCCGTGGCGATGGGCATCTCGCCGTCCATCGGTATTCTCGCGTCGGTCGTACTCATGGGGACCAGTGGCACTTCCGTCTCGCGCTGATCGACTTCGAGCCGTTGCTTCGAGCGAGGACGTACCTCCGGGAAATCGACGTCGCGACGCACGAATTCGTATTTGCGGAAGCCGCGCCTGCGCGTAAAGAAATGCGCGGGATTCGCACACATGCGCGGGCAAACGTCGAGAAGGTGCAACGCCTTTGCGAATGGCCCTTGGATCCATCGCTGGATTGGGCGAAAGGGTTTCTCTCGGGCATCTTCGATGCCGAAGGATCGTTCAGTTGCGGCATATTGCGAATCTCGAATACCGATCCTCGCATCCTGGACGAGACGATGGCGTCGCTCCTCCGCCTCGGATTCGATCCGGTTCTCGAGCCACCCGGCAGAAATAGCGTCGCCAGCAACGTTCGCATTCGTGGTGGTTTGCGCGAGCAGCTCAGATTCCTACACCGCGTCTACCCTGCCATCTCACGAAAGCGGGAGATCGCAGGGAAGGCTCTGAAATGCAACGCGCCGTTGCGAGTGGTCGCAATCGAGCCGCTGGGAGTCGCACTTCCGATGTTCGACATCACTACTGGCACCGGGGACTTCATCGCGAACGGCGTCGTCAGCCACAATTGCTACGCTCGCCCCACGCATGAGTATCTAGGCCTCGGCGCCGGGACGGACTTCGAGCGCAAGATCACGGTGAAGCCCGAGGCGCCGCGGCTCCTTCGCGAGGCGTTCGAGCGGCCCTCCTGGAAGGGCGAGCTCATCGCATTCAGCGGCGTTACCGATTGCTACCAACCGCTCGAGGCCTCCTACCGGCTCACGCGAGGGTGCCTGGAAGTCTGCTGCGAGTATCGGAATCCGGTCGCCATCATCACCAAGGCGCCGCTCGTCGAGCGCGACATCGATCTGCTGGTGGAGCTTTCGAAAGTCGCAAAGGTCTCGGTGACGGTGAGCATCCCGCTCTGGGACCGCGACCACGCCCGCGCGCTCGAGCCGCAGGTGCCGACGCCGCAGCGGAGGATGGAGACGGTCGCGCGGCTCGCGGCGGCGGGGATCGACACCGGCGTCAACATCGCGCCGATGATCCCCGGTCTGGGCGACGCCGACATTCCGGGCATCCTCGAAGCGGCCGCGAGCGCCGGGGCGGGCTGGGCCGGATTCGTCTTCCTCCGCCTGCCCGGAAACGTGGCCGCCGTATTCGAGGAGCGGCTGCGCGAGAAGCTGCCCCTTCGCGCCGATCGGGTGCTCGCGCGGGTCCGCGAGGCGCGCGGGGGAAAGCTCTACGACTCCCGCTTCGGAGTTCGCGGCCGGGGCGCGGGCACCTATGCCGAGGTGGTCCGGGAGCTCTTCGAATCGACCGCGCGACGGGTGGGCATCGCCACGAGCTTTGTCGGCGCGGACTCCCCGCCGAGCACCTTCCGCCGCCCCGATCGCCCCGGACGGCAGCTCCCCTTGCTGTAGCAACCCGGGAGGGTACTAGACTGGCCGCGATGGCAACCTTGCTTCTCTACGACGACGCCGGACTGCGGCACGACCCCGGCCACGGGCACCCCGAATCGCCGGAGCGCCTCCGCGCCATCTGGGAAGACCTGAGCGCCCGCCCGGTGCCGGGAACCGAGGTAGCGGCGCCGCCCGCCGCGACCCGGGAACAGCTCTCGCGCATCCACGAACCGGACTACGTCCGCGAGATCCTTTCCCTGCGCGGCCGCAAGCTGCGGCTCGATCCGGATACGGCGATCAGCGCCGGGTCGATCGACGCCGCGGTCCTGGCCGCGGGCGCCGCCTGTGAAGCCGTCCGCCGCGTCCTCGACGGCACCGCGCAGGGAGCCTTCGCGCTCGTGCGCCCTCCCGGCCACCACGCGGAGGCGACGCGCGCCATGGGTTTCTGCCTTTTCAACAACGTCGCGGTGGCCGCGGCCGAAGCGCACGCTCGCGGTCTCTCCCGCGTCCTCTGCGTCGACTGGGACGTCCATCACGGCAACGGGACGCAGCACAGCTTCTATGCTCGCCCGGACCTGCTCTTCATGAGCACCCACCAGTGGCCGCTCTACCCGGGGACGGGACACGAGAGCGAGACCGGAACCGCGGCGGGCGCGGGTTTCACCGTGAACGTCCCGCTGCCTCCGGGCTGCGGCGACGCCGACTACGCGGCCGCATTCGCCGATCTCCTCCTGCCGCTCGCCGACGAGTACAAGCCCGAGTTGGTGCTCGTCTCGGCCGGCTTCGACGCCCACCGCGACGATCCGCTGGCCAACATGGACGTCACGAGCGACGGCTTCGCCGCGCTGTGCGGCGCGGTGAAGGAGGTCGCGGACAAACATTGCAAGGATCGGATCGTCCTCACCCTGGAAGGTGGATACGACCTCGAAGCCCTGGCGAGGAGCGTGCGTGCCTGCATCGAGGTGCTCGCCGGCGCCGAGGCGCCTCCGCTGCGGCCCGATGCGTCGAGGGCGAGGGACGCTCTTTCCCGGAGTCGCGCCGCCCAGCGCAGCACGCGGTGGCGGGCGGCACTGTCGTGTGAACTTGCCGACCCGTGAAACGGCCGTGATCGGCGGCGTCACGCTCACCACCCGGTTGCGGCCGGTCCGCTTCGCCTCGTAGAGCGCTCCGTCGGCGGCCTTGAGGAGCGACTGGACGTCCTCGCACCCCGGCCGCGAGCTCGCGACCCCGACGCTGACGGTGACGGCTACCTCGCCCGCGTCGGTGACGATCGGCTTGTCCGCGACGATGTGCCGGACGCGCTCGGCGAGTAGCTTCACCGCCACGTCGTGCGGGGCGCCGGGCAGCACGATGGCGAACTCCTCGCCGCCCATCCGTCCGAAGACGTCGATCACGCGCAGCGACTTGCGCACCCGGTCGGCGACAGTGCGTAGCACCTGGTCGCCGATGGCGTGGCCGTAGGTGTCGTTCACCTGCTTGAACCGGTCGATGTCGAGCATCATGGTCGCGAGCGGCTGCTTGAAGCGCCGGGCGCTCTCGATCTGCAGGGCCGCGAGCTCCATGAAATGACGCCGCGTATACGCGTGGGTCAGCTCGTCGACCGAGGCGAGCCGCTGCACCTCGTCGAAGAGCCGGGCGTTCTCCACCGCGATGACGGCAGGCTGGATGAACGAGAGCGCCACCCGGACCCGTTCCGGGTCGTAGCCGGCCCCTTCCAGGACGAGCAGTCCGACGACCTCGCCGCGCGCGAGCATGGGGATGGCGAGGCAAGCGCGACCCTCGCAGACGGCGGGATTCTCCGTGCGCAGGGCCTCGGCGATGGGCCCGTTCTCCGCAATCTCCTCGACCATCGCGGCGTGCTCCGGCTTCTCGTACCCGCGCGAGGCGGACAGGCGATAGGTCTCGTCCCGCCTCAAGAGAATGGCCGCGCGCTGGTACGGGACGATGCGCGAGAGACCGTCGAGGAG
>JBJMQD010000145.1:0-17897 GCA_045802855.1 Myxococcales bacterium | reverse complement strand
GACGGCCAGGTACTGGGCGAGCGATTCCGGATCGAGCTCGCGGGGAACGCCGCCATGCGCCGCGAACGCCTTCATCTCGCTCGCGAAGGCGCAGCGGGTGGGCCGCCCCGACGGCTCGGTGAGGAAGGCTGAGCCGCTCGCGAGCGCGTAGTAGAGCGGCTTCTTTCCCACGCGGTCGCGGGCGAGGACGAGCTTCTCTTGCCGCGCGTCCCAGATCGCGATGGCGAACATTCCCTGCAGCGCTTCGACGAAGCGCTCGCCCCATTCGAGATAGGCGCGCAGGACGACTTCGGTATCGCTGCGGGTCGCGAAGGCGTGACCGCGCTGTCGTAGCCGCGAGCGCACCTCTTCGTGTTCGTACGCTTGGCCGTTGAAGACCAGCGTCACTCCGTCGGCCGTCATCGGCTGGACGCCGCCCTCGAGGTCCAGGATGGAAAGCCGGCGGTGGCCGAGCGCCGCCGGCCCGTCGGAGAAGAAGCCCTGCGCGTCCGGACCGCGATGGACGAGCGCGGCCGCCATCCGGCGCACGGCCTCCGCGTCCGGCGCACGCGCGAGGTCGACGTCTCCGCAGATGCCGCACATCTCAGCCCGCCGTCGCCCGCAGCTTCTGGTCGTCCCGCTCGCGGCTGTTCAGCTCCTCGGCGACGAGATACGGCCGCTTGTTCTGCGACTCGTAATACGTCCGCACCACCAGCTCGGCGAGAAGGCCCATCAGGACGCTGAGGAAACCGACCAGGGTGAAAGTCACCGCGAGGAGCGGGAGCGGAGTCTCGACGAAGTCCTTCTGGCCGGTCAGCTTGAAGTACACGGCCAGGGCGAAGGCGAGCGCGGCGCCGAGCCAGGAGAGGAGGCCGAACCCGCCGAAGACGTGGATGGGCTTCGTCGCGTAGCTGGCGAGGAACTTCACCACCATGAGATCGAGCACCACCTTCAAGGTGCGGCTCAGGCCGTACTTGCTCTTCCCGGCGCGGCGAGCGCGATGGTTCACCACCATCTCGGTGACGCGGGCGCCCTGCCAGCTCGCGTAGATGGGAATGAAGCGGTGCATCTCGCCGTAGAGCTTCACGTCGCGAAGGACGTCGCGCCGGTACGCCTTGAGCGAGCAGCCGTAATCGTGCAGGCGGACGCCGCTGATGGCGCTGATGAGCACGTTCGCGATCCGCGAGGGCAGCTTGCGACCGAATTCCTTGTCCATCCGGTTCTTGCGCCAGCCGCTGACGACGTCGCAGCCCTGATCGGATGCTGCGCCCTGCGGGCTCCGCCCGTCGCAGGTAGAGCCGGCTCGTCCGTCGAGCTTGGCGAGGAGCTTCTCGATGTCCGCCGGATCGTTTTGCAGATCTCCGTCCATCGGGATGATCACGTCGCCGCGGGCATGCTCGATTCCGCAGGACATCGCCGCCGTCTGTCCGAAATTGAGCCGGAAGCGGATGGCGCGGAGCGCGGGCTCCTTCGCGGCGTAGGCGGCGAGCTTCGCGAAAGTGCCGTCCTTCGAACCGTCGTCGACGCAGACCACTTCGTGCGAACGTCCCAGCCGGCGGAGCACGGAGAAGAGCTCGTCGAGGAGCGGCTCGACGTTCGGCTCTTCGTTGTAAAGCGGGATGACGACGGAGATTTCCGGAGCGGGCTCGACGAGGGACTTCTGCATCTCCGAGGTGGGATAGCACGCGTACGACGACGTCGGCAACGAAACCTCCTCACGGAATGCCTCGATCGACAGGAGACTCGGACGCTTGCCGGGCGGCCACGGCGGGCCCGTTCCGTCGTATAGAGTCCGCCGCCGTGGATCCGCTCCTCCTCACCTTCACGGGGCGCGACGCGCCGGGCATCACCGCCGCCATCGCGGAGGTCCTCGCCGCCGCCTCTGCCCGGCTCCTCGACATCGAGCAGGTGGTGGTCCAGGACTTCCTCGTGCTCGGCTTCTCGGTCTCGTTCGACGACGCGCAGGCGGAGGAGCGGGCACTCAAGGAACTGCTCTTCGCCGCGCGGCAACGGGGCCTCTCGCTCGACTACGCGCGCAGGCCGGCGCATGCGGCGGACGACCGCGAGCTCTTCGCCGCGACCGCGATCGGTCGTCCACTCGGGCCGGAGGCGATCCACGCGGTGGCGCGGGTCCTGGCCGAGCACGGGGGCAACATCGAACGGATCCACGAGCTCAGCGAGGGGGGGCTCACCTCCGTCGAGTTCTCGGTCTCGCTGCCGGCCTCCGCGGACGCCGCCCCCCTGAAGCGCGCCCTGCTCGCGGCGGCGGGCCAGGGCCGCTTCGACTGCGCGCTGCAGAAGGAGTCGCTCCTTCGCCGGAGCAAGCGGCTCGTCGTCATGGACATGGACTCGACGCTCATCGGCATCGAGGTGATCGACGAGCTGGCTCGCGCACACGGCGTTTTCGAGGATGTGTCGCGGATCACCCGCCGCGCGATGATGGGCGAGATCGACTACGACCAGAGCCTGCGCGAGCGCGTCGCGCTGCTCGCGGGGCTCGATGCGCGCGTGCTCACCGATCTGGCGGCGAACCTTCCTCTCACCGAGGGCGCCGAGACCCTGCTCAAGGTCCTCAAGCGGCTCGGATACAAGACTGCGGTCATCTCGGGCGGGTTTTCCCACGCCGCCGAAGCGCTGCGCGAACGGCTCGGGATCGACCACGCCTGGAGCAACACGCTGGAGATCGAGGGCGGTCGCCTGACGGGAAGGGTCCTCGGCCAGATCGTCAACGCGCAGCGCAAGGCCGAGCTGCTCGAGCAACTCGCCGCGCGCGAGGGAATCCCGCTCGAGCAGGTGATCGCCATCGGCGACGGCGCGAACGATCTCTACATGCTGCAGAAGGCGGGTCACGGGATCGCCTTCCACGCGAAGCCCAAGCTGCGCGAGGCGGCGCACACCGCCATCAGCGCGAGCGGGCTCGACGCCATTCTCTATCTGCTCGGGATCGCCGGCCGGGACATCCAGACCCTCGCCGCGGACCAGGAGCGCATGTCATAACCTCTCCCGTCGCCAGTCGGCCGATCTGCGGCGGATCGCGTCGTTGCTCCTCCTCCGCGTACGACTCGGTACGCGTCGTCGGGGCGCCTAGCGCTCCTTGCATCTCGGCCGCCGGGCTCGGTCCGAGGTTGTGACATCCGCTCCAGGAGCACCATGCCGCTCAGCCGCAGAACGCTGCTCGGGACCGCCGCCGCCGCGGCCGCGCTCTCGAAGATGGCGAAGGCCCAGAAGCCCTCTTCGCTGCCGGTCGCCATCTCGAGCGCCAACGGCGTGAAGGCGGTGGAACGTGCCGTAGAGCTCATGCACAAGGGGAACGATCCTCTGGAGGCGGCCATCGCGGGCGTGAACATCGTCGAGGACGACCCCGAGGACATGACCGTCGGTTACGGCGGGATCCCGAACGAGGAGGGCGTCGTGCAGCTCGACGCGTGCGTCTTCCACGGACCCACCGCTCGCGCGGGCGCCGTCGCCTCCCTCGAAGGCGTGAAGAACCCCACCAAGGTCGCGAAGCTGGTGATGGAGACGACCGATCACGTGCTCCTCGTCGGCCCGGGAGCGCGCCACTTCGCCGACATGAACGGATTCGCGCGGGAAAACCTCCTGACCGAGAAGGCGCGCAAGGTGTGGCTCTTCTGGCGGCAGAACCTCTCGGCGAACGACAAGTGGCTCGAGCCGCCGTTCGAGAAGCTCGATCCCGAGGTGAAGGAATTCATCAACCGGTTCGGCTGGGACGACCTGCGCAAGCCGACGACCGGCGGGACGATCCATCTCTCCGCGGTGGATGCGCGCGGCGACATCGGCGGGTGCACCTCGACGAGCGGGCTCTTCTTCAAGATGCCGGGCCGGGTGGGCGACTCGCCCATCATCGGGGCCGGGTGCTTCACCGACAACGACGTCGGGAGCGCGGGATCGACGGGCCGCGGCGAGGCGAACATCCTGGTCAGCGGCGGACACCTGGCGGTGGAGATGATGCGGCAGGGAAGGCATCCCAAGGATGCGTGCCTCGAAGTGCTGAAGCGCATCGCGAAGACCACCCGCGACAAGCGCCTCCTGGAGGCAGACGGGCGGCCGGCGTTCGGGATCACCTTCTACGCGGTGAACAAGAAGGGCGAGTACGGGGCGGCAGCGATGTACGACCGGTCCAAGAATGGCCGCCACGCGCAGTTCGCGGTCGCCGATGCGAAAGGCGCACGCAGGGAAGACTGCGCCGCACTGTTCGAGCGCCGCCCGAGCTAGTGTCCGCTTCGCGTTACCGCGGCGGGATCGAGGCCCAGGTGCGCGGTGTCGTTCCAGAGCCGCAGGAAGGGGGGCTTCCCGGCTCGTAGCTCGACGAGATTGAGCGCGCACTCGTCCTGGGGCCAGGTCTTTCGATAACGCGCGACGGGTGCAGAGGTGATGGCCGCGGCGAGAACTCGCAGAGTCGCCTTGTGCGAGACGGCGAGCACGCGGCCTTCGGGGAAGCGCTTCGAGATCTCCGCAATCGCAGCGAGCACGCGGTCCGCGACCTGCTCCGCGGTCTCGCCCGCAGGCGGGGCGGTCCGAGCGGGATCCTCCTCCCACGCGTCATAGCGGGCGGGATCGAGAGCCCGTGCTTGCCCCGGGGCAAGTCCTTCCCAGGCGCCGTAGTCGATCTCGGTGAGCCCTTCGAGCACGGTCGCCTCCCTGCCGGGCGCGACCAGCGCCGCCGTCTGCGCGGTACGGCCGAGGGGAGAGCGGAATACCGCCGCGAAGTCCACTGTCGCGAGCCGCTCGCCGAGCCTGCGCGCCTGCTCGCAGCCGTGCTCCGTCAGCGGCAATTCGCGCCGTCCGTTGAAGGAGTCCACGGCGCTCGAGGCCGTCTGGGCGTGGCGGCAGAGGTAGAGGAGCATGGTTCACGCGGCGGCGGAGATGAACTTCTCTCGCACGTAACGGACGGTGTCGGCGAGCGTCTCGACCGGGTCGCGCGGGCGGAAGTCGAGCACGCGCTGCGCCTTCGAGGAATCGATGAAGAACCAGTGCTCGCCCATCTCGACGTCCGAGGCGGGCAGATCGGGCTCGCGGCCGCGCGCGCGGGCAAAACGCTCGAGGAGATGCGCCGCGGCCACCTTGACGGTGCCGGGCAAGCGCAGCGGAGGGGCAGGCTCGTGGGCGATGCGGCCCAGGCGGGCGAAGAACTCGGTGAAGTCCCAGTTCACCGCGCCGAGCAGGTGGCGCTCGCCGACGTTGCCTTTCGTGAGCCCGGCGAGGAACGCCTCCGCGGCGTCTCGGACGTCCACGAAGGAGATTCCCCCACCGGGCATCACCGGGATCCGGCGCAGGAGGAACCGGTACACGTCCTGCGTGGAGCTGAGTCGATCGTCGCCGGGGCCGAGGAGGAGCGACGGATTCAGGATGACGACAGGCAGTCCGCGGGCGGCGGCTTCCAGCGCGATCTTCTCCTCGTAGATCTTGCTCAGGTAATACGGCCAGCGGGCGACGGCTTCGATCGGGTAGATGTCTTCCTCGGTCGCGACCCGGCGCTCCCGCGAGACCCCGATGGTGCCCGACGAGGAGGCGAGTACGACGCGCGCGAGGTTCTGGCGCGCCGCCTCGGCGAACAGGCTGCGAGTGCCGTCGACGTGCAACTCGTACATGAGGCGCGCGTCGCGGCCGTCTCGCGAGACCCGGCCGGCAAGGTGGTAGAGCGCGTCGCGGCCCAGAAGGGCACGGCGGATCGCATCGGGGTCGCGCAGATCGCCCTGGACGATTTCGCAGCCGAGCGCCGCTGCTCGAGGCGCCTCGCCGCGGGCGATCACCCGCACCTCGTGCCCTGCTTCGACGAGCAGCGGGACGAGGGCAGAGCCGAGGAATCCGGTCGCGCCGGTGACGAGGATCTTCATTTCGCCGCCTCGCTCGGGGCGCTGTCCAACAGGTGCGGCGCACGCGCGACCCTCGGCGGCGGAGCGCCGTCGCGCAGCGCCTCGATGGCGAGGCGGACGTGACGCGTCACCTCGCGATAGGCGGCGGAGCGCGAGAGGCCCTGCACCGCCTCGCGCAGCTCCCCGATGGGGAGCTTTGGACCGATCCGCACGCGCAGCTTCTTGCGCTTGCGGGGGTCGGGCAGGAACGCGCCTTTCGGCATCGCCTCGTGGGTCCCTTCCAGGAAGACGGGGAGGATGTCCACGCCAGCCGCCAGCGCCAGGTAGGCAATGGCGGGTTTGAACTCCTGCAGGCTCCCGTCGGTCGAGCGCGTCCCTTCCGGGAAGAGGAGCAGGTGGTAGCCGTACTCGAGCGTCCGGACCGCCGTCTGTAACGATTCCTTGAGCGATCCGCGCCGTTCGATGGGAACGAGATTGGTGAAATTACCGAACCAGGCGCGCTTCCACGGGTTGTCGAAGAAGTAGTCGCGGGCGGCGAGCGAGGCGAGCTTCTCGCCCTCGTCGCCCAGCGCGGTCTTCACCAGGCCCACGTCGAGGTGGCTCGAGTGGTTGGCCGCGACGACGAACGGGGCCCCCGGCGGGATGTGGGTCTTGCCCGTCACCTCGATGTCGAAGAGGCCGCCGTAGAGGGCGCGCTGGAAGAATCCGACCGCCGCGCGGCCTGCTGCGGCCACGGGTTCCGGGACGTGGATCTCCTTCTCGCCATCGGGCGGACGGGCGATGTCGGACTCCCCGTCTACCGTGGCAACTGGTGGAGAAGGACTTCGCGCCAAAGAGCCGGCCGCCGCGCGCCCCGGCCCCGATGCCGCGCTGGTTTCGAGGGCCCGCGCCAGGTCGCCCACCGTCTCGAGGGACTCGAGCTTGCCCTCTTCGGGCGGCGCGGCGCCCACCTTCTCCAGGGCGACCACGAGCTCGGCGAAGAGCAGGGAGTCGAACCCGAGATCGGCGACGAAGCGCGTCCCAGGACCGATGCTTTCGCGCGGCTTGCGGGCGAGATCGGCGAGAAGCTCGTACAGCCAGGCATCCTCGCCCTTCGCCGCCGCTTGCGCGGCCCGCGTTCCGCTCTGCGCAGCCCGTTCGAGTCGCGAGAGCTCCTCGACCACCTGCGGCCGCTTCACCTTCCGCGTCGCGGTCTTCGGCAGCTCGCGGTCCCAGAAATGGAGGATCTTGATCCGCTTCCAGATCGGCAGGTCGGCGCCCACCTGCGCGAAGTGGTCGCGGATGCGCTCGCGCAGCTCCTCTCGTGTCTCGCCCGCTTCCGGAGCGCGCGGCACGGCGAGGCAGGCGACGAGATCGTGGCCACGCTCGTCGGGAAGCCCCACGATGGACAGCTCGGAAACGAGAGGCGTCTTCCCGTACAGCTCCTCCAGCTCGTCGGGGTACACGTTCTTTCCCGACGCGTCGAGGATGAGGTCCTTCTTGCGCCCGACGAGGACGAGATGACCTTCTTCGTCGAGCTTTCCCAGATCGCCGGTGCGGAGCCATCCCTTCTCCAGCACCTTCCCGGTGGCCTCCGGATCGTCGAGGTAGCCCGCCATCACGTTCGGGCCCTTGGCGATCACCTCGCCGACGCCTTCCGCGTCCGGTTCGTCGATGCGGATCTCGATCCCCGGCAAGGGCGGCCCGACGCTTCCCGGCCGCCGATCGTTGCGCGGCATCGTCACCGAGAGCACCGGAGCCGCTTCCGTGAGCCCGTAACCCTCGGTGAGATCGAGCCCGAGCTGGTGGAACGCCTTGTGGACTTCGTCCGGCAGCGCCGCGCCTCCCGAGACGAGGAGCCGCAGGTTGCCTCCGAGCTTGCGATGGATCGGCCAGAAGAACAGCTTTCCCACGTTGAACGGAGTGCGGTTGCGGAGCTCGCCGTGGAGCGCCATCGCCGCCTGGACGAGGCCCTCGACGACCCGCGGCTTCGAGGCCAGCTCCTGCGTGATCCGCCGGTGGAGAAGTTGCCAGAGCGCCGGTACGCCGATGAGCGCGTGGATGCGCCCCTTCTCGAGCGCCTCGGAGAGCCGGTCCGAGGTGAGCTCGTCGAGATAGGTGATCTCCGCCCCGACGAGGAGCGGCACGAGGAGGCCGCAGGTGAACTCGAAGGTGTGGTGGAGGGGCAGCACCGAGAGGAGACCCTCGCCGACGTGGAGATCGAAGAGCGCACCGATCTTCGAGGCGAGCGAGGCGAAGTTGCGATGGGTGAGGAGGACGCCCTTGGGCTTTCCCGTCGTCCCGCTGGTGAAGAGGATCGACGCCACGTCGTCGGGAGCGGCGGAGGTACGCAAGGGCCGCGACGGCGGTGCGCCGCGCAGAAGCTCGGGGAGCCCGATGACGCGAACGTTGCGCGGCACGGTACCGAGGCGATGGAGCGCGCGCGGGGAGGCAACGAGCACCTTCGCCTTCGCTGCGCCCGCGCAATTCTCGATCTCGGCGAGGGAGAGCTGGGCATCGAGCGGTGCCGCCGTCGCACCCGCCTTCAAGATCCCGAAGTACGCCATCGGCCACTCGGGCCGGTTCTCGGAAAGGAGGAGCACGCGATCGCCCGGCGCGACGCCCATCGCCGCGAGCGCATGGCCCGCTCGATCGCTGAACTTTCCCAGCTCCTCGTAGGTGACGCGATCGTCCCGGGTCCGCTCGAGCTCGCGGGCGTTCTCCTCGCCGGCGAAGAAGCGGAGCGCGATCCGTTTCCCGTTCCGGTGCACGCCCGCGTTGAGGAGCTGCAGCAGATCCTTCGGTTGAGGGAAATCGCGGACGTCCTTGCTGCTCTCCTCCTCGAGCCCGGGGAAGACCCACTCCTCGAGCCCCTTCATGTGCATGTCGCGCCAGTAGCGGCGCCAGTCGATCCGTTCCGGATCCCAGGGAAGCTTCTCCCGGTCTGCGCGCGAAAGCTGTTGCCAGAGCGCTCTCGTGTGCGCGCACTGGAAGATGAAGATCTCGCCGGCGACGAATGGCAAGAACAGCTCCCAGATCATCTCGATCGGGGCGAGCTTGCGGTAGATCGTCGTAAGCGTCTGATCGGCGCGGGCGAGGAGCGCGCTGGTGACGGGCGCTCCCCACGACGCGCCCTTCTCGGCGATGAGCTCCCGCCCGGTCTTCGCGAGCTTGCGGAACATCGGCGTCGAGGTGCGCAGATACGTCTCCCCGCTCACCGTGTACGGCTCGAGCCACGCGTCGACCCAGTCCCGTAGAGAGTGCGTCTCTTCTGCCTTCTTGCGCTGGCTCCTGCGTTTGCTGAGCGCGGAAAGCTCCACCGAGCGCCGCATGTAGAGCGGGTTCACGTCGCCGGAACCGAGCTGGTAGACGCGCTGCGCGCGGCCGATGCACGCCGCGCCCGCGACGCCCACGATCCCGGCGGCGACCAGGTCGACCGGGATGAGGTCGAGGATGAGCTTGTGCCGCGAGGGATAGGCGCGGTGCCCCTTCAGCGCCATGAAGATGAGGGGAGCGCTGGTCGTGAATCCTTCGTTCCAGCCCGGGAAGGGGAAGCGAAGGGCGCTCTCCACGATGGCGGGACGGACGATGCTGTACCTGCAACCGCTCCCGGCGATGGACTGCTCGCCCATCGCCTTCGTGTACGTATACGTGTTGGGCCATCCCCACGACTGCGCCCGCGCCATGCCCGCGTCGACGAGCTTCTGCGAAAGCCACAGCTTGCGCTCCCTGCCCGCTGCGAGCCGGAGCGCTTTCTCGTCGGCCGGGTCGCGGCCCTCGGATTCGAGCCTTCGCACCGCCGCGGCCCGGAACTGGGCGGCGAGCGCGTGATCGTCGGCCTCTTCGCGCAAGCGGGCGACGAGCTTCTCCACGTCGCGCAGTTCTTGCTCCAAGGAGAACCGGGCGCCGCGAAGGCCCTCGTCATCATGCTGTTTCGGGAAGCTTCCCAGCACGGGCTCGTCCTCGAACACCGGCCCGCGCCTCGCTCCGGCGACGAAACAGGTCGAGACGTGCACGAGGGTGGCGTCGATACGCTTGCAAAGCTCCGCCGCGTTGCGCGCGCCATCGGTATTGACGGCGACAGCCAGTTCCAGGGACGGATTGAAGGTGACGAGCCCCGCGCAATTGACGATGCACCCGAGCCTGCCGCGCAGCGCCTCGATCTCCTTCTCCGGAATCCCCAGGAGCGGATCGCTCACGTCGCCGGCGAGGGGCCGGATCTTTCCTCGCAGGAACGCCTCGAACCCTTCGCCGTGGCGCTCGCGCAGCGGCCGGAACGGCGGCGTGTCGATGACGCGTCCGAAGAATCGATCCTCGGCGCTTCCTCCGGCGCGAGGCCGCACGAGGACGTGGATCCGCCCGATCTCCGGATATCGATCGAGCAGCATGGTGAGAGCCACCTTGCCGAGGAACCCGGTGACTCCCGTGAGAAGGATTTCGCGCCCGCGGAAAGTCTGGGAAAGATCGATCTCCGAAGCGACGCTCAGGTCGTTCACGGCTCGCCCTGGGCGGCATAGCCGGGCGGCCGGCCTGCCGCGCCGCCGCGCTGCGGCTCGCCCTCCCCCAGCAGGCGCACTTCCTCTTCGGCGGAGACTGCCACCTCGGTCATCACCAGCGGAGGATGGTGCATGAGCGTCATTTGCGCCGAGCGGCCCTGCCGCCCGCGCGCCATGTCGATGGCCTCGGCGAGGGTGTCCGACCGCTCCCAGCCGAGGAGCTTCGGCACGTGCTGGTTCTCGGTGCCGACGGCGATGATCTGGCCGAGGTGGGCGCGGCCGTTCTCGCCCCAGTACCACATGTAGAACGGGTGGGCGCCGTGGTACGCGTTGCCCTTCCGGTACATGTGCACGTAGCTCGGATTTTGCGCGAATTCCCGCTCGTACTTGCGGTGCAATTCCATCGCGTCGGTCGTCTCCGGCAGCAGGCGATGGAAGAACTCGATGTAGCTCGGGTGCTGCACCGGATCGAACTCGTCCATGCAGGGATGGGTGAGGATGAGCGTCCCGCCCTTCTTCACCAGCGGGATGCCCCGGTTCATGTTGAAGAAGTAGCCGCAGGCCATCACCTGCACGAGGAGCGGATTCAAGACCGAATTGACGTTGTACGGCGAGATGTAGGGGATTCCGCAGATGAGGATGTCGCTCTGCCCACGGACCCGGACGAAGGACTGCTTGCGGCACGCTTCCAGGATCTTCTCGTGCGCGGGCTCGGTTCGTCCCGCCGCGACGGCGATGAGCCCGTAGGCCGCGGGGACGCGATGGAAGATCTGCTGGCGGAGGGCGCGCGGCGTCTTCGACAGCGTCCAGCGCAGCCCGGCGAGCGCGGTGCGATCGAAATCGGTGAAGTCCTCTTCGCGCTTTCCGAGAAAGCCGAGCGGCCCGTCGTACATCTGGTTGTTGAGGCAGGTCTCGATGTGGAACACGTCCACGTGCTCGTCGATGATCCTGCCGATCCGGTTCACCGATCCGTGCAGCGCCGAGTGGCGCGGCTCCATGTAGCTCTTGCTCTCGCGGATGGCGTGAGGGGTGTGGTGGGCGCGGAGGCCGAGGTAGTCGGTCAGGCCCGTCCCGACCGATTTGTGCCCCCCGTCCATGGGGACGAAGTTCACGTTCAGGTAGATGACCAGATCGGCCTCGGTGGCCTTGCGCGAGATGCGCACCTTCTCCCGCGCCTCCGTCTCGCCCAGCTCCACGATGCCGCCCGGCTCCTCGGCATCGTGGTTCGTGTAGCGATCCGGGTAATAGCCGTCGAAGATCTTGTCCCCGACCATCCGCCGCATCTCCTGGGGCGTCATGCGGCGGTGGAGCGCGTTTGCGATTATCAGATGTACGTCGTCGACGCCCGAGTCGGCGAGCAGGTTGAGGACGATCTCCAGCATGATCTGCCGCACGTCGGGCGTGCGCATGGGCGGGAGCGGCAGCGAGATGTCGTCCATCGCCACCAGCACCTTCATGCCGGGGCGCAGCTTGGCGTGGAGCGGATCGCACCCTTCCGGGTGGTTGATCGCCCAGCGGATCGCGGCCCGCCAGTTGGCGAGCGGCTCGATGGGCGGATTGGGAAAGACCACCCTCGTTCCGACCGGCAGCTCCTCCAGCAGGATCTCGCTGTCGCTGAAGATCAGCCTCGGTGGGCTCTTCCGATCCTGCACCACGACCTGCGAATCTTCGTCGTAACTTTGCCGGAGGCGGTCCAGGGATCGCATCTAGGCAGGCTTTCTACCTGAGTCGCGCGCCGTTCGGCACCCCCCGGCGTTCTGCCCATCGGTCATCCGGCGGGTTCCGCCGCGACGGCGGGTCCGGTTGAATGCGCCGCATGTCCATCACCCACGAAGAGACGCAGGCAGAGGCACAGCGGCAGATCGAGGAGGCGAGGGCGCTCGTGTCGGGGCCGCGCGGGGCCAGCGGCACGCCCGGCGGCATCGGCACCTTCTTCACCGGGCTCGCGCTCCTGGTCGTCGGAGGCTATCTGGTGCTCAATCAAGTGGAGGTGACGTCGTCCTTCGCGTTCTTCGGCGTTGGTGGCCGGGCGGGATTCGGCCTCACGCTTCTACCGCTGCTGTTCGGGATCGGGGTCCTCTTCTTCGACGGGAAGAGCAAGCCGGGCTGGTTCCTTTCCATCGCCGGCGCGCTCGCCACTCTCGCGGCCATCCTGATGAGCCTCTCCATCTCCTGGCAGTCGACCACCCTGTTCAACACGCTGCTCATGTTCGGCCTCCTCGCTTCCGGGGTGGGCCTCGTCCTCCGCTCCCTGCGCCCGTACCCGCCGGCGGAGGAGACGACCTGAGCCGTGTGTTTGGTATTACCGGACCATGCACAAGGGGCGACTCGAGGCCTTCAGCGACGGAGTCATCGCCATCCTCATCACCATCATGGTGCTGGAGCTGAAGATTCCGCACGGCGACGACCTGCGCGCGCTCGGCCCGCTCGTCCCCGTCTTCCTGACCTATGTCCTGAGCTACGTCTATCTGGGGATCTACTGGAACAACCACCACCACATGCTGCATGCGACCAGCCGGATCAACGGCAAGATCCTCTGGGCGAACCTGCACCTTCTCTTCTGGCTCTCGCTCGTGCCCTTCGTCACGGGGTGGATGGGAGAGAACCATTTCGCCTCGACGCCGACGGCGATCTACGGCGTCGTCCTGCTCGCCGCGGCGATCGCCTACGTCATCCTCCAGAACGCGATCATCGCGGACCAGGGGGCGGGCTCGAAGCTCGCCGCAGCGGTGGGGAGCGATCTGAAGGGAAAGATCTCGCCCGTGCTGTACGCCATCGCCATCCCGCTCGCCTTCGTCCGCGAATGGCTGTCGGACGCGATCTACGTGACGGTCGCCCTGATCTGGCTCGTCCCGGATCCGCGGATCGAGGCGAAATTCGGCTATGGCAGGGAGTGACCGCCGGGCGCGAAGGAGCCCTCCGGAGCTTCCTTCAGGATCTCGATCCGGTCGAACCTGGTCTCGCCGGTTCGCTGGCCGCCCGCGAAGTTGTCCTCGTGGAAGGCGAACGTAACGCCCTCGACGTCGCGGAAGTCGGAGTAGACGGTCGCGAAGCGCATCCCGCCGCCCATGCCGGGCAAGGCACCCTCGGAGTGGACGATGCGCGCGCTCTTCGGGTCGACTCCGATCGCGACGTTGAGGCCGCCTTCGAGCGGCACCCCGATCCCGCGCAGCTTGCGCCCATCGCGGACGACCTCTCCGAGATCGACGAGCTTTTCCCGGGTGCGTAGGAGGAGCCCGGGGAGATCGAGCCGCGCCGCCTGCAGCACCATCGCGTCGCGCGGCGGGCCCGAGACCCTCTCGCCGTTGCGGTAGCCGTGCGGCCCGTCGAGGACGCGAGTCTCGCCGCCGCCCTCCTCGTACTGGATCTCGACCCGCAGTCGATCCGGAGACGCGAACACCCGCAAGGTCCTGGCGACGCCCCGCGGAGATTCCACCGTCCCCGTCTCGCGCACGACGTGCACGCCGGAAAGCGCCTTCTCGCCGCCGTAGGCCTTGGCGATCCGTCCCACCAGCGCACCGAGGCCTTCGGCGTGCGTGGTCGTCGCCGCGAACAATGCGAGCGCGAGGGGAAGCGCGAGCGTCATGGAAACAGCTTATAGGATCCGCCGCATGGCGACCTTGGACGAGCGATCGATGCGGATCGAGGGCGTGGACGTTCCCAGGTTGATCTACGGAACCGCCTGGAAGGAGGGGCGGACTTCGGAGTTGACGAGGCTTGCCCTCGAGTCGGGTTTTCGCGGCATCGACACCGCCAACCAGCGTCGCCACTACGACGAGGCCGCCGTCGGAGAAGGGCTTCGCGCCGCCGGAGCTTCCGGCATCTTCCTGCAGACGAAGTTCACCTCCCTCGACGGGCAGGACGCGCGGCTCCCCTACGACCGGAACGCGCGAGTGTCGGTGCAGGTCGCGGAGTCCGTGGAAAGCTCGCTGCGACATCTCGGGGTTGCGACCATCGACTCGTATCTCTTGCACGGTCCCTCGGCTCCCGATCGCTTCACCTCGGAGGACTGGGAGGCCTGGGGGGCGATGGAAGCGGCACACGCCGCCGGAAAGGTCCGGCTCGTCGGTGTCTCGAACGTGACGCTCCGCCATCTCGTGCCGCTCTACGAGAGGGCAAAGGTGTTGCCGTCCGTCGTGCAGAACCGGTGCTTCGCGAGGATGGGATGGGACCGCGCCGTCCGGCAGTTCTGCCGCGAACGCGGGATCGCCTACCAGGGATTCTCGCTGCTCACCGCGAATCCCGACGTCGTCCGTCACCCCAGGCTCCGCGCCATCTGCGCGCGCACCGGGAAGACCACCGCACAGGTCGTGTTCCGGTTCGCGTTGGAGGTGGGAATGATCGCGCTCACCGGCACCACCTCGGCGCAGCACATGGCGGAAGATCTGGCCGTCTACGATTTCGCTCTCGACGCGAACGAGGTGCAGGCCATCGAGCGACTCATGGGCTGACCTTCGCGCCGATTCCTTCGAGCAGCGTCCGGGTGAGATTCGCCGCCATCTCGTCGGGTCCAGGTAGCTCGACGCCCGGCATTGCCGACAGCGCGAGCCTTCGCGCGACGACGGGCAAGAACCCGAGCGCCATCGTCGCCACCATCCCGAGCAGTGGGTGCACGTCGGGCCGCAGGACGCCGCCTTCGATGCCGGAGAGGACGGTGCTCGCGATGAGCTGCACGTGTCCTCCCTCGCGGGAGAAGCGCCCGAAGAGCTTGCGCAGCCGGTCCGACGAGACGAGCGCCTCGCGCAGCACGATGCGGATGACGGTGAACTCCTCGTCGCTCATGGCAGCGATGCGCGCGTAGAGGGCGCGGATCCTCTCGTCGAGCGGTGCCTCGCGAGAGAGCGCGGAGCGGATGTCGGAAGCCATCCCGGCGTAGATCTCTTCCACCACCGCGAGCAGCAGGTCGTCCTTCGTCGGGAAGTAGTAGTAGACCATCCCGATGTTCGTTCCCGCCTCGCGCGCGATCTCGCGCAGCGAGGCGCCGTCCACGCCCTGCGAGAGGAACTTCTCCCGCGCGGCCGCCACGATCCGCGGCGCGAGGTCCGTCCGCCTGCGGGCCATCAGGCGAGCTTCTTCCGGAAGCGGAGGCTCGAGACGGTGAGCAGCACGCAGAGGATCCCGACCATCCACGCGAGCTCCGGAAGCAGGTCTACGAACCCACTCCCCTTGAGGGCGATCCCGCGAACGATGCGGAGGAAGTGCGTGAGCGGCAGCGCCTGCGACAGCCACTGCGCGAAGACCGGCATGCCTTCCCAGGGAAACATGAATCCGGAGAGGAGCATGTTCGGGAGCAGGAAGAAGAAGGACATCTGCATCGCCTGCTGCTGCGTCCTCGCGAGCGTGGAGAAGAAGAGCCCGAGGGCGAGGTTCCCGGCGATGAACACTCCGGCCATCGCGTAGAGCAGGCCGAGCGATCCGGCCACCGGGACCTGGAAGAGGAGCCAGCCGAGAGCGAGGATCAACGTCATCTGGAAGAACCCGATGCCGACGTACGGCAGGATCTTCCCGGCGATGAGCTCCCCTTTGCGGAGCGGCGAGACGATGAGCTGCTCGAGCGTTCCGCGCTCGCCCTCCCGGGCGATGGCCATGGCGGTGAACATCACCATGGTCATCGTGAGGAGTATCCCGATGAGGCCCGGGACGATGAACACCGCGGTGCGCAGGTCGGGGTTGTACCAGGTGGTGGTGGCGACCTCTATCGGCACCTCTGCGCCGCGCGCCTTGCGGAGGAGGATTCCCGAAGCCCGCGCCTGCGCAAGGCCCGCCGCGGTGTTCGTGGCGCTCGCGACGGTCTGTGGATCGCTTCCGTCCACGACCAGCTGGACGCGGGCGGTGCGCCCGCGAGCAAGGTCCGCGGCCCAATGCGCCGGCACGACGAGGGCGACGCGAGCGGTTCCGCTCCGCAGCGCCCGCTCGATGCCGTCGTAGTCCGCCACCTCGCCGGCGAGGCGATAAAAGCCGGTGGCTTCCATGCTGCGGGCGAAATCGCGCGACTGCGCGCTGCGGTCCTGATCGTAGACGACGGTGGGGATGTGCCGGACGTCGGTGTCGATGGCGTATCCGAACAGCGCCAGCTGCACCATCGGCAGCGCGGCCATCATCGCGAGAGTGAGCCGATCCCGGCGCAGTTGCAGAAGCTCCTTCACCATCACGGCGGAGGTGCGGGAGAGCGACGCGCGGAGGCGGTTCATGCGGCCTCCCGCGTTTCGTGGCGCACCATCGAGACGAACGCGTCCTCGACCGTCGCCCGCGAGGCTCTCGCTTCTTCGATGCGGGCGCCGACTTCGCGGGCAGCGCGAGCGGCAAGCTCCAGCGGGTCGGCTCCGTGGAGCGCGGCGAGGCGCAGCACCTTCCCGTAGTGCGCCACCTCGTCGACTTCCGGCATGGCGCGCAGCGCGGAAGCCATCCTGGGAGCGTCGTCCGCGACCACCTCGGCGCAGCGCAAGCCCCGCCGCGCCACCACCTCCTCGGGCGTCCCGACGTCGAGGACCGTACCGCGGAAAATGAACGCGAGCCTGTGGCAGCGCTCCGCCTCGTCCATGTAGTGGGTGGTGACGAGCACCGTCGTTCCCGTGTGCGAGAGGCGGTGGATCTGCTCCCAGAACCCGCGCCGGCTGACCGGATCGACGCCGGCGGTCGGCTCGTCGAGGAAGAGGAGCTTCGGCTCGTGGATGGTCGCGCAGGCGAGGGCGACCCGCTGCTTCCAGCCTCCCGAGAGCGTCCCCGCGATCTGCTTGCGGCGGTCCTCGAGGCCCGACACCGAGAGGACCTCCTCGACGCGGGAGAGCTTGCGCGCAGGCGGAACGCCGTAGAGGCCGGCATAGAAGCGCAGGTTCTCCACCACGGAGAGGTCTTCGTAGAGGCTGAAGCGCTGGGTCATGTACCCGATCCGCTCCTTGATCCGCTCCGCCTCCGTCGCGACGTCGAAGCCGACGACGGTGGCCTTGCCGCCCGTCGGATCGAGGATCCCGCAGAGCATGCGGATGGTGGTCGACTTGCCGGCTCCATTCGGCCCCAGGACGCCGAAGATCTCGCCTCGCTCGACCGTGAGCGAGACGTCGCGCACGGCGACGAGACGGCCGAACGTTCGCGACAGGTTCTCCGTCCTGACGATGGGGTCCGCGCTCATCGGCGCGCCTCCGCGGGCACGTCCCGGTCCAGAGTGGCGAACGCCGGCGTGCCGGCGTGGAGCAACTCCTTCGGGTCGTCGATCGCGATGCGGACGCGGACGACCAGGGTCTGCCTCTCCTTCGGGCTGAAGAGGAAGCGGGGCGTGAACTCGGTCGTACGACCGACGTCCTCGACGATTCCCGGCAACAGCTCGCGAACAGGGTCGACCCGCACGGTCGCCTTTCTGCCGACGCGTACGCCGTCGAGGTCCTGCTGGGCGACGAACACGTCGAGGTATGGGCGGTGCGTTTCGCCCAGGATGACGACCGGAGTGCCGGCCGCCACGACCTCGCCAGGCTCGGCGGTCGTGTCGAGGATGGCGCCGGCCACGGGTGCGTGCAGGACGAACCGATCGAGGCGCGCGTCGGAAGCAGCGAGAGCCGCCCGCGCGGAGTCGTAGCGGGCCTGTGCCACGCGCAGCTCCTGGGAGCGCGATCCA
>JBJMQD010000143.1:0-5957 GCA_045802855.1 Myxococcales bacterium | reverse complement strand
AGATCCCGCGCACCGATCGCGATCTGCCGCTCTGGGTGGTGGGAGTCGGCTCCCTCGTGCTGGTCGTCGCTTGCACGCTCGCGCCCTCGCTCAAGATCAACATCCTCGGCGCGGTCCTCATCCTCGTCCTCGGGTTCCTCTTCGTCACGGTCAGCTCGCGGCTCACGGGCGAGGTGGGCAGCTCCTCGAATCCGATCAGCGGGATGACGGTCGCGACGCTCCTCATCACCTCGCTCATCTTCTTCGCGCTCGGCTGGACGAGCGCTCCGTACAAGATTGCCGCGCTGTCCATCGCCGCCATCGCCTGTATCGCCATCTCCAACGGCGGCACGACCTCGCAGGATCTAAAGACGGGCTACCTGGTCGGCGCGACTCCCTCGCGGCAGCAGATCGCCATCCTGGTCGGGTCGCTCGCCTCCGCGCTGCTGCTCGGCTTCGTCATCCTCAAGCTGAACGACGCCGGGACCATCTTCGCCAAGCGCAGCTACCCGCACATCCAGTTCACCAAGGACGAGTTCGACGGGCGCGAGCACCTGCGCGGTCCCGACGCCGACCGCGACTCCAGGGAATACAACGTCGTCCGCCTGCGCGAGCCGCGCGGGCCCATCGAGCCCGGCAAGTACCTCGCCGACGACACCGGCCACATCGTCTATCTCGAGGATCCCGGCATCAACGGAAAGCTCGACCACCGGGACAACGGCGAGAAGGTGACCGCCAAGTTCAGCGCGCCGAAGCCCGTGCTGATGTCCTTCATCATCGAAGGGATCATGTCGCAGAAGCTGCCGTGGGGGCTCGTCCTCATCGGCGTCTTCATCTCCATCGTGCTGGAGCTTTGTGGCCTCTCGTCGCTCGCGTTCGCCGTGGGCGTCTACCTGCCGGTCTCGACCTCGACGCCGATCATGGTCGGCGGCATCGTGCGCTGGCTCGTGGACAGGAGCGCGAGGCGGAAGCTGAGCGATGCGGAGGCGGAGAGCGGCCCCGGCGTGCTCTTCTCCTCCGGGCTCATCGCCGGCGCCTCCGTCACCGGCACCATCCTTGCGATGCTCCAGCTCTCCGAGCCGACCCGCGAGTTCTTGCGCAAGATCAATTTCACCGATGCACTCGGCTGGTTCGCGACCAGCGACCTCGTCGCTTTTCTCCTCTTCCTCGGCCTCGCCGCGATCCTGTATCTGGTCGCGCACGAGACCTTGCTCAAGGGCGCGCCCGATGGTGAACGTCCGTCTGGCTGAGTCGGAACCGGATCGGAAGCTCTGCCTGAGCCTCCGGTGGACCGTGTTCGTCGAGGAGCAGGGAGTGCCGCCCTCGATGGAAGTGGACGAGCACGACCAGAAGGGCGCCGTTCACGCGATCGCGACCTGGAACGGCGTTCCCGCGGCGACGGGCCGTTTCGTCCTCGACGGGAAGGGTGAGGCGAAGATCGGGCGGATGGCGGTGGTCGACGACGTCCGCGGGCGCGGGATCGGACGCGCGCTCCTCGCCTTCCTCGAGGAACAGGCGAGGGCGCGGGGTGCGAAGAAACTCCTGCTGTGGGCGCAGGTCCAGGCCCGCCCGTTCTACGAGAAGGCGGGATACCGCGTCGTATCGGAAAAGCCGTTCGACGACGCCGGCATCCCCCATGTTGCGATGGAGAAACACGCCGCTTGAGGATCCGGGTTAGCTTCCGGAAGAGGAGGATCGATGAAACGACGCATCTTGCTGTGTTCAGGGCTTGCCGCGCTCCTGCTGCTGCCGCTCGCGGCGCGGGCCGCGGAAAAGGAGCCGTTCGGGAGCCTCACGGTCGATCAGGTCTCGGACCTGATCGCGAAGCACGAGGTGGCGGTCTTCGACAACAACTCGATGGATCGCTACAAGCAGAGCCATCTGCCAGGCGCGAAGTGGGTCTCGTTCAAGGACGTGAAGGCGTCCGATCTGCCGAGCGACAAGGAGGCGAAGCTCGTCTTCTATTGCGAAAACGAACGTTGACACGCTTGCCACCAGGGCGCCCGGGCGGCGCTCCAACTCGGTTACAAGAACGTGTTCATCATGCCCGCCGGCATCGCCGGCTGGGAGAAGGCGAAGAAGCCCGTCGAGAAGGGCTCTAGCCAGGCCTCCAATGCTCCGGCCTTCGGCCTACGCCCGTCGCGGGCATAACCCGCTCCTCCGCATCATTTGACGACGAACGTCCGGTCGGTGCGGTTCAGGGCGTTCGCGACTTTCTGACCCTTCCCGTCGAGCAGATCGATCGTGAGGCGATGCTCGCCTGGCTTGAGCCGGGCGAGCCGCCTCGGCTCCCACTTCACCATCAGAGGCATCTCGGATTTGTCGAGCACCACGCGCACCTTCGCGGTGCGGCGGCCGAGCTGGCCGTTGCTGACATAGAAGTCGAGCGTCGGCATCTCGGGCTTCTTGGCACCCTGCGCGTCGGTTGCGTCCTCAGAACCGGTCGCGTCGGACTCGAAGCCCTGCGCTCCCTTCGTTCTCTCGCCGATCGGGAGGACGTACGTGAGGAGCGGCTTCTTCGGATCCGGCCAATCCGCCTTTTCCGCCAGCTCCGCCGCCCGACCGCTGAAGCGCGGCCCCGCCCAGAACCGCACGATGGCGAAGGCGCCCTTCGCCTTCACCACCTCGTGCCAGGGGCGGCAGAGGACCGCCCGCAGCACGTGCGGCCCGTGCGGCACGTCCTTGAGGACCACGGGTTCCTCGACGTCGTCGACCTCGAGCGCCGGCTCGTTGTCCAAGATGATGTGTGCGTGCGCTCCGCCGACGAGGGCGTAATGGTCGATCTTCAGAGCCACTTCGATCTCGTCGCGCTTCAAGACCTCGCGGTCGTGCGGCGCCGCGAACGAGACGGCCGCCTTCGCGAAGGCCTTGGCCGCGCCGCCGAGCTTCGGATCCTGCTCGGGTCGCACGTGCTTCACAGATTTGGCCGGCGCCGCGATCAGCATCGCGGCGACGGCGGCGAGCAGGGTCACTCGTAGAGCTCCACTTTCATCTGTCGACCTCGAAACGCTGCAAGAGCCGCCCCTGGCCGCCGAGGTCCCGCATCGTCGCGACCAGCCGCCGGCCCATCTCGATGCCGATGCGGAAGACCGGCAGCATGGCGTCGAGGGGGCCCGCCGCGTCGGAGGCGCGGGCGCTCCAGGTCCCGACGTTCACGTAAAGCCGCTGGACGCCGGGCCTGCCTTCCTGGACCGCCCAGTCGAGCACGTGCGTGTGCCCGAGGACGAGCACGTCGGGCGGCGGCGGGCGGCCCGGGATGGACAGCCTTCCTTCCAGCGCCTCGAGAGCAACGTGTCCTGCCCGTTCCCAAAGGTTGTCGTCGTCCTTCAGCCGCTCGCGGATCCGCCCCGGGGTGGCGAACAGGCTGACGGTGCGCGACATGTACCCGTTTTCGACCAGGATCTGCACGAAAGCGTCGACGAAGCGTTCGAACATGCCCGGTTTGAGCCACCGCTCGAGGACCGGAACCACGCGCTCCTCCGGCCGCAGCGCGATGATCCGGTCTGCGTCGATCTCCACATTGGTGCGAGGAGCGAGGTGCCGCAAGAAAGGCACGACGGCGTGGTGGAGGATTCCGGTCATCACCTCACCGCCGCCGGTCGGCGTGGCGTTGGACGGATCCCACTCGTGGCCGTGTTGCAGGACGATCACCCGCTCGCCCATCTTCCGCGTGACCATCGGCTCGATGGCGACCTGGGACAGCCCCGCCGCGTCGAGCGCGGCCCGCCCGTCGGGGCCGAGGAGATGGCGATCGTGGTTCCCGGGCACGAAGGTGACCTTTGCTTCCTGCGACAGCGCCTCGAGGGCGTCGAGGGCGATCGGATTGTGCTCCCGGATCGCGGCGCAGGTGCGCGCGAGCGCCGGCGCGGTGCGCGCCTCGTAAGGGACGCCGAGCGCGCGATAGAACCCTTCCACGCCGCGGGCGGGCGGCACCGCGGCGGTCAGGTCGAAGATGTCGCCGAGCAGGATGAGCTCGCCGTCGTCGTGGCGGGCGACGTGCGTGCACAGCTCCGCGAACCGCAATCCCTGCGACTGGTCGTGGAACATCCGGGCGAGGGAGCTGTCGCCGAGATGAAGATCGCTCACCGCGTACAGAGGCATTGCGAACGGGAGTCTACCTCGCGGACTTGGTGCGACGGGGAGACTTCGCTGTGGGCCTCTGTGTGCCTTCGATCGCCAGCAGTTGCGCCTGTTCGCGCGCGACTTCCCTCGCGAGCGTGCCGTCGGCACGGATGACGCGCCACCAGGGAACGTCGTCGAGCACGTGCAGCGCCCGCACCACCGCGCGCGCCCCCCGAGGCTTTCCCGCCCGCAGCGCCACTTCCGAGTAGGAGAGCGTCCGCCCGCGCGGGATTGCCCGCACGACCTTCTCGACTGCCTCGAGGAACGACCTGCCGCTTCGTTGCGCCATTGGCTTTCCCGGACGAGCATGGCATCCCTCGATGGAAGGGGAAATGCACCTCCGGCGGCTCGTCGTCTTCGGGATGGCGTTGGTTGCCGGGTTCGGCCTGGTGCTGGCCTTCGCGTTCGTTTGCGCCGACTACCCAATCGAATGGGCGGAAGGCCGGGTCTTCGAGACCGCGCGTCTCATCCTCTCCGGCGCTCCGCTCTATTGCGACATTCGCGTGCTTCCCTGCGCGGATGTGACGTATCCGCCGGCGTACGCGGCGCTCGTCGCGGGACTGGCGAAGATCGCCGGCCTGAGCTTCAACGTCGGCCGCGCGCCGAGCTTCGCCGCGCTCCTCTGGGCGCTTTTCTCGCTGTACCGGATCGCGCGCGCAAGCTCGGATCGCTTTTCCGCCCTCGCGGCTCCCGCGGTCTTTTTGGCGTTCGTCGAAGCTTGCTACTTCGCCGCCGCGATGCGGCCTGACATGCTGTCCCTCGCGCTCCTCCTCTGCGGGATGGACGTGCTCGTGCGCAGGCCGTCTTTGCGCGGGACCGTCGCCTCGGCGTTGCTCGTCTCGGCTGGGATGTTCGTGAAGCCGCAGTCGTTCGCGACGGTGTTCGCGATGTGCGCCCATCTCGCGCTCGTCGATCGGAAGCGTCTTGCCGTGTTCGCAGCCGTGGGGGTAGCGGCCGGGATCGCGATCGTCGGCGTGGGCGAGGTCCTCACCGGCTTCCGCTTCCTCGATCATCACTTCCGTTACGTGGTCGGTCCGACCCACACGCTCGCGCAGCTCGGGACCGTTCTCTACTATGGCCTCCTTCCCTGGGCGCTCTTCGCCGCGGTGGCCCTCGTCGATTCGCTGCGGGCGGTCCGCGGACCGCGCCCCGGGCTCGTGCCGATCTACTTCCTCTCGAGCTTGATCTGGGCCCTCGTCGCCGGCAGCGGCAAAGGCGCCGCCGCGAACTATTTCTTCGAGCTCTACGCCGCCGCCGCACTGGCGATTTCGCCGTTCGTCCACCAGCTTCGAGACGGCCTGCGGGATCGCGTCCTCGCTGCCGCTTTTTCGCTCCAGGTCGCCCTCTGCGTCGTTCTGAATCCGTGGATCGGGCTCGAGCGCTATCTGTCGCTGCGCAAGCTGTGGTCGAACGGCGCGACCCTGCGCGCGTCGGTTGGCGGCGCTCCGGAGCCGATCCTGGTCGAGGAGCTCGGCGTCGCGGGCTACACCGGGCATCGCCTGTTCGTGAATCCGTACGTCGTGACCCAGCTCGCGGAGATGGCGCGCTCGGACGAAGGGCCGCTGCTCGCGATGCTGCGGGAACGGCGCTTCTCCAGGGTGGTGCTGCGCGAGTCGCCGGCCGACCATCCGAATCCGCTCCAGCTCGAGCGGTTCACTCCGGAAATGTTGCGAGTGATCGCGGCGAGCTATCGCCTCTCCTGGTCGGATGGCAGCTGGCTCGTGTACGAGCCGCGCTGATCGGGTCAAGCTGGATGGAGCGGCTGCACCTTCGCGAACCGCGCGAAAAGGAGCAGGTCGTAGACGCCCTTGAGGACGCCGCCCAAGAGAAGGGGCCATCCGTACACGGATTGCTCG
>JBJMQD010000118.1:0-8890 GCA_045802855.1 Myxococcales bacterium | reverse complement strand
TGTCCGACGGGTTCGGCGAAGTCGCCGCGCCCGTCCCGGTCCGGGAGGACAAGGGCCGCCTTCAGATCGTCGACCGTCCGAGGATGGCGCCCGTCCCGACGACGGCAGTCGAGCCGCTCTTCGAGCCCGACGCCCGCGTCAAGATCGGCGAGACCACGAAGCTGCGGTTCGCGGTCCGCGACCGGGGGTCCGAGCTTCCGGAGTCCCTCGACCAGGTGTCCGCCTCCGTACGGCACGGGAAGGATCCGGAGATGAACCTTCCCGTGCAGGAGGTGGACAACGGCGTCTACGAGGTGCCGTTCACGCCGCACGGCCCCGGCCAGTTCACCATCATCCTGAGCGAGAACGGAAATCCGGTCGGGTCCCGCAGCGTGGGGGCTGCCGGAGTCGCCGGCGCGTCGGCCAACGCCGGCGACGTGGATCCTCTCCTTTCGGTGGACCCGGTCGCGTATCGCGCGCGGACAGGCGCGCGCGGCGGCCGCCGGCGCCGCTGATTTTCTGCTTCACGCACGACCCGCGGGGACAGGAACAGGCCCGCGATAAAAAACTGTAGGGGGAAAACAAAAATGAACCGTGGAAGCGTCTCGAAAACGAGGCGGATGGGCACGTCCATCTTGTACGGCGTCTGTGCGTCGATCGTGACCGCCGTCGTCGCGACGCAAGCGCGCGCGTCAGGCGGCGGCGGAGGTGGCGGCGTCGCCATTCCCACCGGCGCACCCGGAGCCAGCTACGTCCCGATCGGAATGGGCAAGTTCAACCAGCCGATGCTGCGCCTCGACGTGCTGCCGCGGCAGCCTGTCTCGGTGCTGAACCCCGCGCCGACGGAACAGTCGAACCAGACGCAACAGGCCGTCGATCTGGGCCTGGGCGGCGGGCTCGGCCCCATCGAGGGACGGCCGCCTGGTCCGCTCTGGGCCCACCAGGACTTCAGCCGCTTCCCGCCCCAGGTCGCGATCGACGTGACCATGGAAGGCGCCAAGGCCAACACCACTTACAACCCCGGCGTTCCGGCGAGCCTCAATTCGAACATCAATCCCGCGCTCCCGGTGCGCCCGCGGTTCCATCCGATGCTTCCCGATCAGACGGCGGCAAAGGTGTGGACCTTCAACGGGACGTTCCCGCCCAAGCTCGTCATCGGCCGCTACGGGGAGCCGATCCTCTTCCGCGAGCACAACAAGCTGCCGATCGACAAGATGCAGAACGGCGGATTCGGCATCAACTCCATCTCCACGCACGAGCACAACGGCCACCACGGCGCGGAGAACGACGGGTTCACGGGCGCGTTCTTCTTCCCGAACCAGTTCTACGATTACCACTGGCCGATCGTGCTGGCGGGCTTCCGCACCATGAACACCACGGCCACCGATCCGCGCGCGGGCAGCCCCGACGACGCGGGCGGCATCACCAACGTGGCGGGCGACTGGCACGAGACGATGAGCACGCACTGGTTCCACGACCACATGTTCAGCTTCACTTCGCAAAACGTGTACAAAGGCATGGCCGGGATGTTCAACATCTACAGCGCGCTCGATCGCGGGAACGAAGCGATCAATGACGGCGTGAATCTCCGGCTGCCGAGCGGCTCCGCAAAGCCCTGGGGCAATCTCGACTACGACGTGAATCTAATGCTCGCCGACAAGGCCTGGGACCCGGTGTATCCCGCGCAGCTCTGGTTCAACATCTTCAACTTCGACGGCTTCCTCGGCGACCGCATGACGGTCAACATGGTCGACAATCCGTACTTCGAGGTGGAGGCGCGCAAGTATCGATTCCGGATCCTGAACGCGTCGGTCTCGCGCTTCTTCAAGCTCGCGCTCTCCGACGGCTCGACGATCTACCAGGTCGGAAACGACGGGAACCTCCTCCCGCATCCGGTTCCGCTCACCGAGCTCGACGAGATGGGCATCGCGGAGCGGTACGATGTCGTCATCGACTTCTCCAAGTATGCGGTCGGGTCCCGGGTCACGCTCGTCAACCTCTGCGAGCACCAGAACGGGAAGAAGCCGTCCAAGGACCTGTCGCTCGCCGATGCGCTCGCGCACAAGACGAACGATCCGGTGGTCGGCCCGTTCCTCGAGTTCCGCGTGGTCCGCAAGCCCGCCACGCCGGACCTGAGCCAGATTCCCGACACCATGATCCCGAACCCCGACGTGTCCGCCATTCCCGTGGCGCGGACGCGCACGTTCGAGTTCGGCTCGGGCGCGACGCAGACCAGCACCTCGAGCACCGCGTTCGTCGGACCCTGGGGCGTCAAGACCGACGACTCGGGCAAGATGCTCGCGGCGGACTACGGCCGCATCTCGGCAGCGCCTTCCGCCGGGACGCGGGAGATCTGGACCCTGAAGAACGGCGGCGGCGGGTGGGATCACCCCATCCACATTCACTTCGAGGAGGGCATCATCCTCGCCCGCAACGGCAGCGCGGCGAACGTCAGCGCTGCGGAGCGCGGCCGGAAGGACGTGTACCGACTCCGCCCGGGCGGGAGCGTCACGGTCACCCTCCAGTTCCGGGACTGGGGCGGGATGTTCATGGAGCACTGCCACAACGCGGTGCACGAGGACAACGCCATGCTGCTGCGGTGGGACGTGGACGGCAACGGCGCCCCGTTCCTGCGGCCGCTGCCCACCCCGATCCCGAAGCCCCAGGGCGTGACGTTCGAGGCGCCCACCGACATCCTGCCGACCGCCTTCTGAACGGCGGCGGCGCCGAGAGCGGACGGGAGAGCTGCACTCCGGTGCAGCTCGCCCGCCTCCGGCGCCAATCCACCTCGAGACACGAAAGGAACCGAGTCATGCAAACGAGGCGCTCCTCGTTCCCCGTGGCAACCGCAGCCGCGGCCGCCCTGCTCGCCGCCGCGATGGCTTTCGCGCCGCCCGCCCGCGCCTCCTCGGCGCCGGGCGGCTCGCGCTTCGGCCCGGGCTACTTTCCGAACATCCCCCTCGTCACGCAGGACGGGAAGACCGTCCGACTTTACGACGACCTCCTGAAGGGGAAGACCGTCGCGATCGATCTCATCTACACGCACTGCAAGTTCTCGTGCCCGCTCGAGACCGCGCGCCTCGCCCAGACGCAGCGGCTCCTGGGGGACCGGGTCGGCAAGGACGTCTTCTTCTACTCGATCACGCTCGACCCGAAGCACGACACGCCCGAGGTGCTGAAGGCCTACGCGGAGAAGTACCACGTCGGCCGAGGGTGGCTGTTCCTCACCGGCGACGAGAAGGACATCCGGCTGGTCGCGAAGAAGCTCGGGCTGTACTTCCAGGCCCCCACCGACAACCAGGACGGCCACACCCCCGACCTCATGATCGGCGACGTGCCGAGCGGACAGTGGATGCGGAGCTCGGCCGTCGAGAACCCGAGGTTCCTCGCCGACAGGCTCCGCACCTTCCTCGACGGCTACGGCCACGAGCAGCCGCAGCGGAGCTACGCCGAGGCGCGCGAGCTCTCGTTCACGAAGGGTCAATATCTTTTCGCGACCCGCTGCTCCGCCTGCCACAGCATCGGCCAGGGCGACCGCATCGGGCCCGACCTGGCTGGCGTGACGCGCGCGCGCGACCGGGCCTGGCTCGCGCGCTTCCTGGCCGCGCCGGACCGGATGCTCGCGGAGGGCGATCCCATCGCGAGCGCGCTCTACGCGCGGTACCAGCAGGTGAGGATGCCCAACTTCGGCCTGGGCGAGGCCGACGTGGCCGCGCTCATCGAGTACCTGGACCGCGAGGAGCGCCGGCCGCGAGCCGCCGCGGACCCGGTCACGCGCGCGCCCTCGCGGTGACGGGCGCCCGCTCGGCCGCCGCCTTTGCCGCCCGCGCCGCCCGGCCGGGTTCGCTCCACCGCGCGACGCGGCCAGGGCCGTGTACGGGGGGCCGGTCGTGGGCAGGACTGCCAATCACTTTTAGTGAGAACGAGCGGGAATGGACAAAACGCTCGTTTGGAAAGGCGCGTGCGAGCCGGCGAGTCATTGTGACCATTGATCATCCGTGAGCGTCGCGAGGAAGCGCGCCGGAGCACGTTTCCGGCATTCATTGTCGGTCGCACGCTTCACGAGCACGACTCGAGAAAAGCGCTTTTTCCGTGTACGGCCACGGACCCGCCGTCCCTCTGTCGCGGCCAATGTGCTCGCGCGGTCACCGCCGTCGGCGGGGCTCCACGAGAACCCCCTTCCTTCGCGACCGGCACGTACTTACCTGTTGTCCTTAGCAGTTACACCAAAGCGGGAGGGAATGGTGAGGGCGCGCAGCGAGGGCGGCGCGTGGCTCCAGCGCATGCGAGCGTGGGCCGCGCCTCCTCGGCTCCTTCACTGAAGGTCATGGCGGCCGGGCGGGGGCCCCGGTCGCTGCGCGACGTCGTCCAGCGGGACGTCCGGCCGCGAAAGCCGCACAGCTCGGCGCCTGTCGAACGGACGTGCGTGGCCCACCGCGCGCGCCCGAGGAGGCGGGCCGTGCCCGTGCTGCGAGACACCTCGTGACGGCCACGGAGGGCCGTGCCGAGTTTCCGGAGTCAACGTCGACAGCAGTCCTGGGTGCAGAGATGTTCTTGAAATCGAAGGACTCGAGGAAGCGCATCAAAGAAGCGGAGGTGGCGCGCAGGAACCGTCAGGAGATCACGAAGGCCCTGTCGCACGGTCAGATCTCCCGGCGGGAGCTCGTGAAATGGGGACTCTTCACCGCGGGTGGAATGATGCTGCCGATCCGCGGGCTCCACCCGCTCGCCGGCAGCGCCTACGCGGCGGTCCCGACCGGCCTGCCGCGGAGCCCGCTCTTCGGCGTGCAGGAGTTCACGCAGCCGCTGGGGAGGTTCGACGTGCTGCCGCGCCTCCCGGTCACCGCGCTGAACCCTGCGCCGACGGCGGAGGCGAACCAGACGCAGCAGCCGGTGCCCGCCGTGCTGGGCGGCGGCACCGGGCCGATCGAGGGCCGGCCGCCCGGGCCGATCTGGGCGCACCAGCAGTTCAACCTGCTCCCCCCCAAGGTCGCCATCGTCGCGACGCAGGAGGGCGCGAAGGTCAACACCGTCTACAACCCCGGCGTCCCGGCGCGCCTGAACTCGGGCATCAACCCGGCCGCTCCCGTGCCGCCGCGCTTCCACCCCGCGCTGCCCGATCAGGGGCCGCTCGTCGTGTGGACGTTCAACGGCACGTTCCCGCCGAAGCTCATGAAGTGCCGCTACGGCGAGCCGGCGCTGTTCAGGCACCATAACCGGCTCCCCGCTGACGTGACCCAGAACGCCGGGTTCGGCCGCCACACGATCTCGACCCACGAGCACAACGGCCACCACGGCGCCGAGAACGACGGCTTCACCGGCGCGTTCTTCTTCCCGGGGCAGTTCTACGACTACCACTATCCAGTGTGTCTGGCGGGTCGGAACTCGATCAACACCGGCGCGACCGATCGCAGGGCGTCCGGCCCCGACGACGCGGGTGGCCTCGTGCTCGTCCCGGGCGACTTCCACGAGACCATGAGCACGCACTGGTTCCACGATCACATGTTCAGCTTCACTTCACAGAACGTGTACAAGGGCAACGCGGGGATGTTCAACATCTACAGCGGCCTCGATCGCGGCAACGAGGCGATCAACGACGGCGTGAACCTGCGGCTCCCGAGCGGCACCGCCAGCTCGTGGGGAAACCTCGACTACGACGTCAACCTCATGCTGGCCGACAAGGCGTGGGACGCCGACGGCCAGATGACGATGGACATCTTCGACTTCGACGGGTTCCTCGGCGACTGCATGACCGTGAACCTGTTCTACAAGCCCTTCTTCGAGGTCGAGCGCCGGAAGTACCGCTTCCGGATCCTGAACGGCAGCGTCTCCCGCTTCTTCAAGGTCTGCCTGAGCGACTCCTCGCCGATGACCTTCATCGCGAACGACGGGAACCTGATGCCGAGCCCGGTGCTCCTCACCGAGCTCGACGAGCAGGGGATCGCCGAGCGGTACGACATCGTCATCGACTTCTCGCGCTACACGATCGGCCAGAAGGTGTGGATGGTGAACCTGGCGGAGCACGAGAACGGCAAGCTCCCGGCGCGGGATCTCACGGTCGGCGAGGCGCTCGCCGGCACGTCGCCCGATCCCTGCGTCGGAAAGTTCCTCGAGTTCCGCGTCGTGCGCGACCCCCCGGTCCCCGACGCGAGCCAGGTGCCGAGCACGCTCATACCGAACCCGGACCTGTCGAGGATCCCGGTGGCTCGCGAGCGCGTGTTCGAGTACGCCTCCGGCGCCACCCAGACCACGAACGACCCCGTGACGACGTTCTTCGGACCCTGGGGCATCCAGACCGACGGCGCCGGGGGGACGCTCGCCGCCGACTTCGGCCGGATCTCGGCCGCGCCACGGTTCGGGACGCGAGAGATCTGGACCCTGAAGAACGGCGGCGGAGGGTGGGATCACCCGATCCACATCCACTTCGAGGAAGGACAGATCCTCGCCCGTAACGGGAGCGCCGCGAACGTCCCGGCGTGGGAGCGCGGCCGCAAGGACGTCTATCGCCTGCGCCCGGGCGGCAGCGTGACCCTCACCATGCAGTTCCGCGACTTCGGCGGGATGTTCATGGAGCACTGCCACAACACGGTGCACGAGGACAACGCGATGCTGCTGCGCTGGGAGATCGATGACAGCGGGGCGCCCTTCCTGAGGCCGCTCCCGACGCCCATCCCCACGCCGCAGGGCGTGAAGTTCGAGGCGCCGACGGACATCCTCCCCACCGCGTTCTGAGGGCGCCGCCGGGAGCACAGGAGCCGGCGAGCCGTCCATACGAGGGCGGCTCGCCGGACCGCGAACGGCACCACGACGAAGCGAGGCTGACACCATGCCAATCAGGACGACGAGGGTGGCGATCTCCGCCCTGCTGCTCGCAGGTTCCACCTTCATGCCGGCGGGCGACGCCTTCGCGGCGTCGCGCGGCACGCGCTGGGGGGCCGACTACTTCCCCAACGTGCGGCTCACGACGCACGACGGGAAGGTCGTGCGGTTCTACGACGATCTCCTGAAGGACAAGATCGTCGCGGTGGACCTCATCTACACTCACTGCCAGTTCTCGTGCCCGCTCGAGACGGCGCGCCTGGCGCAGGTCCAGCGGATGCTCGGTGACCGCGTGGGGAAGGACATCTTCTTCTACTCGATCACGCTCGACCCGACCCGCGACACGCCGGAGGTGCTGAAGGCGTATGCCCGGAAGTTCGGGGCCGGTCCCGGCTGGCTCTTCCTCACCGGAGACGCCGCGGACATCAAGGCCATCAGCAAGAAGCTGGGCCTGGCCTCGGATCGACCCGTGCCCAATGGCGACGGGCACACCCCGGACCTCATGATCGGGAACGTCGCGACCGGCCAGTGGATGCGGAACTCCGCCGTCGACAACCCGCGGATGCTGGCGACGACCATGGAGCGCTTCCTGGACGGCTGGAAGCGACGAGACACCGGCAAGGATTATGCGCAGGCGCCCGGCCTCTCCTTCTCGAAAGGACAGTATCTCTTCTCGACGCGTTGCGCCGCCTGCCACACCATCGGCCGCGGCGACCGCGTCGGCCCCGACCTCGCCAACGTCACGCGGGTGCGCGATCGCGCGTGGCTCGCGCGCTACATCACCGCGCCCGACCGCCTCCTGGACGAGGGGGATCCCATTGCGAGGGCGCTCTACGAAAAGTACGGCGAGGTGACGATGCCGAACCTGCGCTTGCCCAAGGAGGACGTGGACGCCCTCATCGAGTTCCTCGCGGTGCAGGGTGCCGCGTCGGGCGTCACGAGCGCTCCCGCCGCGGCCCCGTAGCGGACGGCGAGGCGGGGTTCGACGACCGGTACCCGGGGGACGCTGCGGAAGGGGCCGCGGGCCCCTCACCGCAGTGCCGCAGCCTTCACGATCACAGGCTCTTCAGGTACTCGACGACGTCGCTCTTCTCCGCGTCGCTCACTCCGAGCTTCATGGCGTCGGTGTAGTGGTTCATGACGTCCATGAGCGTGGCGAAGCGGCCGTCGTGATAGAAGCCGTGCCCGTTGCGGTCCCTGGGGGCCGTATTCGCCTCCGAGACCGGCGCCGACTGCATCCTCGCCCACAGCCCGCGCAGCGGCGTGGTGCGATACCTTCCGTCTGGCGCTCGGTTCGCCTGGAAGGCATCGATCCCGATCTCCTCGGGAGTGTGCATGTTCCAGCCCGGCTCGGTGTACAGGGGCGGGATGTGGCAGGTGGCGCACTTCGCCTTGCCCTCGAAGATTGCTTTCCCGCGCTTCGCGGCCGCGGCGTCGAAGCTGCCAGCGGGCGGCTTCGGCGCGTCGAGGGACAGCTGGTAATAGTGCAGCGCCGCGAGCTTCGACGTGACGCGGTCCTTGTCCGGCGTCGCCGTGACGTGTCCGAACCCGTTCGCTGCCGCGATGGGGAACTTCTTCGCGTCGTCCAGACGCGGGTCGAAGAAGTTCCCGATGCCATGCATCTCGAGGTTCGCGACGAATGCGTTCCAGTGCGTGACCGAGCCCCATCCCGTGTACGTGTGGAGGTTCACGCCCGCGAGGCCGAACGCGGACGGCAGGAGGGTCGGGTGGGGCACTCCGTCGGGCCCGAGGGCCTTGCCGTCCATGAAGATCTCGGCGTCGAACTTGCCGGGGCCCCACTGACCGAGGACCTGCTTCAGCGTCGGGACGTCCACGTGGAGCAGCTTCGCGACGGGATCGAGGTTCTGCGCGACGCTCACGATCGCGCCCACGTTCAGGTCGCGGTTGGGCCAGCCGTCGAGGCGGTGCCCGACGCCGGGAGCGGCCGCGTTGTCCACGGTCGTATGGCAGAGCGCTCAGGTGATGCCGAGCGACTTGACGTGGTTCTGAGCATCGACCTGCGCCTTCAGGCCGACCACGGCGTTGCCCTTGAGCAGCGTCGCCGTCACCGCCGGGTCATCGAGGTTCACCT
>JBJMQD010000061.1:0-15944 GCA_045802855.1 Myxococcales bacterium | reverse complement strand
CGCTCGCGAGCGCGTCGCCGCCGTCGAGTCACCGCGGCCGTGGAGGCTACCTCGCGCGACGCTTCCCGAACGGCCCCTGGTGATGGGAATCGTGAACGTGACGCCGGACTCGTTCTCCGACGGCGGGCGCTTCCTCGACGCACGTGCGGCGGTCGAGCACGGTCTCAGGCTCGTCGAGGAAGGCGCGGACCTCCTCGATGTAGGAGGTGAATCCACCCGCCCCGGAGCGGAGCCAGTATCGGAGGCCGAGGAACGGTCCCGGATCGAGCCGGTGGTCCGCGAGCTGTCGGCGCGGAGCGGCGTTCCGATCTCGATAGACACGTCCAAGGCCAATGTAGCCGCCGCCGCGCTGGATGCGGGGGCGCAGGTCGTGAACGACGCTTCCGGTCTTTCCGATGGCAGGTTGGTTTCACTCGTCGCCTCGCGCGACGCTGCGCTCATCGTGATGCACACCCGGGGGACGCCTGCCGACATGCAGTCGAGGGCGGTCTACCGCGACGTGCACGGCGAGGTGCTCGCAGAGCTCGACTCCATGCTGGCGCGGGCCCGGGACGCAGGAATCGCCCAGGAACGGATCGCGGTCGACCCTGGCCTCGGATTCGCCAAAACGGCTGGGCACAATTTGCTGCTGTTGAGACGGCAACGCGAGTTGTTGCAGCTCGGGCGGCCTCTCGTCGTAGGGGCTTCCCGGAAGTCGTTCCTCGGAAAGCTCGACGGCCGCCCGCCCGCCGAGCGGCTCATCTCCTCTGTCGCTTGCGCGGCCCTTTGCGTGTCGAACGGGGCAATGGTGATTCGAGCGCACGACGTGCGGGAAACCCGCGAGGCCGTGCTCGTCGCGCATGCGATCAGACAGTCACAACCGTCCAATAGCTGACGCCGTAAACGATTCTGGTACGTTGCCGCTTCATCGTCCGCACCCCTAGATTTGCAACCTCCGACGCGCATTGGGAGACCACGAATGGCGCTGCGCCTTCAAGAGAAGCCGGGCGAACCGGCCCGCCGCCTGTTCGGGACGGACGGCATCCGCGGTGTGGCCAACGTCTACCCGATGACGGGCGAGATGATGCTCCAGCTCGGCCGCGCGGTCGCCTATCTCATCAAGGCAGGTCCCCACCGGCACCGCGTGGTCATAGGCAAGGACACCCGCGTCTCCGGCTACATGCTCGAGACGGCGCTCGCCTCCGGCATCTGCAGCATGGGCGTCGACGTGCTCCTCTGCGGCCCCTTGCCGACGCCTGCCATCTCCAACCTGACGGAATCGATGCGCGCGGACGCGGGCGCGGTGATCTCGGCGAGCCACAACCCGTACCAGGACAACGGGATCAAGTTCTTCAGCCGCGACGGCTTCAAGCTCCCGGACGAGCTGGAGATGAAGATCGAGGAGCTGATCGCCAATGACGAGCTCCACCACCTGCGCCCCACGGCCACCAGCATCGGGAAGGCCTTCCGCATCGACGACGCCGGCGGCCGCTACGTCGTGTACGCGAAGAGCACCTTTCCGAAGGAGCTGACGCTCGAGGGCCTCACCATCGTGGTCGACTGCGGTCACGGCGCCGCCTACCGCGTCGCTCCGGAAGTGTTCCAGGAGCTGGGCGCGAAGGTGATCACCATCGGCGCGCAGCCCGATGGGAAGAACATCAACAAGGGATTCGGGGCGCTCCACCCGGAGACGATGTGCAAGGCGGTGCTGAAGACCGGGGCGAACCTCGGCATCGCGCTCGATGGCGACGCCGATCGCGTCATCGTGGCGGACGAGAAGGGCAGGGTCGTCGACGGCGACGTGGTGATGGCCATCTGCGGGCTCGATCTCATCGACAAGAAGCTCCTCCCCAAGAAGACCGTGGTGGCGACGGTGATGTCGAACCTGGGGCTCGATCGCTGCATCGCCGAGGTGGGCGGGAAGGTGGTGCGGACGCGGGTGGGAGACCGCTACGTCGTCGAGGAGATGCGCAAGAACGGCTACGGCTTCGGCGGCGAGCAGAGCGGACATCTCATCTTCCTGCAGCACGCGACGACGGGCGACGGTACCGTCGCTGCCCTCGCGCTCCTCGCCGTGATGGTGCGGAGCGGAAAGCCGATCTCCGAGCTAGCCAAGGTGATGGAGGTGTACCCGCAGGCCCAGCTCAACCTGGCCGTCCGGGAGAAGCCGGAGCTGGGGTCGATGCCCTCGGTGATGCGGGCGGTGCGCGAGGTGGAGAAGAAGCTCGGCAAGGACGGTCGCGTCCTCGTGCGCTACAGCGGGACCGAGCCAAAAGTAAGGGTCCTCGTGGAAGGCCCCGACAAGAAGCGCATCGAAGGGTTCGCGAACACGATCGCCTCGGAGCTGAAGAAGGCGATCGGAGCTTGACGGTGCTGGAGCTGCTCGAGGCCGGATCGCTCTGACCTACAGCTCGAGCTCCCATGTCTCCGCCACGAGCTTCGCGCCGAAGCTCGCATGCCGCTCCTCGCTGGTCTTCCGGAAACCGGTGGCTCGGTAGATCGCGCGCGCGGCGACCAGGTTGCGCTGCGTCCACAGCACCATCTTCCGGTAGCCGGCCTGCCGGGCGAAGCGGATGCATTCCTCGACCAATCGTCTGCCCAGGCCGAGGCCCCGCGCTTCGGGCTCGACGAGAAGCAGCCGGAGCCGCGCGAGGCGCTTCGATCCGCGCACCAGGAAGACGCAGCCGATCCTCTTGCCTTCGCGCTCGGCGATGAAGGCGCGCTCGGTTCGCGGATCGTTCTTCTCCAGGAAGGCGCCTGCGATCTTCGCCACCAATCCCTCGAAGCGGACGTCCCATCCGTACTCGCTCGCGTAGAGCACGCCGTGGCGCTCCACCACCCAGCCGATGTCGCCGGGACGGTGCGCGCGCAGCGCCCACGAATCCGGGGAGGGCTCGAGCGGCGCCGCCTTTCCGCCGAGTAGTTCCTCCGCCGTGCCGAGGGCGCCGGCGAGGCGCGCGCGATCAGGTCCGGAGAGCGGCTCGAGGAGGCGCGAGATCTCCCGCGACGCGCGAGCGTCGAGGTCAGCGAACGTCTCGCGCCCCCGCGCCGTGAGGCTGAGGATGCTCCTGCGCTGGTCGCGCGGGGCCGGCTCGCGGCCGACGAGTCCGAGCTTCTCCAGGCGCCGGAGGATGCGGCTCGAATATCCGGGATCGAGGCCCAGGTCGCGACAGAGGTCGACCGCGGCGGGACAATCGCTGTGGGCGATCTCGTACAGGACGCGCACCTCCGCGAGCGAGAACGGGCTTTGCAGGTATCCCTGGTCGAGCACGCGGATGCGCTGCGTGTAGAAGCGGTTGAAACGGCGGACAGCCGCAACGTGCTCGTCTGGAGTCACCGGATGATGGGCGAGGGCAGCCAAGAGAGGTCTCCTCGAGTGTCAGCCTCGCCCTGACGGTTGACTCCGTCAAGTATCTACTTGCCGCGGCCGCTGCTTCTGCTCGCGTCCCGCGACCACGGCGGAGGTCGCGGGTGCTATATGCTCCGCCGCCGCTCGCTGGAGGGTTCGCATTGCGCCTCGGAGTGAACATCGATCACGTCGCCACGCTGCGGAAGGCGCGCGGCGGCAGATATCCGGATCCCGTCGCCGCGGCGGCCCTCGCGGAGCTGGGTGGGGCGGAGCAGATCACCCTCCATGTCCGCGAGGATCGGCGCCATGTCACCGACCGCGATCTCCAGCTCCTGCGACAGACGGTGAACGGCACCCTGAATCTAGAGATGGCCGCGGTGCAGCCGATGCTCGACCTCGCGCTGCAGCAGCGCCCCGACACCGCGACCCTGGTGCCGGAGCGGAGGGAGGAGCTGACCACCGAGGGCGGCCTCGACGTCGTCGGGCAGCGGGAAGAGGTACGCCGGGTGGCGCGGGCTCTGCGCGACGGCGGGATCGAGGTGTCGCTGTTCATCGATCCCGATCCGGAACAGATCAAGGCGGCCCATCGCGCCGACGCCCAGGCCGTCGAGTTGCACACGGGGCGCTACTGCGAAGCCCGCACGCCGCGCGATCAACGGCAGGAGCTGGATCGGCTCGTCGAGGCAGCGAAGGCGGCGGACCGGCTTTCCTTGCGGGTCGCGGCGGGGCACGGCCTCGACTACTGGAACGTGCGCCCGGTCGCCCGGATCCCGGAAGTGACCGAGCTGAACATCGGCTATGCAATCGTTTGCAGGGCGGTCCTGGTGGGAATCGAGCGGGCGGTGCGCGACATGAAGGAGCTGATCGAGTGAGGCTCCTCACCGCCGCCGAGCAGCGCGAGCTCGATCGGCTGGCTGCGGAAGCCGGGCTCCCTACCCGGGTCCTGATGGAGAGCGCCGGCGCCGCCGTGGCCCGCGAGGTGCTCGCGATGCGCCCGGCGCGCGTCATCGTGTTCTGCGGGCCGGGCAACAACGGCGGCGACGGATTCGTCGCTGCGCGCTTCCTGCAGGAATCGCTCGAGGAGGTGGTCGTCGTCGCCACCGCGCGCGAGAAGCTGAAGGGGGACGCGCTCGCCGCCGCGCAAGCGTGGTCCGGTCCCACCGTCCCGGTCGCTGAGGCGCCCCGCGCGGGCCGTTCTGACGTGGTCGTCGACGCGGTGTTCGGCAGCGGGCTCTCGCGGCCCCCCGCCGGCGTCGAGGCGGCGGCCATCGAAGCCATCAACGAGGCGGGAGCGCGTGGCGCGCGGGTCGTCTGCGTGGACGTCCCGTCGGGCATCGACGCCGATACGGGTTCTGTATTTCCTTCGCACATCGCCAAAGCCGACCGGACAGTCACGCTGCATTTGCCGAAACGCGGCCTCTGGCTCCATCCGGGCGCTGCCTCGGCCGGCGAGATCCGCGTCGCACCGATCGGGATCCCTCGATCGCTCGAGGGAAGCCTGTCGTCGCCTGCCTGCGAGCTCCTCGACGACGAGTGGGGACGCGACGCGCTCGCTCCGCGCCAAGTCACGGCCCACAAGAACGATTTCGGCCACGTCCTTGCGGTCGCGGGATCGGAAGGCAAATCGGGAGCGGCCACGCTCATCGTCCTCGGCGCCTTGCGGGCGGGCGCTGGACTCGTCACGCTCGCCGCGCGTCCCGAGGTGTTGAAAGTCGCGCTTCCGGGCGTCCCGGAAGCGATGGGGATCGCGCTCGTGGGGAACGGTCCGCTTGGCAGCGACGATCTCGGCCCTCTGCGGAGCGCGCTGAAAGGCAAGACGGCGCTGGCGATCGGCCCCGGCATTCCGCGCGGACCGCAGACGGGTCAGCTCATCGGAGATCTGCTGGCCGGGCTCGATCCCGGCTGCGCCGCGGTGCTGGACGCCGATGCCCTGAACGCTCTCGCCGACGAGCGAGAATCGATCGCGGAGCGGCTGCGGAGGGCTCCAGTCCGGCCGGTCCTCACTCCGCATCCGGGGGAGTTCTCGCGCCTCACGGGCGAAGAGGTCGAGCGTGTCGAGTCCGATCGCATCGACGCCGCCGTCCGCGCCGCCAGCCGCTTCGGCGCCTGCGTGGTCCTGAAGGGAGCGCGCACGATCGTCGCGGATCCGGAAGGCACCTCTGCCGTCTGCGCGCACGGCAATCCCGGCATGGCGACCGCGGGCGCGGGCGACGTGCTCACGGGGATCACCGCCGCGGTCCTCGCCCGCAGGTCGGGCGGAGGCAGCACGGGGGACAGGGCGCGCCTCGCCGTGCTACTGCACGCGCTCGCAGGGGACCTCGCGGCGGGGAGCAAAGGAGAGGCGGCGCTGGTCGCGAGCGACATCGCCCAGGCCGGTCTGCCACGCTTGTTCCGCCGATGGAGCCGCTGACCTTCCACCTCTCGTCGCCCGCCGAGACGTTCGAGCTAGGACGTAGGCTCGGAGCGGTCCTTCGCGAGGGCGATTTCGTCGCCCTCACGGGAGAGCTGGGAGCGGGGAAGACCCTCTTCGTCCGAGGCGTGGCGGAAGGCGCCGGGGCGGAGCCCGCCACTTCGCCGAGCTTCGCCCTCGCAAACGTCTATAGCGGCGGCAGCGTCACGCTCCAGCACCTCGACCTGTACAGGCTTTCGGGTCCCGCGGAGCTGTTCGCCCTCGGGTTCGAGGACATCGTCGCGGAGCCGGCAGCGACGCTCTGCGAGTGGGCGGATCGCGCCTCCTCGGCGCTGCCTGCGGATCGCCTGGAGATCTCCTTCGCCGTGACGGACACCGAGGAGCGTTCCGCCTCTGCGCTCGCCCGCGGCCCGCGCAGCGCCGAGCTTCTCGCCGCGATTGCGGCCTCAGGCGCTTAAGAGTCGACGCCGAGCGGCGCGTGGCAGAGCCGCAGATCCACGTCGACGCCGACCACGGTTCCTTTCGTGACCTCACGCCACGGAGCACGCCCGGGCGGAACGGGCTCGTGCAGCTTGGGGTCCTCGCTCGCGACCGCGAAGTAATCCACCCGTCCGTCGCTTCGAGGCTCGGGCGCGGACACGTGCAACGTCCGTCCATGGCGACAGGCGATCATCAGCCTCCCGTCCGTGGCCAGAAACGTGGTGCTCGGTTCGGGCTGGCTCGCGTTCCGCGCGGCGGCGCGCACGATTCCTACCGCTTCCTGCAGCGCCGCGGCCGCATGCGCGAAGGTGGCGGCGGTCGGATCGCAGCGCTGGGCGAGGCAGGTCAAGAAGAGATAGAGGCAACGCTCGCTGTCGGTCTCGCCGGTGATCTTCGCGCGGAAGCCGGATTCGATCCGGCTCTCGACGGCTGGGGCGATGAGCCTCCAGTCGGAGATGGTGCCATTGTGCGCGAAGAGCCACGGTCCCCACTCGAACGGATGGGTATTGCCGAGCGACACCGCCCCGACGCTCGCCTTGCGCAGGTGCGCCAGGATGGTCGAGGCGGTCACGAAGGAGCCGACCTGCTCGAAATCCTCGTCGCCGTGGGCCGGCGAAAGGCTCCGGACGACCTGCGGTACCCTGCCCACGTACCAGCCGAGCCCCCATCCGTCGGGATGCTCCCGGCTCTGCACGCGCAGAGCGTTCGCGCCGTGGAGAAGCTCGTGCGCCACAGCGCCGGGCGACGCGGTCCGGCAGCCGAAGAGCCTGCACATGCGCCGATACTACCTCCGGCTCGCGGCTTCGGCACCGTACGGAAGTCCGCGGAAAACCTGCCTGCCCGCACGCTCCGTGCTAAGGGGGGCCGATGCGCAAGCGCGGTCTCGTCCTGGCGCTGCTGCTGGTCACGTCGTGCCGGAAAGCCCCCGGTCCGCCCGACCCGAACTACGAGCAGGGTTCGAGGCTCTACCAGCAGCTCTACGTGCAGAAGCTCGACGACGCGTACGGCGACCCGCAGATGGATACGGTGGTGGGTTTGCTACAGAAGGTCGACGGAAACTCCATCGACAAACCCGCCGCCGACGCGCTCCAGGACACCATCAAGCGCGGGCGCGACGCATACGGCAAGGCGCGCGCGCAGCGCGAAAAGGAGCAGCAGGCCGCGCAGCAAGCGGTGACGGCCGCGCCGAACATCGACCCGACCCGCGTCCTCGGGCTCGACGAGCGGGCCGACGCGGGAGCGCCGGCAGATCCGTTCGGCCCCGGAGCTTCGATCAGCGAGATCAACGCCGCGAGCGGAGGATGCCTGGTCGCCGGCGAGCCCTTCCAGGAGAATGTCACGAACCGCGCCGGCACCGTCTATCGCCTCTCGTCCTCCACCTCGTGCGCGCAGCGCCTGGCTGGATTTGTCGGTCAGATGGTGCTGGTGACCGACGGTCGCATCTACCGCCGGATCCCCGATTCCGAGGTACGGCAGGCCGCCGCGACGGTAGCGGACGCGGGGACCGCGGCGGCCCGTCCGGACGCCGGAACACCCGCGCGCTCCGCGGCGGCGGCTCCGGCCGCTCCGGCGGCGGGCGCCGCGGATGCCGGCCCTCAACAGTATCTGTACGTGCCTGGCGGTCCCATGCCGCCCGGCATGGTCCCCGAAACCTCCGCTCCGGACGCGGGCGGTTACTAGGCCGCAAGGATTTCATTCGCGGGCAGCCGTGCGAGGGGCCTGTGGCGCCCCGCCCCGGAATCGGTTAGGGAACGCGCCTTCGATGGCGGAGCTCACCTACAACGTCCTGCGCCTCCTCCCCCGCAACACGCTCTCGCGGATGGTGGGGGCGGCCTGCCGTGTGAACGCCCCTCGCCCGGTGATGCGCGCCGTGATCCGCACCTTCGCCCGCAAGTACGGCGTCGATGCGACCGAGGCGGAGCGGGCCATCGAGGACTACCCGAGCTTCACGGAGTTCTTCACTCGCAGGCTGAAGCCGGGAGCCCGTCCCATCGCCCCGGGCGAGCTGCTGCCGGTGTCGCCCGTCGATGGGACGGTGGGGGAGATCGGCGACATCGTCTCGGGACGTCTGTTGCAGGCGAAGGGCAAGCACTACACGCTCTCGGAGCTGCTCGACGGGCCCCAGGCGGCAGAGGACGCGCAGCAGTTCGCGGGCGGGTCGTTCCTCACCATCTATCTGGCGCCGTACAACTACCACCGGATCCACGCTCCGCTCGGCGGGCAGATCACCGGGTACATCAACGTTCCGGGAACGCTCTGGCCGGTGAACGCGGTGGGCGTTCGCAACGTCGATCGCCTCTTCTGCGTGAACGAGCGGCTCACTACTTTTCTCAGTACCCCGCGAGGGCCCTGCGCCGTCGTCGCGGTCGGCGCCATGAACGTCGGACGGATCCGCGCCGTCTACGACGACGTGGTGACCAATGCGCGCCGCACCCGCGCCGTGCAACGCAAGCTGTACGAGAAGCCCATTCCGGTCACGAAGGGCGGCGAGCTGGGCATCTTCGAGATGGGCTCCACCGTCGTCGTGCTGTTCGCCCCGGGCGCGAAGCTTTCCCCCGCACTGCAGGTCGGCAAAGAGATCCGCCTCGGTGCGCCTCTGGAAGAAACGGCGAGTTGATGGGCCAGAAGATCCCGCCGGTAAAGGGCACTCGCGACGTCCTCCCTACCGATACGTATCTGAAGAAGGACGACCCCTGGGTGCGCACGGGGCACCTGCACCTCATCGAGAGCGGCGCGCGCGAGTTGTTTCCGCTCTACGGATATCGCGAGGCGCGAACTCCCATCCTGGAGCGCACCGCGCTCTTCGCCCGCGGGATCGGGGAAGTGACCGACATCGTCGCGAAGGAGATGTATACGTTCGAGGACCGCGACGGGACGCAGGTCTCGATGCGCCCGGAAGGAACGGCCTCGCTCGTCCGGGCTTACGTCGAACACGCGGTGCAGCAGCAGGAGCCCGACACCAAGTGGTGGTACTCGGGGCCCATGTTCCGGCACGAGCGGCAGCAGCGCGGCCGCTACCGGCAGTTCACCCAGATCGGCGTCGAGGCCCTCGGCTCGCCCGGACCGCGCATCGACGCCGAGCAGATCGAGATGCTCGACCGGTGGCTGCGCGCGCTCGGGGTGCCGTTCGAGATGCACGTCAACACGCTCGGCGACTCCCGCTGCCGCCCCGCGTACCGGACCGCGCTGCAGGAGTATCTGCGCGGCAAGGCCGATCGGCTGTGCGAGGACTGCAAGAAGCGCACGGAGACGAACCCCATCCGCGTGCTCGATTGCAAGAACCCGCTCTGCCAGCAGGTCGCCATCGGCGCGCCGCAGATGGAGGACTTCCTCTGCGACGACTGCCGCGCGCACTTCGACGGGCTGCGCGAAGCGCTCACCCGGCTGGACGTGGCGCACGTGGTCGATTCGAAGCTCGTCCGGGGGCTCGACTACTACACGCGCACGACGTACGAGGCGATCGCCACGAGCGGTCTCGGATCGCAGAGCACGGTCGCGGGCGGCGGCCGCTACGACGGGCTCGTCCGCGAGCTGGGAGGCGGCGACGTCGCCGGGATCGGCTTCGCCGCGGGCGTCGAGCGGCTTGCCCTCCTCGTCGCGCAGGCCGGGCGAGAGCGGGCGGAACGACCCGTCGTCTTCCTCGCGCCGCTAGGCCCCGCCGAGGAGGCGCGCGCCGACGTTCTCGCGAAGGAGCTACGGAAAGCGGGAATCGCGGCGGAGGTTTCTTTTCGCCGGGCCAATCCCGGCAACCAGCTCAAGCGCGCCGACTCCCTCGGCGCGCGGTTTGCTCTCGTCATCGGAGAGCTGGAGCTTTCGACCGGAAAGGCGAAGCTCAAGGAGCTGAAGACGGGCGAGCAGCACGAGGTCGATCTCGCCCGGCTGGCGGAACAGGTGAAGGCTCTTACTCAGAACACGCCGCCGAGCGCTGCGTAGCAGTCGAGGATCGACGCCGGACTGCGCTCGACTCCGTGCGCGCAGCCGAAGCGGAGATCCGTCACGAGGTTGTATCCGAGGACCACCTCCGCGCGCAGCTCGGCTCCCACCCCGGCGTGGAGCGCGAACGGGTGGTTCTGCGGCAGGAAGGGACCGTCCTTGAATGGCATCCAGGCGTCGCCCACGTCGGCGAAGAGCGACCCGTGCAAGCGGCGGACATAGAGCGGCAACGTCCAGGCGCCGGTCTCCACGTCGACCATCGGGAACCGGTACTCGAACGTGCCGAGGACGAAGGCCTCGCCGAAAAAAGATCCCGAGCGGTAGCCGCGCAGGATCCGCACCGGCGCATTGACCGGATTCAGCAAGGTGCGGACCGGGTCCCCCGAATCGAAACCGCCGAGCGAGAAGAGGTGCCGCTCGCTCTGGTCTCCCCGGGCGATCCCTCCGCTCAGCCGGGAAGCGAAAACGTGGTGGAGCGAGGTTCCTTCCGAGGATTTCCAGGGAAGCGCGAAGTAGCTCGCGTACGACGAGGTGAGCTGGCGGAAATTGAAATCCGATCCGAGGGCCGGGTGGGCGACGCGGGTGGTGACGACGAAGCGCTGCCCCTGTTCCGGGGAGATGCTGCGCACGAACCTCTTGACGTCGGAATAGACGTACGAGGCGAGGACGGCGGCGGAGAGGCCCCCCCGCGGGACGAAGCCGGCCACCGCGGGCGTGTTCTGCGCATAGTGGGTCAGCTCGTACTCGAGGGCGAACGCGTGCGCCCGCTCGACCTGCGTGAACGGAAACGTCGCGGTCACCGTCCCCTGGAGGACCCGCTCGGTGTAGCCCGGTCCGGATACGTCGGGCACCTCGACGTTGCGAAACGCGCCGAAGTTGAGATCGGGATAGAGCGTGTGATTCGTATACGAAAGATCCCAACCCGGTTGCCGCGAATCGATTCCCCACCAGGCCGCGGCCGTGTATTCGTGGCGAAAGGCGGCATCGAATCCCGCCGTGAAGGCTCCGGCGATGTTGCCGATCGCGTCCGTCGCGACGAACGGCAGCCAGAAATGCGGCCGGAGCGTCTTCCACGGGCTGTACGCGCGGACGGGGTAGAGCTCTTCCGCGGGCTGGGCGGAGACGGGCGGCCGGGTCCGCGGCTGCTCCGGTTCCTCCGCCGGCGCGAACGTTTCCGGGTCGAAGGGCATCCGCGCGAGGTCGTATCCGCGCCAGCCGTAGGTGACGAGCGCAAGCTGCTTTCCGTCCGGCGACACCTCCGGCTCGAAGGCGCCGTACACCACGTTCGTGACCCGCAGCACGACGCCGTCCGCGAGGCGAAACGCGTACACGTCGTAGACGCCCGTCCGATCGCTCGAGAAGAGCAGATATCGGGCGTCCGGAGTCCAGGACGGATCGCGATCGAAGGCGCGATCGTGCGTCACGTCGCGCGGCCCGCCTCCCTCACGCGAGACGATGCGGACGTCCCAGGAGCCTTCCCGGTGATGGACAAACGCGATCTCGGCGCCGGAAGGCGACCAGCGGGGCGAGGCGACGGGCTCGCCGGTCGGGTCCGAAAAGACGACCCGCGGCTCGCCTCCCGGCGAGAGCACCGAGATGGCGGTGCCGCCGCCCGGGAGTCGCTGCGAGAAGGCGATGGTCCCGTCGGGGGCGACGTCGGGCTCGCTCGCTCGCGCGCCGCGCGTGATCCTCTGCGTCGCACCGGTCGCGAGGTCGATCGCGTAGAGGTCCTGGATGCTTTCGAACTGCTGGTAGACCTCGGTGCGGGCGACGACGATGCGCTCCCGCGCGTGGCTCCGTTCGAGGGCGATGGTCCCTTCGCCGAAGCTGTCGGCGACGTGCCGGTGGCTGCAGCAGGGATCGAGCCCGACGGCGCGCACTTCGGGCAGCCGGTCCGGTCCGGCGTTGAAGTAATAGAGCGTTCTCGAATCGGCGGAGAAACGAGGCGAGTGGGTCAGCTCGCCGAGATGGGTGAGCTCCTCGACGGGCGTCTCGCCCTCCGCGCGGACCCGGTCCCGCACCGCCTCTGCCTGCCGGATCTCGCTCTCCACGAAGCGTGGGTAGAGCGACAGGTAGGAGGCGCCGAGCACCTTGTCGGAGGAGATGTTGAGGGCGAGCGGGATGAACCTCGACCCGTAGTCGTGGGAGAGATCGCGCAGCGCTCCCATCCCGTACTCGTCGCCGATGAAGGTGAGGAACCGCCCGCCGATCGTGTACCAGCTCGCGGCACGCGGCCAGGCGAGGGGCACGTTCGAGAGCTGGTCGATGCGCGGGAAGCGGCCTTCCAGCGCCTCGGCCCGGACGGTCATCTCCTCGGTCGAGGAGCGCACCCTGCCCGCCGCCGAGACGTCGCTCTCGGCAAAGGTGGCGAGCCCTTCGATGAACCATCCGGGCTGCAGGCCGTTGGGAATCCAGATCTGCCCGAACACCGTGTTGAAGGCGGACGGGATGCCCCCCACCGTGTCGAGATGGAGGATGTGCGTGTATTCGTGGTTGAAGAGCTCCTGCACCCAGTCGTCGAAATCGGCGAGCGTCGAGCGGGGATCGGGCGGCGCGGCGAATCCGTGCACGAGCGTGTAGAGCACCGGCGAAGCGCTGCCGTTGGCGAAGTCGGTGTCGTCGGTGAGGACCACCTGCGTCCGGCCGCCGGGAGCATGATCGAAAAGCGGGGAGAGGCGCGTAAAAGCCGCCTCGAGCGTCCGGGCGGTCTTGGCGGCGAATCGATATCCGCCCTGGTGGAAATGGATCGCGAAGTGCGGGGTGTCGATCGTCTGCCAGTCGAACCGCGGATCGGCCGCCCGCGCCGCTCCGGCGCACAGCAGCGCGGCGACGAAAGCGAGCCGCCGCATCTAGGAGGAGGCGGCGAGGTCCTGGGGCTTCTTGGCGGCGACGCGCGCGAGCCACTTCTCCAGCCGTAGCGCGAGGAGCTCCGGCTGCTCGATGGGGGCGACGTGCGTCCCGCCGGGCACCGTGAGCATCTCCGAGCCCGGGATGCGCTTGTGCATCTCCTCGGAGAGACGATACGGGGTGAAGGTGTCGTCGGTGCCGGCCACGATCAGCGCCGGCACCTTCACCTCGGGCAGGTGATCGAACGCGGAATGCTCGCTCGCGTTCTTCAGCATCCCGAGGAAGAGCGAGGGGTCCATCCCGGACAGGTGGGTGAAGTAGGGCGCGAAGTCCTCGCGGCGGACGAGCTTGCCGTTCACCTCGAGATGGGTGGCGAGCTGGTACACCCACTCTCCGCCTACGATGGCGCGCCAGAGGAACTCCGTCGCCTCCGGCCACCGGCTGGCCGCCTGGAGCAACGCCGGGAACACCGTCTTCAGCATCCGCGAATCGTGGAACGTATCGAGCGGAAGGCCGTGGCTGCCGCAGATGAGCGCGAGGCCCAGCACCCGTTCGGGATGGCGCCGATGATATTCCAGCGCCACCTGCACGCCCATCGAGTGCCCGAGCACGACCGCCTTCTTCACGCCGGTCGCGTCGATCACCGCGTCGAGATCGCCGCACAGGTCGTCGAACCCGACGCGCGCGAGATCGCGGGGAACGGCGCTGCGGCCGTGGCCTCGATAATGCCAGCGGACGATCCGATGCCGCGCCGCGAAGTCGCGGACCACGTATTTCCAGGCGAACCCGTCGCATCCGATGCCGTCACAGCAGACGAGCGCGGGAGCGCCCCTGCCCACGGCAGACCAGTAGATCCGCGTGCCATCCTGGGCTTCGACGAAGCCTTCGTCAGAGCCGTGAAGCGAGACTGCCATTCGCGAAGACTAGCATCGTTCCTCTTGCGGGCCAGCGCGGGTCCAACGATCATCGGTGGCGATGTCGCACGAGCATCACCACGGGCACGACCATGACCACGGCCACTCACACGCGCCGCAGCGCGGTCCGCAGCGCAAGGGAGAGTCCCGCAGGCTGAAGCTGACGCTCGGCGTGGCGTTCGTGGCCATGCTCGTCGAGGCCATCGGCGGCTGGGCGACGCACAGCCTGGCACTTTTGTCGGACGCGGGACACATGCTCGCCGATGTCGGCGCGATCGCGCTGTCGGTGTTCGCTCTGCACATCGCCACCCGCCCCGCCGACGATCGGCGGACCTACGGGTACTACCGTCTGGAGATTCTCGCCGCGCTGGTGAACGGGGCGCTGCTCATTGCCATCGCCGTCGGGATCATCGTCGAGGCGTGGCATCGGTTGTTCGATCCGCATCCCGTCAACGTCGGCGGCGTCGCGCTTCTCGCCTGCGGCGGCATCGCCCTCAACGCCGTCGGCCTGTGGCTCACGCACACGCAGGATTCGAGCATGAACCTGCGCTCGACCTTCCTGCACCTCGCCGGAGATCTCCTCAATTCGGTGGGCGTGCTCGTGTCGGCGGGGGTGATCGCGCTCACCGGACGGCTGGAGGCAGATCCCATCATCAGCTTCCTCATCGCCGTCACCATCGTGTGGAGCGCGGTGCGGCTTTGCCGTGAGGCGGTCGACGTGCTGCTGGAGGCGTTCCCGGCGCACCTCGATTTCCAGAAGGTGAACGAGGCGCTCGGACAGGTCTCGGGCGTCACCGCGGTGCACGATCTGCACGTGTGGACGATCACCAGCGGGATGGTCGCGCTCAGCTGTCACCTGGTCGTCATCTGCGAAGGAGCGCCCTGCCGGAGCCACGACGAGGTCCTGACCGACGCGCGGGCGATCCTGCGGCAGCGTTTCGGCATCGAGCACACGACCATCCAGTTCGAGAGCGAGAGCTACCGCCACGAAGAGATCGTGCATTGACGACCGGAACACCGCTCGAGAGCGCCTGGGCGCGACGGCCGTCGAGCGCGGTATCGCGGCTCGCCGGGCGCAAGCTCCTCCTCCTCAGCTCCCGGGACCTCATCGCCGCCGCGGCGGCCGAGGACGTGCTGCTCGTGGCGCTGGTCGCGCCGGGGCCGGCGGCGATGCTCGGATTCGCCCGCGCCGCTCGCGACCTCGGGGCGCCGCTCATCCTCGCCCGCCCGAGCGGCTCCGCGGACGAGAAGGGTCCCGAGGAGGCCCGCGACGACACCGCCTTCGTCGAGTCGGCCATGCAGGCGGCGGACGAGGTGCGCTTCTTCGGGCCGATGGCGTTCCTCAAGGAGCCGCCCCGGAAGGGAAGCGCCATCCCGGAGCGCGACCGGATCCTGCGCGAGATCGAGACCGGGTTCACCGGCGTGGCCGTGACCGCCCGGCCGGAGAGCGCCGCCTCCGCCCGCGATGCCGCGCTGGTCGCGGCGCAGGTCTGCCAGCGGGAGCTGGGCCTGGAGATCGTCCCGCTCGGTGGATCTCCGGAGCTGGGGCTCGATCTCGTTCGCCAGCTCGCCTCGCGCGGCTCGCCTCCGAGCGCGCTGCGGGTGCCGGACGAGCAGGGGGTGCAGGCGGCCGCGCGAGATGCCGGAATCGCCCTCTCGACCACCACCGAGGTTTCGCCGGACGCGCTGCGCGAGCGCGGGTTCCGTCAGCTCGTCGCCGCCGGTCCGTTCCTGCGGGCCCTCCAGCGGGCCGCGCCCCGCGACGTCCTCGAGAAGCTCCAGTCGTGGGCGGACGAGAACGGCGCGACGCTCGATCAGGCCGCCGCGAGGCACCAGCGGGTGTTGCGCGACCTCCCCTCGAAGACGCAGGACCGCCTGGAGGCCCTCTGCTGGTTCGAGGCCATGGAGCTGTTCGAGCGCGCCTGCGTGCGCGCGACAGCCGCCCGGATCGCGGAGCGCGTCGGTCAGAACGCGGCGCGGGACGAAGGGTGAGGATCGTCGGAGGGGAGGCGCGCGGGCGGGTCCTGCGTGC
>JBJMQD010000047.1:0-6945 GCA_045802855.1 Myxococcales bacterium | reverse complement strand
GCTGCTCTGGCCGCTACCATGCTGTCTCGGGCCGGGATGGTTCCGGGATGAGCGGGCCTCATTTCCCTCGCGCGTCCTTGACCACCGCTCCGCCCTTCATCACGAACGCGACATTCTCCAGGAGCCGCACGTCTTTCAAAGGATCGCCCCGCACCGCGATCAGGTCGGCGAATCTCCCCGGCTGCAGCGTGCCGACGTCCTTCTCCCGTCCGAGGAGCTCGGCGGCGGCGGACGTCGCGGACCGGATCGCTTGCGCCGGCGTCATTCCGAATCGCACGTACACCGCGAACTGCTTCGCGTTGTCTCCGTGCGGGTAGATGCCTGCGTCGGTTCCGAAGGCCGCCTTCACTCCTGCGCGGATCGCCTTCGCCCAGTTGTCGCGCTGGAGCTGCCCGATGGCCCGTTCCTTGTCGACGTACTCCTTGGGGATGTGAAGCTCCTCCGCTTTTCCCAGGATGTAGTCGTCGTTGTACAGGTCGCCCACGAGCCACGCTCCGCGCTCTTTCAAGAGCCGGATGCCTTCTTCGTCGATCAACGTCCCGTGCTCGATGGAGTCGACCCCGGCTCGCAGCGCGTCCTTGATGCTCTGCGTCCCGTGCGCGTGGGCGGCGACCTTCCGCCCGGCCTTGTGCGCCTCCTCGACCGCCACTCGCATCTCTTCGACGGTGAGCTGGGGCGCGCCGGGCGTGTCGCCGCGGGAGAACACGCCGCCGCTCGCCGCGACCTTGATCAGGTCGACGCCATGCTGCAGGTGCGCACGCACTATGTGCCGCATCTGGTCGATCCCGTCCGCCACCGCGAAATCGCGCTCGGCGGGAAAGAGCGAGATCCGCACGTTGGGCGGATACATGTTCAGATCGCAGTGCCCGCCCGTGATGCTGATGCAGGGGCCGGAAGCGAGGACGCGCGGTCCGGGGAAGTAGCCGTCCTCGATGAGCGTCCGCAGATCGACGCCCAGGAAGGGGTCCGATCCCACGTCTCGCACGGTGGTGAATCCGGCTTCCAGCGTCCGCCGCGCGTGGACCACCGCCACCATCGCCCCTTGCGGCATCGAGGTGCGGAACGTCCAGATGTCCTCGAAATGATCGGCCCGCGACTCGAGATGCACGTGGGCGTCGATGAGGCCGGGAAGCACCGTGTAGCCGCTCAGGTCCACCACTTCCGCGCCTTGCGGGATCGGGACTCCGACGGCGTGGATGCGATCTCCCTCGATCTGCAGCGCGACGTCGCGGCGGAGAGCGTCGCCGGTGCCGTCGAAGAGCGCGCCCGCCCGGACGTAGAAGGTGTGGGCCGCGAGCAGAAGGGCTAGCGCGATCATCCGTTGAAGACGAGGATCTCGTCGACGCGGCCGCGCCCGTCCCCCTTGCAGCTCACGTGTCGCGGAGCGTGGACGATGCGCTGCTCGAACCCGCGATACAGCTTGCGCACCCTGTCGGTGGCCGAATTCGAGAGCAGGAAACGGATCCCGCGCCGGTTCAGCGCGGTGCACGCCGCCGCCAGGCGCTGCTGGTCGGCCCAGCCGAAAGGGTCCGGAGTGTACGACGTGAAGCTCGCCGTCGCCGAGACGGGGTCGTAGGGCGGATCGAGGTAGACGAAATCGCCGGGCCGCGCTTTCTCCAGGGAGAGCTCGAACGGAGCGTGCTGGATCTGAGCACCGCGCAGCGCCTGGTGCGCGCGAACGAGCGCCGCGGGATCGAGGAAGGTCGGGTCCTTGTAGCGCCCGAACGGCACGTTGAAGCGGCCCGCCCGGTTGACCCGCCAGAGCCCGTTGAAGCAGGTCTTGTTCAGGTAGATGAACCGCGCCGCCCGCACGGCAGGCGCGAGCGAGAGGGGATCGAGCGCGCGTACCGCCTCGAAGTGCCCCCGCTCGTAGACGTGGCGCGACAGCGCGTCGAGGACCGCGCAGACGTGATCGCGAACCTGGAGGTAGGCGTGGATCAATTCCGCGTTGGAGTCCGCCAGGAAGGCGCGCCGCGGGCGCAGCGAGAAGAACAGCGCCCCGCCGCCCACGAAAGGCTCGTGATAACCGCGCAAACGGGCGGGAACGTGCTTGTGCAATTCGGCGAGTAGCGAGGTTTTGCCGCCCGCCCATTTCACGAACGGGCCCGCCTTCCGGGGCTCCTCTCCGTCGATTCGAGTGGTCAGGGCGAATGCGGGCACGGCGCACCGAGGTAGCACGTGGGATCGGCCGTCGCAAAAAAGAATGCGTCGCGATCGAGAAGTTGACAACGATCGATAATGCGCGGTCCCGAGAGCTAATCATGACCCCGCGCAACGACGTGAACGTGAACGTGAACGTGAACGGCTTCTGAAAATTCGTTCACGTGCACGTTCCACGTTCAGGTTCACGACCAGAACGGCCGAAACAGCGGGGCCTGCATCGGACCGCGGGCCATGGGCGCAGGCCTCCACTCCGGGTTTCTTTGCTTGCGCCTCGGATCGGACCTTACGCCGCACAGTTGTTTCGCAGGCGCCGTTTCCGTTGTCCCGCCGCGGCGATTCAGGTAGGGTCCGCCGCTCTGCATGCGCCCGGCCTCATTGCTCGCGACCGTGTGTTTCCTGATCGCGCCGATCGCTTCCGCGTTTGGGCAGACCCCGGGGACGCAGTCGGAAGGACAGCAGTCCGGACAGGCCGGTCCGCAGCAGAGCGGGCAGGGGGCGCCGCCGGCCGGTAGCCAGGGGACGCCGCCACCACCACCCCAGTCTCCCTCTCCGAACGCGCCACCGCTTCCGGGAGCCACCCGTCCCGATACGACGATCGAGGCCGCGCCGCTTGGCCAGGCTCCCACCGTTCCGACGGGCGAGACCCCGGCCGAGGCCGAGCAGCCGGTCCCCGACACGGGCACCGTCGCCCGCGTCACCGTGCAGGGAAACCGGCGCGTCGAGACGGATGCCATCCGTGCCGTGGTCCCCCTCCGGCCCGGAGACAAGTACGAGAAGCAGAGCCTCAAGCAGACGGTCCTCGGCGTCTGGCGGATGGGCTACTTCAACGACGTCAAGCTGGACGTCTCCCGCGCGCGCGCTCCGGAGACCGGCTACGTCCTCACCATCCTCGTCAACGAGAAGCCGGCGATCCACGAGATCAAGCTGGAAGGAAACGAGGAGCTTTCCCGCGAGGACCTGAAGGACAGCTTCGAGGTGAAGCAGTTCCAGATCCTCGACCAGGAGGGAATCCGCAAGACGGCGAAGAAGATCCAGGAGAAGTACGTCGAAAAAGGCTTCTTCCTCGCCGACGTCACGACCCGCCTCGACGCCCTGCCGAACAACGAGGTCGCCGTCGTCTTCGTCGTGAACGAGCACGCCAAGGTGACCGTGAAGGAGGTCCGCTTCGTCGGGAACAAGGCGATCCCTACCGAACAGCTCAAGGGCGCGATGATCACGCAGGAGGGAAACTTCTTCTCCTTCCTCACCAGCGCCGGCACGTACCGCGAGGACGCGTTCGCCCGCGACGAGTACGTCCTGCAGGGCCTCTACTACGACCGCGGGTACCTCTACGTGAAGTTCGGGAAGGCCGCGATCGAGCTGTCGCCGGACCGTCGCTTCATCTTCATCACCATCCCCATCGACGAGGGCGATCCCTACGACATCGCCAAGGTGGACGTGGCGGGCGACATGCTCGAGCCGCGCGAGTCGTTGCTCGGGATCGCGCAGGTGAAGCCCGGCGAACGGTTCAACCGCTCGAAGCTGCAGCGCGATCTGCAAGTGCTGGGCGATGTCTACAAGGACAAGGGCTACGCCTACGCGAACGTGACTCCCGATACCGAGGTGCACGCAGACACCAAGACCGTCGACCTCACCTTCAACTTCTCGAAGGGAAACCTGGTCACCATCGAGAAGATCGAGATGGTCGGCAACAGCAAGACCCGCGACAAGGTCATCCGCCGCGAGATGCGGATCAACGAGGGCGACCTCTACAGCGGCACCGGCATCCGGGTCTCGAAGGCGCGCATCACCGCGCTCGGCTTCTTCGACTCGGTCGAGATCAATACCCGGCGCGGATCGAGCGACGACAAGATGATCGTCGAAGTGGCGATCAAGGAGAAGCTCACCGGCACCTTCCAGGTCGGGTTCGGCTTCACCGGCGGCGAGAGCTTCTTCGGCCAGGCGCAGCTCTCGCAGAACAACCTCTTCGGGTACGGGCATACGGCCAGCCTGGGACTGCAGATCTCCAGCATCCGGCAGCTCTTCCAGCTGAGCTATCTCGACCCCTATTTCCTCGACACGCCCTGGACCGCCTCGATCGACCTGTACCGGAGCGAATTGCTCTTCACCGGGTTCAGCCGGCTCGCCATCGGAGGCGCCCTCACGGGCGGCTACGAGCTCTGGGAGGACTTCCGGTTCTTCACCACCTACACGCTCGAACACGTGAACGTGGAGGCGACGGGTCTCACCAACATACTCCTCCTGAACCAGTTCACCGCCGGTCGCACTTCCAGCGTCCGCTTCTCGTTCAACTACGACAAGCGGGACAACCGGCTCTTTCCCACCGCGGGGCATCTCGAGTCGGCCTCCGCGGAGTTCGCCACCGCGCTGCTCGGGAGCGAGAACCTCTTCCAGCGCTATCGCCTGATCGAGCGCCGCTACTGGCCGCTCCCGTTCGGCCTCGTCTTCAAGGTGAACGCGTCGCTCGGGTACATCCGCTCGACGGACGCGGTGAACAGGCCGGTCGCGATCAGCGAGAAGTTCTTCGCCGGCGGCATCAACTCGCTGCGCGGCTACCCATTGCGCAGCATCTCGCCGACCGTGAAGATCGCGGGAAGCCGCGATCCAGACGCCGGGCAGATCGATTATCCGGTGGGCGGCAACAAGGAGTTGATCACCAACTGGGAGGTGGAGTTCCCCATCGTCGAGTCGGCGGGAGTCCGGGGCGTCCTCTTCTACGATGCGGGAAATACGTACAGCGAGACCGAGAACCTCTTCCAGAGCCACCAGCGGCCGGATGCCAATGGAAACGGCACATTGCCGTTCGGCCTCTTCCTCAGCGTCGGCGCCGGGCTACGCTGGTTCTCGCCGCTCGGTCCCCTACGGTTCGAGGTCGGGTTTCCTTTGACCCGCCGCCCGACCGACGACGCCTATCTGTTTGAATTCACCATCGGAAACTTCTTCTAATCCCGGCACGAATTTTTCGTCTCCCGGAAGCGTCCTGCGCTTGACCTTCTCTCGCAACTCCTTTTAGCTTCCCGAGCTTTTCGCCTCAGGAGAGTACAAGCAAATGCGCCGCACCCTGTTCGCAGCCTCGCTCCTAGCCGTCTCTGCGTCGGCTTTCGCCGCTCGCGCGCAGAAGTTCGGGTATGTGGACGTCCAGCGCGCCATCCAGGAGACCGAGGAGGGCAAGGCCGCCCGCAATCGTCTCAAGACGGAGTTCGAGCAGCGCCGCTCGCAGATCGACAAGAAGAGCCAGGATCTGGAGAAGATGCAGCAGGAATACGACAAGCAGCAGGCCGTGCTCTCCGACGACGCGAAGAAGAAGAAGCAGGAGGAGTTCCAGAAGCTCCTCATCGACACCCGCAAGAGCGCGAGCGAACTGCAGGAGGACCTGGCCGGGAAGGAGCAGCAGGCCATGGCGAGCATCCTGCAGAAGCTCAACCAGGTGGTGGCCGAGATCGCCGAGCGCGAGTCGATCGGGTTCGTGATGGACAAGGCGACCCTCCTGTACGGACCGCAGGCGGCCGACCTCACCAACGAGGTGGTTCGCCGGTACAACGACAAGTTCGGCCTGGGCGCCGAGAAGACCGCGGCCCCGAAGTCCCCCCCGAAGGGGAACGCCAACCCGCCCCCGAAATCGGCGGCCACCGGGAAGAAGTAGTGCCGCAGGGGCCGCTCAGCCTCGCGGAGCTGGCGCGGCGCATCGGCGCCGAAGTGCGCGGCGACGGAACCCGCCGCGTGCGCGGCGTCCGTCCTCTCGACGAGGCCGGCCCGGAGGACGTCGCCTTCTACGCGAACCCGCGCTACCGGCAGGAGCTTGCCGCCACCCGCGCCTGCGCGGTCATTCTCTCCGATGACGAGGCGCAAAACGCGCCGTCCTCGGCGGCGAAGCTGGTCGCCCCGCAGCCCTACGTCGCTTTCGCCAGGGCGAGCACCCTGTTCAACGCCGAGGAGCGGCCGTCCGCGGGGATCGACCCTCGCGCCTCCGTTGCCGCAGGAGCGGAGATCGATCCGACCGCGTCGATCGGGGCCCTTGCCGTCGTCGGAAAGGGCGCGCGCATTGGACCTCGCACCGTCCTCCACCCTGGCGCGCGGGTCCTGGACGAGGCGAGAGTGGGGAGCGGCTGCATCCTCCACAGCGGCGCCGTCGTGCGCGAGAGGTGCATCCTCGGCGATCGCGTCATCTTGCAGCCCAACGCCGTGGTCGGATCGGACGGATTCGGATTCGCCTTCGACATCGAGGGCGATGGCGACGGACCGATGCATCGCAAGGTGCCGCAGGCCGGCATCGCTCGCATCGAGGACGACGTGGAGCTCGGCGCCTGCACGTGCGTCGATCGCGCCACCCTGGGCGAGACTGTCATCGGACGCGGGACGAAGGTCGACAACCTCGTCCAGATTGCGCACAACGTCCGGATCGGTGCTCTGTCCCTCGTCGTCGCCCAGGTCGGCATTTCCGGGTCGACGCAGATCGGCAAGGGCGCGATCCTCGCCGGGCAGGCGGGAATCGTCGGGCACCTCCGCATCGGCGACGGCGCGCGAGTCGGCGCGCAGGCCGGCGTCGCGCACGACGTTCCGGATGGCGAGACGCACACCGGGTATCCGGCGATGCCCCATCGCGAGTGGCTGCGGATGTCGGTGTCGCTGCCGAAGGTGCCGGACCTCTTGCGGCAGGTGCGCAAGCTCGAAGAGCGGGTGAAGCAGCTGGAGGAGCGCAGCCGGTCGAAGGCATAGACGAAAGCGGCGGTACCTGCCGCGGGTGGAGGTGGACGTTGGAACAGCCGCTGCTCGACATCGCGA
>JBJMQD010000474.1:0-5906 GCA_045802855.1 Myxococcales bacterium | reverse complement strand
CCGCGATTCCTCGCTCGCTCCCGCGGGCGTCGATGATGAAGACGCAGGAAGCGTCCGCCCGGCAGCGGTCCGCGCGACGGAGCACTGACGAATGCCGCCGCGTCGACCCGAGGCCGGTCAGCGGCCCACATAGTTCCGTTCGAGCCAGCTCCGGTAGGCACCGGTGCGGACGCTCTCGACCCAGTCGAGGTTGTTCAGGTACCAGCGCACCGTTTCCCGCAAGCCTGCCGCGAAATCGTGGCGAGGCGCCCATCCGAGGTCGCGCTCGATGCGCGAGGAGTCCATTGCGTATCTGCGATCGTGGCCCGGGCGGTCCTTCACGAATGTGATCAGCTTGCGATAGTCCTCGAGGTCTCGCTTCTTCTCGGCCGCGAGCGTCTCGAGGAGGGCATCGAGAAGGTCGAGGTTGCGCCATTCGTTGCGGCCCCCGATGTTGTAGCGGGCGCCCGGCGCGCTCCGCGTGAGAACCAGCCAGACGGCTTCCACGTGATCGTCCACATAGAGCCAGTCCCTCACGTTTCGACCGTCGCCGTAGACGGGCAGCGGCTTCCCCTCCATCGCGTTGAGGATCATCAGCGGGATGAGCTTCTCGGGGAACTGGTATGGGCCGTAGTTGTTGCTGCAGTTCGAGAGCGTCGTCGAGAGGCCGTAGGTGTGGGCGTAGGCCGCGACGAGATGGTCGCTCGCCGCCTTCGAAGCCGAATACGGCGATCGCGGAGAGTAGGGCGTCTCTTCGGTGAACGCTCCGGTGTCACCCAGCGAGCCGTACACTTCGTCCGTCGACACGTGGTGGAAATGGACGTGCGGCCGGGCCCGGACCGCCTCCAGCAGGTGGAAGGTGCCGAGGACGTTCGTGTCGATGAACTCGCGTGGGCCGTGGATGCTCCGATCGACATGCGTTTCGGCGGCGAAGTGCACGACGGTGTCGACGCGGTGCTCGTCAAGCAGCTTGCCGACGAGCCTTGCGTCCGCGATGTCCCCTTTGCAGAAGGTATACCGGCTCTCGTCGACCTGAGCTTCCAGATTCTGCGGATTGCCGGCGTATGTGAGCAAGTCGAGATTGACGACTCTTCCATGAAAAGCAGGATCGCGGAACAGCATGCGAACGAAGGCCGACCCGATGAATCCGCACCCGCCGGTAACCAGAAGGTTTTCAGGGTTGCGAACGTTCATCTACGCGCGCCCAGAACGCGACAGAGGTCCGCGAAGGACATCGCGTCCGCATCGCGCGGTGAAACGATCGGATTTTCGACCGGCCACCGGATCGCCACATCGGGATCGTCCCAGCGGAAGCCGGACTCGCTCTTCGGGTCGTAGTGGGAAGAGACCTTGTAGAGGACGTCCGCGGTGTCGCTCAGGACGCAAAAGCCGTGCGCGAAACCGAGAGGAACGTAGAATTGATGATGGTTCCGCGCATCGAGGCGTACCGATTCCCACCGTCCGAAGGTGGCCGAATCCGGCCGGATGTCGACGGCCACGTCGAAGATCTCCCCGCTCACCACCCGGATCAACTTGGCCTGGCCCGGACTCGTCTGGAAGTGCAGACCACGAAGCGTTCCCCGGCGGGACCGCGAATGATTGTCTTGCACGAATCGCGCATCGATTCCGGCCTCGCGATAGCGATCCTCGCGGTAGGTCTCGACGAACAATCCGCGGTCGTCTTCGAAGATGCGCGGCTTGACCAGTTTCAGACCCGGAAGCGACAGCTCCTCGACGATCATCGCGTGCCCTCTTCGCCCTCGCGCGCGACGTCGAGCAGGTACTTTCCATAACCGCTCTTCTCCAGCTTCCGCCCGAGAGCGGCGAGGTCTTCGCGCGAGATGTAGCCCATCCGGAAAGAGATCTCCTCGATGCAGGCGATCTGGATGCCTTGGCGATGCTCCAATACTTGCACGAAGTTCGACGCGTCGAGGAGGCTGTCGTGCGTGCCGGTATCGAGCCAGGCCATGCCGCGGCCGAGATCGACGAGGCGGGCGCGTCCCGCTCGCAAATACGCGTTGTTGAGATCGGTGATCTCCAGCTCGCCCCGCGCCGAAGGGCGAAGCTCCTTCGCGAAGGAGGCGACCTGGTTGTCGTAAAAATAGAGGCCGGTCACGGCGAGATTGCCCTTCGGCTCCTTCGGCTTCTCCTCGATCGAGAGCAGGCGGCCGCCCTTGCCGATCTCGGCCACTCCGTAACGCTGGGGATCGTTGACCCGGTAACCGAACAACGTGCATCCGTCGAGCGCCTGCGCCTCCCTTTGCAACAGCGAAGCGAGGCCGTGACCGTGGAAGATGTTGTCGCCCAGCACCAGGGCAACGCTCTCGTTGCGTACGAAAGGCTCGCCGATGAGAAATGCCTCAGCAAGCCCATTCGGTCGGGGCTGCTCCTCGTACGAAAAGGAGATTCCCAGCTCGCTGCCGTCGCCGAGCAGACGCCGGAAGAGCGGCAGATCGTACGGCGTCGAGATGACGAGGATCTCCCGGATGCCCGCCAGCATGAGCACCGAGAGCGGATAGTAGATCATCGGCTTGTCGTACACGGGCAGGAGCTGCTTCGAGATGCCGCGTGTCACCGGATGGAGCCGCGTCCCACTCCCGCCTGCGAGGATGATCCCTTTCATCCGTTCCCTTCCTTGGAAGAGCGCCCGTGACTAGAGCCGTCGAGGTTCACGAACTTAGCGCCCGGTCGCCGACCTTGTACATGCTCGCATGCCCCTGCGAGGTCCTGGTCGGCGACGGCGGATCGGGATTCCGGTGATGAGCGCGCGCTTCGACATGGGTCAGCTGCGCGAGTTCAGCGTCCAGCCGATCAGCTTGTACAGGAGGCGAGCTCCCACGTTCTCGTCCCACTCGCTGTCGTCCTTCGCCGGCACGACTTCGGTGAGATCGAAGCCGACGATCCGGCGCCCGCTCCGGGCGAGGGCGGCGATCAAGGATGTCGCCATCTGGAACGAGAGCCCTCCCGGCACCTTCGTCCCCGTGTGCGGGCAGAGCGCCGGATCGAGCCCGTCGATGTCGAACGTGATGTAGACCTCGCGAGGGAGCGGGTCGATCATCCGGCCCACCTGCGCCGCCCACGTCTCGCCCGCGAAGCGGGCCTCGGAAAGCTCGGCGTCGAAGAACGTGAGGATCCGCCCGTTGGAGGCCGCGATCCGGTCGGCCTCCTCCTCGCAGAGATCGCGGATGCCGACCTGCACCAACCTTGCAACGGCAGGAATGCGGGCCATCACGTTGTGCAGGATCGACGCGTGCGACCAGGTGAATCCCTCGTAGGCGTCGCGCAGATCCGCATGGGCGTCGACGTGCAAGAGGCCCATGCCGGGGTGCCTGCGCGCGTGGGCCTCGATGGCGCCGAAAGAGACGGAGTGGTCGCCCCCGATGGTCCCGACCATCTTCCCCCGCCCGAGCAAGAGGTCGACGGTCGTCCGCACCCATCCGTTCATCCGCTCCATGTACGAGTCGACGCTGGCCGCGGCCGCGCGCAGCGCCGGGTCGTCGTGAATCCCTCCCTGCGCGATCACATGGGAGGCAGCCGCCCGCGCCGCGATGTCCCAGGCCCGCACGTCCGCGGGATCATCGAGCATGGCGATGCCGGCCTCGTACGGTTTGCCCGTCTCCACGTCGTACAGGTCCACCTGGCGGCTCGCCCGGAGGATCGCGGCCGGTCCTTCCGATGCGCCGCCGCCGTAGCTGACTGTCGCCTCGAAGGGAACGGGGACCAGCACCACGCCCGCGTCCTCGGGCGTGTTCAAAAGCCCGAAGGCGCCGCTTTCCTCGGGCGCGGCGGCGTTGGGATCGAATGTCATGCGATCAACTCCGGCAAGAGCTCGCGGACGATCTTCGGACGGATGCCCGTCGCGGAGAGGAGCGAGGCGAGCTGGGCCCGCGCTCCCCGATGCTCGCGGTGCACGCGGCGCCCCAGGATGAGCTCGTTCTTCAAGGAATGCTCCCAGCCAGTCAGCTCCGTCACCGTGACCTGGTACCCGAAGCTCGTCAGCACGAGCGATCGCACGACGTTGCTCAAATGCGCGCCGGCCTCGCGACGGTGGATCGGGTGCGCCCACAGCAGGGGCCACGGTTCGGCCGCGGCTCGAGGCTGCTCGCGCAACTGCGCCGCGACCTCCGCCTGGCAGCAGGGGACGACCGCGACGTGGTCGGCGTTGCGCCGTACCGCGAGCGCGAGGGCGTCGTCGGTCGCCGTGTCGCAGGCGTGGAGCGCGGTGACGACGTGCAGCCGGTCGGGAACCGCACCGTCGATCTGGGAAAGCTCCCCTTCCACGAATCGCATCCTCTCGAACCCGAGCCGCAAGGCCCGCTCGCGGGCCCGCGCGCAGAGCTCCGGACGGGACTCGACGGCGTAGAGCACCTCTCGCGACCCGGGCTCGCGCAAGAAGAGCTCGTACAGGACGAACCCGAGATACGAATTACCGGACCCCGCGTCCAGCAGCGCCGCCTCGGGGTGGCGCTCGCGAGCGTCCAGAAGGGCGGGAGTGAGAAGCTGGACGAGGTGGTTCACCTGCTTGAGCTTGCGCAGCGAGTCGGCGTGCAGGTTCCCGTCGCGCCCGACGAGATGCAGCTCGCGGAGCAGCTCCACGGACTGCCCGGGCAGGAGCTCGCGCGCGACCGCCTCGCCTCTCGCTTCCCGCGGCGCCATCGGACTCGCAAATATCACGGGTCCGGGGCCGGAGGAGCCGGCTTCATCGGCTCCGGGCCAGAGCCGAAGGCGGAGGCATGAGATGGTCTCGTGCGAAATGCACCGACTCTTCGTGGTCTGCGCGCCCGGCCTTACGAAGGTGCTTTCGGGCGAAATGGGAGCGCCCGCCACGGCCGGGGGGGTCGAGATCGAGGGCGATCTGCGCGAGGCGGCGCGGCTGAACCTGACGCTCCGCACCGCGACCCGCGTGCTCCTGCGGCTGGGAGAGCTCCGCGCGACGACCTTCGCCGAGCTCGTCAAGAAAGCGCAAAAGCTCCCCTTCGATCTCTGCCTGCGGAAGGGCGATCCCGTCGCGCTCCGCGTCGCCTGCCACAAATCGCGCCTCTACCATTCCGGCGCCGTGGCGCAGCGACTGCGTGAGGCGATCGGCGAGCGGCTCGGCAAGCCGCCGCCCGAGGCGACGGCGAATGAAGACGAGGCGGATCCCCCGCAACTGCTCCTCGCCCGCTTCGATCGCGACGTCTGCACGGTGAGCGCGGATACGAGCGGCGCGCTCCTGCACCGTCGCGGGTACCGGCTCTCGCAGGCCCACGCTCCTCTGCGCGAGACGCTCGCCGCCGCGATGCTGCTCGCCGCGGGCTACGACGGATCCGCGCCGGTCCTCGATCCGCTCTGCGGCTCCGGGACGATCGCCATCGAAGCCGCTCTGATTGCTCGCCGCCGCGCGCCTGGCATCGCGCGCTCCTACGCCGTCGAGCGGTGGCCGGGATTCGACGCCGCGATGCTGGGAAAGCTGCGCGACGAGGCGCGCGCACGCGAGATCGAGAAGGAGCCACATCCGGTGGCGGCCTCCGACGCCGACCCGGCGGCGGTGCGCGCTGCCCGGGAGAACGCGAAGCGCGCTGGAGTCGATCTCCGGATCGAAGAGCGCCCGCTCCGGGAAGTCCGCCTCGACCCCGGCGCTGGCCTCATCGTGACGAATCCACCGTACGGCGTCCGCGTCTCCGCCGACCTGATCCGCCTGTACTCCGAGCTGGGCGACGTCGTCCGCCGATCTGGCTATCGCCTCTCCGTCCTCGCGGCCGACCGCCGCACGGCCGCCGCCGCGAAGCTGCGATTCGAGACCGCCTTCCGGACGCAGAACGGCGGCATCGCGGTGGAGTTGCTGATCGGCAGCGTCAAGTGATATCACTATGATATCAGCAGGCGGTGCAGATGGCCGACATCCTCATTCGTGGCCTTCCCAAGGAAGTCGTGTCGCGGCTGAAGAA
>JBJMQD010000343.1:0-14335 GCA_045802855.1 Myxococcales bacterium | reverse complement strand
CGTCGACCACCTTCACCAGCTGGGGCACACGAAGCTCGTCCTCGTGACGCCACCTCTGCACGTCTTCGAACGCGGCGGCGCGTACTCGTGGCGCTTCCGGGACGCAGCGGCGCAGCGCGCGGCGGCGCTCGGAATCGAGCTGTCGATCCACGATGGCGAGTCGCGGCAGCCCGCCATCGACGAGAACCTGCACCGCATCCTCGACGAGAACGCGGACGCCACGGGCGTCATCATGCACAACGACGCCTCCGTGGCGGCACTGCCTCATGTGCTGCACCAGCGTGGTGTCAGTGTTCCTGCCGACCTGTCCGTCGTCAGCCTCTACTCACGCGACTTCGCTCGATGGTTCTCCTTGCCGTACACCGCGGTCGAGTCATCGCCCGGCGTCCTGGCCGAGGTGGCCGTGCACCAGCTCGTCCAGCGCATCGGCTCTCCGGAGGCAGCGGGCCCCCACGGCACACGTCTCGTCACCGCAGAACTGATCGACCGCGGAAGCACTCGCTGAGGCGCGGGCTCCAGCAGCGGCAGCGATCCAGTCCCTACGACCCGATCCGCTCCGAGAGCTCCACGAGGCGGTTCGAGAAGCCCCACTCGTTGTCGTACCAGGCGAACACCTTGGCGAGCTTGCCGCCCTCGGCGACCGCGGTCTGCGTCGAGTCGTAGACCGAGGAATGCGGGTTCCCGTTGTAGTCCACCGAGACGGTGAGCTCGTCGTTGTACTGCAGGACGCCCTTCATCTTTCCTTCCGCCGCCGAGCGCATCGCCTTGTGGATGTCGTCGACGGTCGCCGCCCTGGAAAGCTCGACGGTGAGATCGACGATCGATACGTTCGGGGTCGGCACGCGGATCGCGGACCCGTTCATCTTCCCCTTCAACTCCGGGATGACCTCGTGGATCGCCTTCGCCGCGCCGGTCGAGGCGGGAATCATGGAGATGGCGGCGGCGCGCGCGCGGCGCAGGTCCTCGTGCGGCAGGTCGAGGATGCGCTGGTCGTTCGTGTAGCTGTGCACGGTGGTCATGAATGCGCGCTCGATGCCGAAGGTGTCGAGCAGCACCTTGGCGATGGGCGCGAGGCAGTTCGTCGTGCACGACGCGTTCGAGATCACGTTGTGCTTCTTCGGGTCGTACTTCTCGTGGTTGATCCCGAAGGCGACGGTGAAGTCCTGCCCCTTGGCGGGGGCGGAGATGATCACCTTCTTCGCGCCGGCGGTGATGTGCTTCTCCGCGTCGGCCCGGGCGGTGAAGCGCCCCGAGCATTCGAGCACGATGTCGCAGCCGTGCTGCTTGTGCGGCAACTCGGCTGGATCTCGCTTGGCGGTGACGGCGATCTTCCTGCCGTTGACGACGATGGCGTCTTCCAGGGCCTCGACCTTGCCGTCGAAGACCCCGTGCACCGAGTCGTATTTGAACAGGTGCGCGAGGGTCTTGGGCTTGTCGATGTCGTTGATGTGGACGACGTCGAAGCTCGCGCCGCGCTTGATGGCGGCGCGAAGGATATTGCGGCCGATGCGTCCGAAACCGTTGATCGCGAACCGAGCCATGAAGCCTCCGTGTCGAGGCTACATAGGCTCCACGATCCGGACCGTCAAGGAGCGAGCGTCTTCGTCATCCGGCCCCCGCGCCTGCCGCGGCGGCAGCGTTTCTTAGGCGACGCGAGCGCTCACGCCTTCCTGGCGTTCGCGCTGCAAATCCTGCGTGACGAGCTCGATGAGCTCGGTGGAGAGGGAGAGCAGCTGCCTCGGGGTGTAACCGTTCTCGCGAAGTTCTCGATAGAAGCTCCGGGCGAGGATCCGGGCCGCTGCGGAGCGATCTCCGGATCCCTTGGGCGCTTCATCCGAATGCGAGACTTGAGTATCGGGCACGGTGTACCTCGGCGGTGGCCTGCGGGTATCGCAGCTCTGCAACACTTCTGCCGTCTTTTGGATTCCAGACATTACGCGCCTTTACGAAGACGCCCGCAAGGCGCGGCGCGGCGAAGTGCGAACATAACCGCGCGTTCTGGGCTGAACACCGCGTAACAGATTTCGCACCGCAACGTGTCACGCTTGCTTGCCGAGCAGGCACTCCGTCGCCATCGTACGGGCCCATGAAGCTCGACGTGCGCCATGCCGGTGGAGAGCTGACCGTCGGCACCCAGAAGGAGTTCCTGAAGCTCTATCGAACCGGCGTCATCGCCGCCGACGATCTCGTCCGCCGCGAGGGCCAGACCCAGTGGGTGCCGGCCGGGCAACTCCCCTGGATCAGCTCGATGCGTGAACAGGGTCAGAAGGACAATCGCAGACTCTTCTACATCACGCTTCTGATGATGATCGTCGGGCTCGTCGCGGTGATCTGGATCCAGTCGCACGCACCGCGCATCGCGCGGAAGGTCGCTCCTCCCGCCGGAGCCGTTCGCGCCGTACCGAATTGACGTGAACTTGAACGACGCGCCGTCTCGACCATGGAGGCTCTCGCTTCTGGTACAACCCTCGCCATGGCAACGGCGACCTGGGAGGGCAAGGAGTGCAACGTCCGCGTCGACTCGGATCTCGAGTCGAACTGGTCCGTGAGCATCCTGTCCGGCGAGTTCGATCCGGTGAGCCTCATCCGCCGTCCGGCCGCTCCCGTGATGATCAAAGTGCGGGCGAAGTCGCGCTGGCTCGCGCTCGATACCGGGCTGCGCGCCCTGAAGGCCCAGGGGAAGATCACCGACTACAAGCTCGAGCCCCGCCCCGCCGAGGAGATCGCCGCGGAGGAGGCGGAGAAGGCGAAGAAGAAGGCCGGCAGGGCAGCCGTCGTCGAGGAAGAGGAGTCCGACGCCTGAGGCGTCCAGGGGGGCTTGTCGGACCCCCGTGCTACAGCACCTGGGCATGGATCTACGTGCCCTTGCCCTTCCCGCCGACGACGCTCCGCAGACGAGATTCGATACCGGCGATCTCTTCGCGGAGGTGAGACGCCTCTGTGCCGAGGTCCGAGACGCGCACCTGCGCACGCTCCTCCTCGGCCTCCTCGACGACCCGGAGCTCGGGCCCGCCTTCCGCGCGGCGCCCGCCGCGAAGACCATCCACCACGCCTGGGTGGGTGGGCTCTGCGAGCACACGCTCTCGGTCCTGCAGCTAGGCTGGCGTGTCTGCGATCACTATCCGCGACTCGACCGCGACCTCGTCACCGCCGGCTGCCTCCTGCACGATTTCGGCAAGGTGCGCGAGCTCGCCATGACAGCGGATGGATTCGCCTACACCGACGAAGGAAGGCTCGTCGGGCACATCGTCCTCGCCTGCCAGCTCATCCACGAGCGCGCCGGCCGGATCCCTGGATTCCCGCGAGAGCTCACGATGCATCTCGTCCATCTCGTGGCCTCGCACCACGGCCTCCTCGAGCACGGCAGCCCCAAGGAGCCGCAGACCCTCGAGGCGCTCGTCGTGCACGCGCTCGACGAGCTCGACAGTCGCATCGCCGCCTTCGGCGCCATCTTCGAAAGGGACGCGACGCCCGGGAGCTTCACCAGCTACCAGCGACTCTACGACCGTCACCTTTTCAAGCTACCCTCATGGAACGGGGAGCCGCCCGCCCCGGACGCGAGGCGCTTTTGCGGGCCAGGCCTGTATGAGGATTCCGGCTGATGCAACCCTTCCAGCGAACCGCCGCCATCTTCGACATCGACGACTCGCTCGTCGACGGAAACGCCGGCACCATCTTCACCTGGTATCTCTACTCGAATCGGGAGATGGTTCCGGCGGTGCGCAGCCAGGTGCCGCGCGCCCTCTACGACTACGCGCGCAAGAGGCTCAGCGAGGCAGACATGGTGGCGCTCGGCAGCCGCTGCCAACAGGGGCTGCGCGCCGATCGGCTGCGCGAGCTCGCCAGGCGCTGCTTCCAGAAGCACGTGAAGAAGCGCATCACCCAGGGAGGTCTGCGCACGGTGCGCCGCCACCTGCTCCTCGGGCACTTGATCGTCGTCGCCTCCGGCTCGCCGCAGTTCATCATCGACGAGATCGGGCAGTTCCTCCACGCCCACGAGGCCATCGGAACGCGCGCGATCCTCCGCGAGGGGCTCTCCAGCGCCGATCTGGTCCCGCCCATCGTGTTCAAGGAGGGGAAGCGCGAGCGGGTGAAGGCGATCCTCGCCCGGCACGGAATCGACGTTTCGCGATCGTTCCTCTACTCCGACTCGGTGGCCGACACGCCGCTCTTCGAAGAGGTCGGCCACCCAATCGTCGTGAACCCGAAGCCCGCCTTCCGGTCGGAGGCGGTGCGCCGCGGCTGGGAGGTCGTCGAGTGGCGGGGGCGGTGGAAGGCGACAGACGAGGAGGAAGCCCCGGCGATGAGCGACGAATGGCTGAGCTGGGAGGCCTGACTACTTCTCGACCGTGTAGCCCGAGTCGGCGACCGCCTTCTCGAGATCGGCGCGGGTCAGCGACGCGTCGTCATACGTCACCGTTACCTGCTGCTTCTTCTTGTCCGCCGCGGCGGTGCTCACGCCTTTCAGGTCCTTCAGCGCCGACTCGGTGCGCACGGCGCATCCGGCGCAGTGCCACCCGGACACCTTCAAGGTCTCGGTCTTCGGCGCGGCGAAGGCAGCGGTCGAAAGTCCTGCGGCGAGGGCGACGGCGGCGATGAGCTTGTTCATGTCGCTCTTGGATATCTCACGCCCCGGTTGCATTCAATCGCAGCGCCCGGCGGGCATTCGCGGTCGTGACGCGCTCGATCTCCGCGAGCGGCGTCTCCCGCAACTCGGCAAGCCGGGTGGCGGTAAATGCTACATAGGCGGGTTCGTTCCGCTTCCCGCGGTGCGGCACGGGCGCGAGGAAGGGACAATCCGTCTCGACGAGGAGCCGTTCGAGGGGGATCCTCCGCGCGGCGTCCCGCAAGGCGTCCGCGGCCTTGAAGGTGAGGACGCCGCTCAGGCTGATGTAGAGCCCGAGCGAGAGGTACCGCTGCGCCGCGGCCCAGTCGCCGGTGAAGCAGTGCACCACCCCCGACTCCTGTCCCATCTCCTTCTCCAGAAGCGCCGCGGTGTCGTCGTCCGCCTCCCGGGTGTGGACGACGATGGGCTTTCTCAGCCGCCTGGCGAGGCGGATCTGCTCGGCGAACCGCTCCCGCTGCACCTCTCGCGGCGATCGGTCGTAGTGGTAGTCGAGCCCACACTCGCCCACCGCCACCACTCCTGATTCGGCGCAGATCGCTTCCAGTTCCCGGAGATCTTCTGCCGTCGCCCGGGCGGCATCGTGGGGATGGATCCCGGCAGTGGCGCTGAAGAAGCCCGGGTCGGTGCGCGAAAGATCGAGCGCGCCGCGGGCGGCAGCCATTCCCGCGGGCCCTTCCTTTCCCGGCTCGCGCCACTGGCCGACGAGGACCACGTGGACGAGCCCCGCCTCCTTCGCGCGCTGGATCACGGACGGCAGATCCGACCCGTAATCCGCGAAATCAAGATGGGCGTGCGCGTCGATGAGCATCGTCAGCCCGGATTCCCGCCTTCCTTCGGGTCCTCCGTATGCTACGGCCTTTGGCCTCCGCCCGTCGCGGGCGAAGCCCTATCCTCCTGGGAGCGCTGGTTCGCCGCCACTTCCGCGAGGAGCTCGCGGCAGAGCGATGCCAGCTCTCCTTCTTCGCGAGACAGAACGGTGAGCGCGTCCAGGGCGGGCGCCGTTCCCAGCTCCGCGAGTCCCTCCGCCGCGTCCATCCGGACGTCTTCGGCTTCGTCGGTGGAGCGCACGATCGCGAGAAGCCGATCCTCGGCCCCCGGCGCCTGCAGGCGTCCGAGCGCTCGCAGCGCCGCGCCGCGAGCGGGGTCGCCCTCCCGCTCCGCCGTATCTTCCAGGGCCGTTACCGCCTCGCCGACTCCGAGCCGTCCCGCCCACTCCGCGGCGATGGGCGCGTCGTCGCTTCCCTCGGCGATGCGGGCGCAGAGGTGCTCCGCGCCGCGCGGGTCTCCCATCCGGCGGAGCGCCGCGGCAGCGAGGGTGCGATCGAACTCGCCCAGCGACTCCTCCTCGAAGAGCGCGGCAACGGACGGCAGGGCCGCGGCATCGCCGAGGGACATGAGCGCCGAGAGCGCTTCCTGCCGCCGGTGATCCTCGCGCAACGCGGCCGTCAGCTCGGGGACGGCGGCGGAATCGCCCAGCTCGCTGAGCGCGCAGGCAGCCGCGAAGCGAAGCGGCTCCTCCTCGCACGTGAGCAAGGCGCGGACTTGGGTGCGCGCGGTCTCCCCGCGCAGCTGCGCCGCCGACCAGACCGCCGTGGTGCGCACCTGCGCGACCGGATCGGCGAGGAGCGCGAGCACCGCGCTCTGGTGCGCTTCGAGCAACTCGGGAGCGTGGAGCAGGCGCAGCGCCGAAAGCGCCGTCGCCCGGACGGCGGGCTCCTCGTCCGAGAACAGATCGCCGATTCGCGCCGCCAGCGCCTTGCGGGCCTCGTCGTCGCCATTGCGCAACCGATCGAGGAGCGCCCGGGCCGCGTCGACGCGCAGGGCGCCGTCGGATGCCGAGAGCGCCTCGGCCAGCTCCGCGGCGCTTTCCGCCGGCGCCTCCTCCGCGGGGGGCGCCTCGGCGGGCTGGTCACCACCATCTGCGGGCTTCTTCTTCAGCCAGGAAAGGAGCCCCATCACTTCACCTTCGCGCCCGGCGGAATGTCCTCGCCGATCTCGACCGCGACGAGCCCGCGCTTGCCGCCCGTGGCGAAGAGCACCATGCCATGGGATTCGACCCCGCGAAGCGGCTTCTTGGGCAGATTGGCGACTACCGCAACGGTCTTGCCGACCAGCTCCTCGGGCGCATACGCCTGCGCGACGCCGCTCACCACGGTTCGCGGCGCGCCCTCGCCCAGATCGATGGTGAGCTTGAGCAGCTTGTCGGACTTGGGGATCCGCTCGCACGCGAGGACCTTGCCCGCCCGCAGATCCATCTTCCCGAATTCGTCGATCGAGATTTCGGCGACGGTGGCAGCAACGGCGACGGCAGGCGCGGGCGCGGACTGCGGCGGCGGGGCCTCGGCCCCTGCCACGAACTTTCCCGACAGCTTCGCCAGGTCCGCGTCCTCGACGCGCCGCACGAGCGGCTTCGGTTCGCGGATCGCCGTCTCCTCGAGCCACCGGGAATCTCCCCAGCGCAGCGGTGCGCCCGTCTGCTCCTCCACGCCTTTCGCAAACGTGGGAACGACGGGAGCGAGAAGCCTCGCGCACACCCGCGCGACGTTCACCGCCAGGGTGAGCTCGGCGTGAGCGGCGGCCCTGTCCGTCTTGATGACCTTCCACGGCTGCTTCTCTTGCAAGCGCGCGTTCGCAAGGCTCGAGAGCGCGAGCACCTCCTGGATCGCGGCGCGGGTATCGATCGCTCGATACAGTCCGGCGACCTTGCGCTCGATGGCGGAGACCTGGAAGAGATCCTCCGGCGAGGCGGGCAGCTTGCCGAGCTTCCCGTCGAAGCTCTTCCACACCACCGACAGCGCCCGGTTGGCGAGGTTCCCGAGGTTGTTCAAGAGCTCCCCGTTCACCCGGTTCTTCATCTCGGGAAGGGAGAGATCGATGTCGCTCGGCGTCGGGCCGAGATTCGAGGCGAAGTAGTAGCGGAGCCACTCCGGATCGAGACCCGCAGAGAGGTAGTCGTCCACGGTGAAGAAGTTGCCCCGCGTCTTCGACATCTTCGCGCCGTCGACGGTGAGCATCCCGTGGACGTGCACGTGCGCGGGCACCTTCCAACCCGATGCGTGCAGCATCGCCGGCCAGAAGAGCGTGTGGAAATAGACGATGTCCTTCCCGATGAAATGGACGATGTCGGTATCGGCATCCTTCGACCACCAGTGCTCGACCTTGTCGCCGCGGTCCTTGCACCAGCGATCGGTGCTGGAGAGATAGCCGACGGGCGCGTCCATCCAGACGTAGAAATACTTGTCGGTCTCTCCCGGGATGCGGAACCCGAAATAGGGCGCGTCGCGCGAGACGTCCCAATCCTTTAGCGGCTCCGACAGCCACCCGTCGATCGACCGCTTCACCTCGGGCTGCAAGTGGCCCTTTGCCGCCGTCCAGCCGCGCAGGAACTCCTGGTACTTGGAGAGCCGCACGAAATAGTGCATCGAGCTGCGCCGCACGGGGGGGATCTCTCCCCGTCCCTGCTCCTTGCAAAGCGCGCAATACGGGTTCTTCAAATCGGTAGGCTCGTACGTGCTCCCGCAAACTTCGCACGCGTCGCCGTACTGATCCTTCGCGCCGCACTTCGGGCATTCGCCCTTGACGTAACGGTCGGGCAGGAAGCGCCGGTCGATTTCGCAGTAAAGCTGCTCGACGGGACGCCTCGCGATCGCGCCGGCTTCGTCGAGGGTCCGGAAGATGCGCACCACGTGCTGTTCGTTCTCCGGCGAGTTCGTCGTGTAGAAGATGTCGTGCAGCACCTCGAAGGCGCGGTAGTTGGCCGAGTGCTCGGTGTGGAAGCGCGCCACGAACTGCTCGGGGGGCACCCCGGCGCGCGCGGCGTTCACCTCGATCGGCGTTCCGTGCGTGTCGTCCGCGCCGATGAAGGCCACCTCCTCGCCCGTCGCGCGGAGCGCCCGGACGTACACGTCCGTCTGGACGGCCTCGACGAGGTGTCCGAGGTGCAGGCTGCCGTTCGCGTACGGCAGGGCCATGGTGACGAGGGTGCGCGCGGCCATAGTCTCCAATGCTCCGCCCTTCGGGCTCCGCCCGTCGCGGGCAAAGCCCGCTCCTCCGAGTGCTCCCGTCGCGGGCAAAGCCCGCTCCTCCGGGCTCCTCTTACCGCGCTCCGCAGATTTGCGTCAGCAGCCGTTCCGCCAGAAGTCGAGGATCCGCCCCCGTCTTCAGGGCGAAGTCGCCTTCCGCGCAGAGGAGCAGCGAGCGCCGCCAGTGGCCGCGGGGCCGCCTGCGCGATCGCTTGTACCCGAGCCAGGCGACGAACGGATTGGGAACCTTCTGCCCCTTCTGCGAAAGCTCCGCCTCCACCGCCGGGAAGACGCTGCGCAGGAAGTCGTTGTAGGCCAGCTCGCGCGGTCCCGACGCCTGCGGGATCGAGGCATACCGCGCGTGATCGGCGAGCGATCTCCGCACCGCCGCCGCGACGGCGCCGAGGAACGGCAGCACCACGGAAGTAGCGTTCTGCGTGCGCCGCAATTCGTCGTGCAACAGGGAGATGGCGCGTCCGAGGTCCCCCTCCTGCACGGCCTCGCCCACCGCGAAGAACTCCTCCTCGCGCACCGGAGCGACGATCGCTTCGACGTCCTCGCGACCGATGAGCGGGCGGTCGCCGGCGTACACCGCGAGCTTCGCCAGCTCGTTCGCGAGGAGCCGCAGGTCATCGCCGACCCTCTGCTTCAGCTCGAGATCCGCCTCGCGCGAAAGCCGCTTGCCGAGAGGCCCGAGGACTTCCTTCACCACCTCGGAGATGTCGAGCGTGTCGATGCTGCGCCCGCGCCGCTCCGCCTTGCGCCGCAGGAGCGCGCCCTTTGCCGTGGCGAGCCGGACGAGCGGATGCTTCTGCGGAAGCCCCTCCGCGACCAGGATGACGTGGGTTCGGGGCGGGAGTCCCCGATCGATTGCGGAAACGAGCGCATCGAGGTCGTCGGGCGGAGGCCGCAGGCGCTGCTCCTCGGCATGGGCGCAGAGTTCTTGTAGCAGCGCCTTGTCGGCTTCCTCGGGCGCAGCTCCGATCTCCTTGCGCCATTTCGCCGCGCTCGCCGCTCCCTTCGCGCCGAAGGCCGCATCCGCGATCTGCCATCCGGCGGCACCGACGAGCTTCAGGAGCCGGCGCGCGGCGTCCCGCTGGCGCTTCGCCTTGCAGAGCTCGCGGACGCGGGCCAGCTCGCGCTCGGCGTCCACTTCGGTGGCGAAGGCATCGGCGCCCTCGACCACCACCGCCTTGGGAGCGGCGAACATCGCCACCGTGACGAGGTGCGTGGCGATCTCGCGCGCACCCGCCGAGGCGTCGAGCACCAGGAGGTTCAGCGTCCGGTCGTGCTCCGGAACGAGCGCCTCGGCGAGCTCGCGGGCGGCGGTCCTGGCCAGGTACTCGTCGCCTTCGACGAGATAGACGGGCTTGCCCTTCCCGGCCCGCGCCTCCTCGAGAAGGTCGGAAAGCTCAGCCACGTCGGAGCTCCCGCACCCGGAGCAGGAGCCGCTCGATCTGCAGCCGTCCGTTGCCGTTCTGCTCGATGGCCTCGAGCGCGTCGGCGCAGGCCGCGGCCTGTTCGAGCAGCTTCACGGGAGACGACTCCGCCGCGACTTTTTCCGCGACATCGGAAAGCTCGAGCGCCTCGATGGTTCCTCCCGCCTGCAGCACCAGCAGATCGCGGGTCCACTCCTGGGCGATCCCGGCCATTTCCCGTGCCGCCTCCCGCTCGGCGTGCGCCTCGGCCAGATCGAGCGCGGGTCGCTCGTCCGGCGCGGAGGCCGCTCCTTCCAGCGCACGCACGAGCTTCTCGCGCCGGTCGAGCTCGGCTCCTTCCAGTTCCAGTGCCCGTCCCAGCGAACCGCCCGACCGCGCCGCTCTCTTCTTCGCTTCCTCGGAAGGCACGCCTCGCTCGACCAGCCGCGCCTCTATGGTCGATGTGGGCAGAGGTGTGAGCTGGACGCGCAGGCAGCGGGATCGCACCGTCGCGAGAAGCGAATCGGGCTCCGAGGAAACCAAGACGAATGTCGTGGCCGATGCGGGCTCCTCCAAGGTCTTGAGCAGAGTGTTCTGCGCGCGCTCGTTCAAAGCCTCGGCCGGAGTCACGATGGCGACCTTGCGCCGGCCTACCGCCGGAGCGAGCGCGAGCCTGCGCGACAGCGCCCGGACTTCGTCGACGCGGATCTCCCGCGAGGGCGCTCCGTCCAGGTCCGCCTTCGAGATGAGCCCCCGGGCGACCGCCTCCGACTGCGGCAACACCCAGGTCACGTCCGGATGCGAGCCGCGGCGTATCGCGCTGCAGCCGGCGCACGTGCCGCAGGGGCGACCGTCTCCAATGCTCCGCGCCTCCGGCGCTCCGCCCGTCGCAGGCGAAGCCCGCTCCTCCGGGGCCTCGCAGTTGGCGGCCTGGGCGAAGAGACGCGCGAGAAGCTCCTTGCCCACTCCCTTCGGGCCGGCGAAGAGATACGCGTGGTGCGCGCGTCCGCGAGCAAGCGCGGCGCGCAAGAAAGACACGGAACCCTCCTGGCCAGAGATCTCGTCCCACGGCATGGCAGAGAGAGCCGTTTACCGATCCCCACTCCCCGGCGCAACGGGTTTTACCGGGCGCCACATGTTAGGGTCACCATCCCCATGCGCATAGCCGTCCTCTCCTTCGTCGTCGCCGCCTTCGCCCTTTCCGGCTGCGGAAATCCCGACAACCTCGTCCTCGGCGGCTTCAACGGTGCCATCATCACCGAGGTCCATAGCGCCATCCACGGCAACGCGAAGGTGCAGACGAGCGCGACCGGCGCCCCGACCGAGATGTCGGTCATCATTCTCAGCGACTCGAACGGCCTCTGCGACAAGCTAAAGCAGCACACGGACTTCTTCCGCACCTCATACGAGGTGAGCACGGCGCTCATCATGTTCGTGCCGCAGGAGAAGATCGGCACCTTCTTCCCGGGCAGCGACAACGCGGCGGCGGAGATGATCGTCGGGCAATCTCCTCCCGGGGCGGCGACGCCGAAGCTTCCGGCGGCGTATCCCGCTGCGAGCTTCGTCGGGGGCATGACCGTTTCGGAGTTCGACTCGTCCCCGGGGGGCGAGTCGAAGGGCAACTTCGACCTCGTGCTCGTCGATCAAGCGCAAGGCGGGCACGAATTCACCGGGCATTTCCAGACCGGGGCCTGCCCGGCGCTTTCGCAAGTCGTCCTCCCCTGATCCAGCGGATCCGATTTCGTTTTCGGCGCCGCTCGGGTATTGAGGGGCCTCGCTGCCCCAATGGGGGCGGCGAGCGCCGGATGCGCAAGGAGGATCCAAGGTGGCGTTGCCTCTCACTACCGATCAGCCCGACCGCACCGCGCCTCCCGCCGCGCGAGCGGTGGCGCGCACTTTCATCGGGGGCCGCCTCGGATCGCTCTTCGCGTTCCTGCCCGTCGGGGTGTGGACGATCAACCACCTCTGGAACAACCTCGCCTCGTACAACGGCGGGGACGCCTGGCAGACGTCGGTCACCGGGCACTCCAGCAACGCGAGTAGCGCGCTGGTGATGGCGATCGTCCTCGTCCCCCTGCTCTGGCACACCGTCTGGGGAATCGGCCGGATGTTCCGCACCCGGGGAAGCAGCGCCCGGTACTTCGGAAGCCTCCGCTACTGGCTGCAGCGAGCCTCCGCTGTCGGGCTCCTCGCCTTCCTCGGCGCGCACCTGTGGCTCGCCTGGGCGCACCCGCGATTCGTCGAGGGACACCCCGAGCCGTTCGCCGACATCTCGCACGAGATGCACTATGAGACCGCGACCCTGATCGTCTACGTGCTCGGCATCCTCGCCATCGCGTACCATCTGGCGAACGGCCTCTGGTCGTTCTGCACGATGGGATGGGGGATCTGCGTCAGCAAGAGCTCGATCAAGTGGCTGGAGCGGATCGCGATCGTGTTCTTCCTCATCCTGCTCGGAATCGGCTGGGGCGCCGTGTATGGCCTCTATTCGGGCGCGGCACCGGCCTGACGCTCGACGCGCTCGCGGTGCTCCACGAGCGCCCGCCGGAGCAGATAGATCAGGATCACCCAGTTGAGCACCAGGATGACTCCGCGCACCGGCGTCGGCTTGCGGATGATCTCCCAGATCTCCACCGGGATGAGCGCGCCGGTAGCGACGACGACGAGCCACGGCGCCCACCATCGCTCGGCGCGCAGGGCCAGCCCTTCGAAGGCGGAAAGCGCCGAATCGGCGATGGCGACCGCCGCCGCGAGCTTCACATGGGCCGCGGTGCCGGAGCGGACGATGAGCGTCGCCGCGCGCAGGGCCCACGCCCCGCTCGCGTGGTCGATCACCTGCTGCGCGACGGTTGCCGCCATCGCTTCCGGCCCGCGGACGAGCGCGACTACGAGAAGGATCCCGATCGCCAACTCGACGATCGCCTTGGTCAACTTGTAGTCGATGATCGCTTCGAGGCCGATCGGGCGTTTCACGACGCATGCGGCGCGGGAGCCAGGGATCGGACGAGGTCGAGCAGCCGGTTCATGTCGAACGGCTTCTCCAGGGAGCGGACGCCGAGCGATTCGGCGATCTCCCGCCCGGCAATGGACCCCGTGGTGAGCACCACCGGCACTGCCGCCAACGCCCCGCCTTGCGCGCGCAAGGATCGTACCAGCCACCCGCCGTCCGCGTCGGGCATCATGAAGTCGACCAGGACGAGCGCCGGCGCGGCCTCCTTCGCCAGCTCGACGGCGCGGTGCGCCTCGCCGCAGGAGACGACGGAGTAGCCCGACATTTCCAGGAGATCGGCAAGGACGGTGCGGCAATCCTCATCGTCTTCGACAACCAGGATGCTGGGCCGGTCGGTCATCGTAGTGACAAGGTAGCGCACACAAGGCGGGCTGGCCATCGGGACCGCTACCGACCGGTAAGCAACGATTCGATCGCGCGGGCGAGGTCCTGGAATCCGCCCGCCGCCACCGCATGCACGGGCAGCCCCGCGGCGCGCGCAGCCTCGGCGCAAGTTTCTCCCATGCAGGCAACGCGGCTTGCGGCGGCGAGCGAGGCCGCTTCGGTTCCGAACAGCGCCGCGAAACCGCGGGCAGCGCTTCCGCTCGCGAACGCGATCGCGTCGATCCGGCCGGCGCGAAGGAGCGCCGCTGCGGCGGGGTCCGCGGCGGTGACGGGCACCGTGCGGTACAGGGGAACCGCGCTCAGGCGCGCTCCCTCGCGAGCGAAGCCGTCCACGAGTGCTGGGTTCCCTTCTTCCGCTCTCGGAACGAGGACTTCCTTGCCGCGGACTTCGCCGCCGAAGGCGGCCACCATCGCCTCCGCGCCCACCGCTTCCGGCGGGGCCCGGGCAGAAAGGCCGAGGCTGCGAAGCTTCAGCGCCGTCGATGCGCCGGCCGCGAGGATCGAAGTGCCCGCGAGCGCGGCGGCGGGATCGAGGCCGGCATCGCGAAGCTCCAGGACGAAGCGATCGGCGGCGTGCGCCGAGGCGATGGCGACGAAATCAGGGCGGGCGCCTTCGCGCAGGCGCGCGAGCAGCGCATCGAGGGGGGTCCGATCCGTCGGCGGCGCGAAGGCGATGCAGGGGAGACGGACGGGCTCGGCCCCGAGCTCCCGAAGCAGATCGTCGAGCGTGGGCGGCTCTTCGGCGGGGCGGGTGACGAGGATCCGCCGCCCATTCATCACCTATGCTCCGCCCTTCGGGCTCCGCCCGTCGCCAGCGGAGCTGGCTCCTCCTTCGTCTGCTCCGCCCTTCGGGCTCCGCCCGTCGCCAGCGGAG
>JBJMQD010000342.1:0-3600 GCA_045802855.1 Myxococcales bacterium | reverse complement strand
ATCTTGCGCTTGTCGCGCAGAGCCGTGCGCAGCTCTCCCAGGCCCTGGGCGACGGCGCGAGGCACGTGCACGTGCGGCGCGAACAGCGAAGTCCCGGACAGCCGATCCCGCAGCGCCGAAGGCAGCACCGCCTCGACCTTGGCGAGCACGTCGCCTGCCGCCGCGCGCAGCGCGGGATCGGCCCAGCTCTGCACCACCCGGGCGCCGAGGACGAGCGCCTCGATCTCGTCCTGCGTGAACATGAGCGGCGGCAGGTCGTACCCCCGCGGCAGCGCGTACCCGACCCCCGCCTCACCGAGGATCGGAACACCGGACAGCTCGAGGTCCCGGATGTCCCGGTAGATGGTCCGCTCCGAGACGGAGAGGTCCTCCGCCAGCGCGCGGGCCGTCACGACCCCACGCCGGCGAAGCCGCTGGACGATGCGGAAGAGGCGGTCGGCGCGGCGCACGGAAGCGGACTCTACCGCTTGCGAAGCTGGAAGATGCCGACCGCCGCCCCGGCCGGATCGCGCAGCACGCTGAAGATGCCGTCGGGAATCTCCACGCAGTCCCGCACGACCGTAGCTCCCAGATCTCGCGCCCTGCGCGTGCTCTTCGCGCAGTCGTCGACGGCGACGTAGGTGATCCACCCCGACACGCCCTCGAACGCCGCTTCGGTGATCCCTCCTTGCGTCCCTTCGCCGGCCTCGACCATGAGGTACTCGCGCTCGGGAACCGGCACCGGGGCGAGCTTCCAGTCGAACAGCTCCGAGTAGAAGGCGCGGGCGCGCTTCACGTCCTTCGAATGCAGCTCCGAATAAGTGAACGGATTCGCCATTTCGTCCTCCTGGGCGCCCGCGACCGACCGCAGGCTTCGGAAGAACGATGACCCCCTGCTACTGACACCGTCCTGTCAGCTTGGTTGCTTCTCTTCGGCGTGGGGGAGGAAGCGCGGCGCCCTGCGCACCCTGGTCGCGTTCTCGTACGCCCAGGCGATCTCGAGCAACTTCACTTCCGAAAAGCGAGCGCCGATGAAGCTCGCTCCTACCGGCAGACCAGAGGCGAATCCGGCGGGAACGGTGACGTGGGGATATCCGGCCACGGCCGCCGGCGTGGTGAAGCTTCCCACGTTGGGATCGCCGTTCACGTGATCGATGAGCCAGGCCGGAGTTCCCGTCGGGGCGAAGAGGGCGTCGAGCTTGTGCTTGCGCAGGACCGCGTCGATCCCCTTCTCGCGCATCTGCGTCCCGCACTTCGCGAGCGCCTTCTTGTACTTCGGATCGGAAAGGCCACCCTTCTTCCGCGCCTGCTCGAACAGCTCCTGCGCGAAGAGCGGCATCTCGCGATCGCGGTTCTTCTCGTCGAAGGCGATGACGTCCTCGAGGGTGCGGACCCGGGCTTTTGGCCCGAGGGAAGCGAGGTACTCCGCGAGCCCGGCCTTGAACTCGTAGAGGAGCACGTCCAGCTCCGCGTCGCCGATTCCGGTCATGTCGAGCTCGACGGGATCGACGACCTTCGCGCCTTCCGACTGGAATACCTTCAGCGCCTCTTCCGTCACCTTGTCCGCCGGTGCCGAGTAGCCCGCGAAATTACCGCGCACGATCCCGATGCGCACGCCTTCCAGCGACGACTCCTCGAGCAGACCGGCCTGGTACGGCCTGGCGTTCTTCGTGGCCGGGTCGCGCGGGTCTGGACCTGCGATGACTTCGAGCAGCGTCACCGCGTCGCGCACGGTGCGGGCCATGGGGCCGGCGGTATCCTGGGTCCGTGAAATGGGCACGATCCCCGCGCGGCTCACCAGGCCCACGGTCGGCTTGATGCCGACGAGTCCGCAGGCCGAGGAAGGCGAGGTGATCGACCCGTCCGTCTCGGTGCCGATGGCGGCGGCGCAGAGATTGGCCGCCACGGCGGCCGCCGATCCGGAGCTCGACCCCGACGGGCATCGATCGAGGGCATAGGGGTTCAGGGTCTGGCCGCCCCGGCCGCTCCACCCGCTGGTCGAATGCGTCGATCGGAAGTTCGCCCACTCGCTCAGGTTCGTCTTCCCCAGGATGATGGCGCCCGCCGCACGCAGCTTCGCCACCACCGTCGAGTCGCGCGGCGGATGCGAGCCCTCGAGCGCGAGCGATCCGGCGGTGCACGACATTTTATCTGCCGTATCGAGGTTGTCCTTCACGAGGATGGGGATCCCGTGGAGCGGCCCGCGGTCGCCCTTCTCCTTGCGCTCCTTGTCGAGCGCGTCCGCGATCTCGAGCGCGTCGGGGTTGATCTCGAGGACGGCGCGGAGGATGGGACCCTTGCGGTCGATCTCCTCGATCCGGGCGAGATACGCCTCCGTCAGCTGCCGCGAGGTGAAGCGCCCCGCGACGAGCCCCTCGTCCATGATCCGGATGGTCATCTCCTCGAACGGGAACGGCCTCGAGGCGGGATTCGCCTGCCCGGGGTCCGTCCCCTGCGGCAAAGGCCGCGTCCCCTGCGCGCGGCTTCCCAGCGCCGAGGATGCCGCCGCTGCGAGACCCGCTCCGAGGACGCCCCTGCGCGACCACGCCATGCAGAATCTCCTTCTCATCGCGGGGCCGGCTGCGCCCGGCTTGCCCGCCCTCCTCTACGCTGTCTGGTTAGATCTTCCGCGTGGCGAACGCCTGCGGAAGGTGCTTTCGCATCAGCTTTCCCAGCTCGTCGCCGTCGAGGAGATCGATGGGAGCGCCCTTCGCCGTGTCTCGCGCGTCGGAGGAGAAGCGGCCGAGGGTCACGTAGATCCCCTTCCCCACGAACTCCGCTCGCGCCGTGTCGATGAGGTTCCGCACCTCGTCCCCGTCGACCGGCTGGGCCCCGCCGAGGATGCCGTGGACGTAGATCCGCCCTCCCCGGATCGGCGTCGGGTCGTTCGCGAACAGGTCCACGGTCGATCCTCCGCGCTCGCAGCGCTCCGGCGCGAAGCCCATCTCGGTGAAGAGCATGACGAGAAGGCGCTGGAGGCCCTCGACCCCGTACCGTCGCACCCAGGCCGAATCCGTGAGATCGCCGCGGAGGAGGTTCTCCGGCGCCGCCGGCGAGACCGGCTGGTTCCTTCCGATGAGAAGGATGAGGCCGAACCCGATCAAGGTGGCGACGGCGGCGACGACCAGAATGCCCATCGCGCAAGCGTGCGCCGCCACGCGCGCGTGTCAAGCGCGCTCCTTGACAATGCCGCTCGGCGGTAGTTACAAGCGCGCCTCCTTTGGCTCGGGGTTCGGTGTGGGGCTGTAGCTCAGCTGGGAGAGCGCTAGAATCGCACTCTAGAGGTCTCCGGTTCGATCCCGGACAGCTCCATCGTTTCCATCGGGGGGCCGGCTCCGCCCGCCCCCCGCACCCCCAAGGAGGAGCCGGCTTTGCCGGCGACGGGCGGAGGCGAAGGCCGGAGCATCGGTCGACCCGCCGCCGGGAACCCACGAGACCCGGCGTCGGCCCTTCATGATTTCTTGTGGAGTGGACACGCATCGAGAGCCGGGGCCGGATCGAGCGCGTCCTTGCCTTCCAGCACCTTCGATACCTTGCCGTTCCCGTCGATCACGAAGGTCACGCGCTCCGCGTACGCGCCGCCGGGCCCCTCGACTCCGTATGCGCGCACGACTTCGCCCT
>JBJMQD010000320.1:0-4308 GCA_045802855.1 Myxococcales bacterium | reverse complement strand
CACGTCGCCGTCGACCTGGTGACGAGCACGCGGCTTGGCCTGCAGGGTCCGGACCGGGTGGTCGGCTGCTACGCGCTCGACACGCGCACCGGGAAGGTGGAAGCGATCCCCGCCCGGACGGTGGTGCTCGCCACCGGCGGTGCCGGCAAGGTCTACCTGTACACTTCGAACCCGGACGTCGCCACGGGTGACGGGCTCGCCATGGCCCATCGGGCGGGCGCGGCGATCGCGAATCTCGAGTTCATCCAGTTCCACCCCACCTGCCTCTACCATCCGCACGCGAAGAGCTTCCTCATCAGCGAAGCCCTTCGCGGCGAGGGCGGCATCCTGCGCAATCGGGCCGGCGAGGCGTTCATGGACCGCTACGATCCCCGGCGCGAGCTCGCGCCGAGGGACGTCGTCGCCCGCAGCATCGACAGCGAGCTCAAGCGGCGCGGCGACGACTGCGCCTTCCTCGACATGACGCATCTCGGGAAGGCCTTCGTGGTGGAGCACTTCCCGCACATCTACACGACGTGCCTCGCCTTCGGGATCGACATGGCCCAGCAGCCCATCCCGGTGGTTCCCGCCGCGCACTACGTCTGCGGCGGCGTCTGCACGGACCTCGACGGGCAGACGACGCTCCCGGGGCTGTTCGCCATCGGCGAGGTCGCCTGCACGGGCCTCCATGGCGCGAACCGGCTCGCCTCGAACTCGCTCCTGGAAGGGCTCGTCTTCGGGCATCGCGCGGCCGATCGCGCGGTGGAGGTCGCGGCAGGAAACCGGACGCAGGCCGCCATCCCGGAGTGGAATCCGGGAACGGCGGTCGCTCCGGAAGAGGGAGTCGTGGTGAAGCAGAACTGGGACGAGATCCGCGGTCTGATGTGGAACTACGTCGGCATCGTCCGCACCGACAAGCGGCTCGCTCGCGCCGAGCGGCGGCTCGACAACCTCGTCGGCGAGATCCAGGAATACTACTGGGGCTACCTCGTCACCCGCGACGTCATCGAGCTACGCAATCTCGCCGACGTTGCCCGGCTCATCGTCTCCTGCGCGAAGGAACGCAAGGAGAGCCGCGGGCTCCATTACACGCTCTCGTGGCCGGGGATCGATCCGGCCCAGGTTCAGGACACCGTGCTCGTGCGCGGAAAGCCCGCCCCGCAGGCGTGGCCGAGGCGCTAGAGCGCATCTCATGACCTCGGACCGAGCCCGGCGGCGGAGATGCAAGGAGCGCTAGGCGCCCCGACGACGCGTACCGAGTCGTACGCGGAGGAGGAGCAACGACGCGATCCGCCGCAGATCGGCCGACTGGCGACGGGAGAGGTTGTGAGATGCGCTCTAGGTGGCACCGCCGGACGGTTCGACCACGGGCGGGTCGTCCTGCTCGGGCAGGTGCACCTTGCCCTCGAACTCGATGAAGTGCCCGGAGCGCACCGCCTTCGTCTGCAGGTAGAAGCGGTTGAACTCGTTCGCCGGCATGACGTGGGGGATCCGGCCGCTCACCTTGATCCCGTTGGTCTCGAGCTGCTGGATCTTGTTCGGATTGTTCGTCATCAAACGAACGGACTTCACGTTCAGGCTGGCGATCATGTGCGCGGCGACGCCGTAGTCGCGCTCGTCGTCGCGGAACCCGAGGGCGCGGTTCGCCTCGACGGTGTCGAGCCCGCGATCCTGCAGCTGGTACGCGCGGATCTTGTTGCGCAAACCGATGCCCCTGCCCTCCTGCCGCAGGTAGAGGAGCATCCCGCGATCCATCCGGGCGATCGAGCGGAGGGCCGTCTCCAGCTGGTCCCGGCAATCGCAGCGCAAGGAACCGATCGCGTCGCCGGTCAGGCACTCGGAGTGCAGGCGGGTCGGGATGTCGTCGTGGCCCATCACGTCGCCATGGACGAGGGCGACGTGCTCCTTGCCGTCCCGGTTGTTCCAGAACGCCACGATCTTGAATCGGCCGAATCGCGTGGGCAGCTCGGCCACCGCGTCGACGCGGACGCAGATGTGGGCGGGACCGAAGCCCGCGCAGTCGTGGCTCTTGTCGCGAGCGACGAGGTCGTCGAGGGTGGGAACGGGTACCAGACCGGTGCACGGTGGGGAGCTTGGATCCATGACCCTTGAGTGTAATGCCGCCGTCCCGGCAGCGCCGTTCGAGGAACCGCCTACCTGGACGCCGTGAGCGCCTTCAGGTCCCACTTGAACTCCATCTTCCCGGGAGCGCCCGACGCGATCATCGTCAGCTCGGTCGGGGTGAAGTGCAGTCCTTCCGGCGCCTCCTGCGCGGGGAAATGGATTACGTACGCCACCGAATAATCGTCGAGATAGGGATAGAGGGCGCGCAGCTCCGGGTTGAACGGGCGCTCGAGACGCTCGACCCGCTTCGGCTCCACCTGACCGAAGCCGAAGTTGATGGCGAGGCGCCACACCGAGTCCTTCGCGTCCCAGTCGTTGGCGGTCTTGTTGGGCGTGAAGAGGACCGCGAAGAGCGTGGGCGTCGCCGTCTCCTTGTGCAGGCGCTCCCGGGTCCGCTCCGCCTCGTCCGGAAGCTCGGTCCGCAAGTCGGAGATGTAGCGCGACTGTGCCTCGATCATGTCGTACGACAGGTAGACCACGCGGCAGAACGCGCGGGTCTCGAGCCCCGCGTAGAGCGCCGTCTTGCGGGTCCACTTCCCGAGCTCGCGCCCGTAGGGCCCGACGAGCTCGGGCTCCGGGAACGGAAGCGTCGTGCATGCCGCACACAACAAGAGTGCGATGCGCACCGCGCGGCTCACGGGAAGTCGCTCCGCTCGAAGAGTGACCGGACGGCGACGCCCGCCGCCTCGACCGCCGCCTTGCCGCCCTCTTGCCGATCGATGAGCGCGACTACGCCGCGCACCGTAAGCCCTTCCTGCCGGCAGCGCTCGATGGCCTTGAGCGTCGATCCGCCGGTCGTCACCACGTCCTCGAGGACGCACACCCGCGCCCCGGCCGGAATCCCCTTGCGTCCCTCGATCCACTGCTGCGTGCCGTGACCCTTCGGCTCCTTGCGCACGTAGAAGGCAGGGATCGGTCGATCGGCGAGGAAGCTCGTCAGGCTCACCGCGCTGGCGATCGGATCGGCGCCCATCGTCAGGCCTCCCACGGCTTGCACGTCCGGAACGAGAGATCGCACCTCCGCTAGCACGAGCCGGCCGACGAGGTAATGCCCTTCCGCCGTGAGCGTCGCCTGCTTGGTGTCGATGTAGAAGTCGCTCTCCTTGCCGCTCGTGAGGATCACCTTGCGCCGCTCGTAGGCGAGGCGGGTGAAGAGATCGAGGAGGCGCTGGCGCTCGCTCACGCAGGCACCGTGGCGGGCTCTTGCACAGGCCTTCGCGATCGCTCGTCGAGCCAACCGATGAGGTCGCGGAAGACGAGGTCGCGCTCCGGCTCGTGGAAGATCTCGTGGAGGAGCCCGTCGTACTGCTTGAACTGCTTGTCCTGGCTCGTCGCGTGCTCGAAGAACTCCCGCGCGGCTTTCGGATCGGCGATCGGGTCGGCGCCCCCGCACAGTAGCAGGAGCGGAGTCACGAACTCCGTCGCACGGCGCATCACGGTCTCCTGGGCGGCGCTCGACTCCGTGTACCAGCGCGGGGTGGCGATCTGCTGGTAGAGCGGATCCTTGCGGGTCGCGTCCTGGATGGCCACGTCGCGGGTGAGCTGCTCGGGCTTGAGGTCGTTCCGCATCGGCAGCGAGGGAAGGATCCGGGAGACGAGCCTGCCGGCGAGGAGCTTCAACGGCGAGACGTGCAGCTTCAGCCGGAAGTACGGCGAGCTGAAGACGGCGCCGCGCACGGCATCCGGCTTTCCCAGCAGGTACAGGGCGCAGACGAGCGCGCCGTGGCTGTGGGCGGCGAGGAAGATCGGACGCCCGCGCGCCACCTCGCGCACGCGGGCGAGGAAGAGCCCGAGGTCTCCGAGGTAATCATCGAAGCGGCCGACGTAAGCGCGCTTGCCGCCGCTCTGGCCGTGCCCGCGGCAGTCGAGGAGGTGCACCCCGTAACCCGCCGAGGCGAGGGCGCGGGTGACCTCGCCGTGACGGCCGAGATGCTCCGCGTAGCCGTGCAGGACGGCGACGTGCGCGACCGGCTCGTTTCGAGAGCGCACGCTCTGGAAGTACAGGCGCGTACCGTCGCGGGCGCTGAAGAACCCTTCCTCGGTGGGAAAGTCGGCCAATCGAGGAGCCTCCCGGTGCTCCGCGCCTTCCGACGGTGCGTAACCACGCCCTCAGTGCGGCGTCAAGGTTCGGAGCTTTTGCAGGATCTCCGCCTTCACCCGGGCGTCGGAGGGGTGCGGGTCGCGCTCCGGACGCGACTTGCGCGA
>JBJMQD010000233.1:0-6921 GCA_045802855.1 Myxococcales bacterium | reverse complement strand
ATCTCCGAGAGCGGCACGTGCGCGCTCGCGATCAGGTACCCTTCCACCGTCTCGGTGTTCTGGATCACGCCGCGCCGCTGGTTGAGCTGGCCGACGACCGCGCCCTGGAACTCCTCGGGAGCCTGCACTTCGACGTTCATGATCGGCTCGAGGATGACCGGCTTCGCCTTGTCGTAGCCCTCGCGGAAGCCCATCAGAGCGGCCGTCTTGAAGGCCTGCTCGCTGGAGTCGACCGCGTGGTGGAGGCCGTCGTTGATCACGCAGCGGACGCCGACCACCGGGAATCCGATGAGCGATCCCTTCTTGACGGCCTCCTTGAAGCCCTTGTCGCAGGCGGGGATGAACTCGCGCGGAATCGCTCCGCCGGCGACGTCGTCGACGAACTCGTACTGCTCGACGGAATCGGGCGGCAGGGGCTCGAGGTATCCGACGACGCGAGCGAACTGGCCCGAGCCGCCGGTCTGCTTCTTGTGCGTGTAGTGGAAGTCGGCCTTCTGCTGGATGGTCTCGCGATACGCGACCTGCGGCTGTCCGACCGTCACTTCGCAGCCGTACTCGCGCTTGATGCGCTCCATGTAGATCTCGAGGTGCAGCTCTCCCATGCCCGAGGCGATGGTCTGCGCCGACTCCTCGTCGCGGTGGACGCGGAAGGTGGGATCCTCGCGGGTGAAGCGGTTCAGCGCCTTGGAGAAGTTGGCCGAGCCGGCCTTCTCCTTGGGAGCGATGGCGAGCGAGATGACGGCGTCGGGCACGTGCATCGAGGTCATCGTGTACTGCACGGTGCCGTCGGTGAAGGTGTCGCCCGACGAGCAGTCGACCCCGAAGAGGGCGATGATGTCGCCCGCCGTGCCGGAATCGATGTCGTTCATCTCATCCGAGTGCATGCGGACGAGGCGCGGGACCTTCACCTTCTTGCCGTCGCGCTGGTTGACGATGAAGTCGCCCTTCGCGACCCTGCCCTGGTAGACGCGGATATAAGTGAGCTGCCCGTAGCGGCCGTCCTCGAGCTTGAACGCGAGGCCCACGAACGGTTTCGACTCGTCGCTCGCCAAAACCACCTTGGCCTCGGCGTTGCGCTGATCGTGCGCCTCGTTCACGACCTCCTTCGGATTCGGGAGGTAGTGGACGATGCCGTCGAGGAGCTGCTGCACGCCCTTGTTCTTGTAGGCGGAGCCGCAGAAGACCGGAGTGAGCTTGAGCTGGAGCGTGCCCTTGCGGATGGCGCGCCGGATCATCTCCACCGGCGGCTCCTTCTCCTCGATGAACATCTCGGTCAGCTCGTCATCGAAGTCAGCGGCCGCGGCGATGAGATCGTGCCGGTACTTCTTGCACTCGTCGAGGATGTCGGCAGGGATGTCCTCGACGCGGACGTTCTCGCCGTTCTCGCCGTCGTAATAGATGGCCTTCATGCGGACGAGGTCGACGACGCCCTTGAACTTGTCCTCGGCGCCGATCGGGTACTCGACCATGACGGCGTTGTGGTTCAGTTTCTCGCGCAGCTGCTGCGTGACGCGGAACGCGTTCGCGCCGGCGCGGTCCATCTTGTTGATGAACGCGAGGCGCGGGACCTTGTAGCGGCGCATCTGCCGGTCGACGGTGATCGACTGCGACTGCACCCCCGAGACCGAGCAGAGAACGAGGATGGCGCCGTCGAGGACGCGGAGCGCGCGCTCCACCTCGATGGTGAAGTCGACGTGTCCGGGAGTGTCGATGATGTTGATGTTGTGCGTCGGGCGCGACTCGTCCGTGACGTCCCACTCGCAATACGTGGCGGCGGACTGGATGGTGATGCCCTTCTCGCGCTCCAGCTCCATCGAGTCCATCTTGGCGCCGACCGCGTCCTTCCCCTTCACCTCGTGGATCGCGTGGATCCTGCCGGTGTAATAGAGGATGCGCTCGGACAGCGTCGTCTTGCCCGAATCGATGTGGGCGCTGATGCCGATGTTGCGGATGAGGTCGATGTTCGCCACGTGGATCCTTCTCTCTGGTTACGTCCGGGACTGCACTCTAGATGATGTCGAGATGCGGGTGCGCTGAACGAGCTTGAAACAACCTACGCGGCGCGTTGCATTCCGCGAGTTTTGGGTCGCGCTCCCTACCTTGCCCAGGCGCGAAAAGCAAGCTGGCGTCAGCCAGGCGGTTACCCCGCAGGGCGCTGCGCAATCGAAGGTATTGGATGCCGATCCGTACGCTTCGTTGCGGCGGTAGATTGACGCCGTGACGGATCTCATCGACTGCGTGGTGGTCGGCGGAGGGGTGGTCGGGCTTGCGTGCGCCCGCGCGCTCGCCCGCTCGGGGCGCGAGGTGGCGCTCCTCGAGGCCGAGCGCGACTTCGGCACCCATACGAGCTCTCGCAACTCGGAAGTGATCCACGCGGGCTTGTACTACCCGCCCGGCTCGCTCAAGGCCCGGGCGTGCGAGCGCGGCAGGCGCGCGCTCTACGCGTATCTTGCGGAAAAAGGGATCGCGCATCGCCGGATCGGCAAGCTCGTCGTCGCGACCACGGAAACGGAAGTGGTCGCTCTCGACGGATACAAGAAGACGGCGCACGCCAACGGGGCGGGCGATCTGGAATGGCTCGACGCGGGCGAAGCACACCGGATGGAGCCGGAGGTGCGCTGCGTGCGCGCACTTTTTTCGCCCTCCACCGGGATCCTCGACGCGCATGGTTTCATGCGCGCTCTCGCGCGCGACGCCCAGGAAGCGGGGGCGAGCCTCGCCCGGAACGCCCCCGTCACGGGTGGGCGCGCGGGTGCCTCGGGCATCGAGCTTCGAGTCGGCGGCGATTCGGCAGGCACCTTCCTGGCGCGGACGGTCGTGAACGCCGCGGGGCTGCGCGCACAAGACGTGGCGCGATCGATCGACGGCGTGCCGCCGGGATCGATCCCGGAGACGCATTACGCGAAGGCGCACTATTTCGTCCTGAAAGGGCGGTCGCCGTTTTCGCACCTCGTCTATCCGGTGGCTTCTGGAGGAGGGCTCGGCGTCCACGTGACTCTCGATCTCGCTGGTCGCGCGCGGTTCGGACCCGACGTCTCCTGGGTGCCCGCGATCGATTATTCGTTCGACGAATCCCGCGCCGCGACGTTCTATGCAGCGATCCGGCGCTACTGGTCCGGCCTGCAGGACGGCGCGCTCGAGCCTGGGTACACGGGCATCCGGCCAAAGATCGTGGGGCCAGGAAAGCCGGCGGCAGATTTCGTCGTCCAGGGGTCCGGGCAGCACGGCGTTCGCGGCCTCGTGAACCTTTACGGCATCGAGTCACCGGGCCTCACCGCGGCGCTCGCGCTCGCGGACGACGTGGTGGCGCTGGCCGATCAGTAGGTGCGCGGCGCCGAGCGGGACCGCACATTGCAAGGCGGTGACCGTCGTCGAGAAGCTGCAAGCGACCGGAATCCACCGGCTAGGAACCCCAAAACGGGGCTTCCGCTGGCGGGGCGCTTCGCGCAAGGACCTGGAGAGGCTCCAGGCGCTCGCCATCCCGCCCGCCTGGACGGACGTGGCGGTGAGCCGCTCGCCCGGCTCGAAGGTACAAGCGATCGGCAAGGACAAGGCGGGCCGCTGGCAATACCGCTATGGCGATCAGGCGGTCCGCGAGCGCGAGCAGAAGAAGTACGACCGGCTCGTCGCCTTCGCGCGGGCGCTGCCGCGGATGCGCGCGCGCGTCGATGCGGCGCTCCGCCTTCCGGGCCTCCCGCGCGAGAAGGTGATGGCGTGCATCCTGCGAATCCTCTCCACCTGCTTCATGCGCCCGGGCAGCGACGTCTACGCGAAGGAGAATGGCTCCTTCGGAATCGCCACGCTTCGCAAACGGCACGTCGACGTCCGCGGCGACGTCGTCCACTTCGACTACGAAGGCAAATCGGGAAAGCAACAGGTGCGCGAGCTTCGCGATCGGCAGGTCGCGCGCATCATCCGCGAATTGATGAAGCTGCCGGGCCGGGAGCTGTTCCAGTTCCGAAACGAAGCTTCTGATGTGGTGGACGTGCATCGAAACCACATCAACGACTTCATCAAGGAGACGATGGGAGATCGCTTCTCCGCCAAGGACTTCCGTACCTGGGCGGGAACGATGATCTGCGCGAACATCCTCGCGCGGATGAGCGCCGAGGTCGTTCCCGGCGTGACCGACCGCCGCAAGATGCTCAGCGCCGCCGTGAAGGAAACCGCCACGCATCTCGGAAACACCCCCGCGGTGTGCAAGTCGTCGTACATCTGGCCGTCGATCCTGAGCTCCGCGTACGACGGCAAGGTCCTCGCGCACCACTTCGAAACCGTCGAGGAGCTGATCTCGTGCAAGGGCCGCAAGCGCGGCTCCTGTGAGAAAGCGTTGCTCGAGCTCCTCGCGATGGGACGTTCTGCGACTCCGATCCTCCTCGCCAAGAAGCGCAACTCGCGCAAGCGCCGGACACGCATGTCGCAGCGCATGCAGTCGTCGCCGAAACTGCGGAAGCTCGCCCGCGCGTTTACCGCCAATGCTCCGGCCTTCGGCCTCCGCCCGTCGCAGGCGAAGCCCGCTCCTCCCCACTGACCAAAGTCGGAAGTTTGGTCGCGAAATAACGTCCCCTTGGTCCCGGGCGCGCTATAAGGCGCCGCAAATGCCCGTAGACGATGTGATCACCGGCGCGACGACCGACGCACTTCCAGTCGCGCCCTCGCTCGCCCCCACCCTGGAAGCCGCTCGCGTCCCGCCGGAGAGGTCGCTCGTCGACATTCGAGTGGTGTTCATCAGCTTCCTCGCCGTGATCGTCGCGGCCGCCGCCGGCCTCGTCGCGCAGGCGCTGACCCGGCTCATCGGCCTGGTGACGAACCTCGCCTTCTACGGCCGCTTCTCGACCGACTTCAGCTCGCCCGCGGACAACCACCTCGGCGCCTGGGTGATGATCGTGCCCGTCCTGGGGGGAATCCTGGTGGGCATCATGGCCCGCTACGGCTCTGCCGCCATCCGCGGCCATGGCATCCCCGAGGCAATGGAGCAGGTGCTGCTCAACCGCAGCCGCATCCCGGCGCGCATCACCATCCTGAAGCCGGTCTCCGCCGCCATCGCCATCGGCACCGGCGGCCCGTTCGGCGCGGAAGGTCCGATCATCGCGACGGGCGGCGCGCTCGGCTCTCTCCTCGGGCAGGTCCTCAAGACCACCGGCGCCGAGCGCAAGACGCTGCTCTCGGCGGGAGCCGCGGCTGGCATGGCCGCGACCTTCGGCAGCCCGGTCTCGGCGGTGCTGCTCGCGGTCGAGCTGCTTCTTTTCGAGCTACGACCGCGGTCGCTGATTCCGTGCGCGCTCGCAGCGGCGACCGCGACCGGAGTGCGCATCGCCTTCGTGGGCTCCGCGCCGGCGTTCGCGATGCCGAACCTCGGGCAGCCGCATGCCTCGACGCTCGTGACGTACATCGTGCTCGGCGCGCTCGTCGGCGTCGTCTCGCTCTGGGTCACGCGCGCCGTATACGCCGTCGAGGACGCCTTCGAGCACATCCCCGTGCACTGGATGTGGTGGCCCGCCATCGGCGCGGTCGCGGTGGGAATCTGCGGATACATCGCTCCGCATACCCTCGGCGTGGGCTACGACAACATCGATCGGATCCTCTCCGGCGATCTGACCGTCCGCGCCGTCGCGTTCCTGTGCGTGATGAAGTTCATTTCCTGGTGCATCTCGCTCGGGAGCGGCACGTCGGGCGGAACGCTGGCGCCCCTCTTCACCATCGGCGGCGGGCTCGGCGCGACCCTCGGAGCCGTCGGTCTCGCCGTCTTTCCCGGCCTCGGCATCGATATCCGCGTCGCGGCGCTGGTGGGGATGGCGGCCATGTTCACGGGCGCTTCGCGGGCGCTGCTCGCCTCGGTGGTCTTCGCCTTCGAGACGACGCGGCAGCCGATGGGCCTCCTGCCGCTCCTCGGCGGGTGCAGCGCGGCGTTCCTGATTTCCTGCCTTTTCATGCGCAACACCATCATGACCGAGAAGATCGCCCGCCGCGGGGTGCGCGTCCCCGGCGAGTACGCCGCCGACTTCCTCGACCAGATCCAGGCCGAGGCCGCCGCGGCGAAGCCGGTGGTGTCCCTTCGGGCGGATCAGACGCTCGCCGAGGTCCGCGCCTTCGTCCAGTCCGGGGTGGACGGCTCCTCGCACCAGGGCTTTCCGGTGGTGGACGGGGAGGGGCTTCTCGTCGGCGTCGTCACCCGCCGCGACATCCTCGATCCGAACACGTCCGGGTCGAGGCTCGTGCGCGACCTCGTGCGCCGCAGCGCGGCCGTGTCCTTCGCCGACAGCACGCTACGCGAGGCGGCCGATCACATGGTCCGCGAAGGCGTGGGGCGGCTGCCGGTCGTGACGCGCGACGAGCCTCGCAAGGTGATCGGGATGCTGACCCGCAGCGATCTGCTCTCTGCTCATCGCAAGCGTCTCGAGGATGCCGATCTGGCGGAGCAGCACCTCGACCTGCGCGCGCTCGGCCGGCGGCGTCCGGCGTGAGGCGTTTCGAAGCGCGAAGGCCGCCCGGTTTGCGCCAGACGGCCTTCGAAAGTACGGCAGCCTCAGGGTTTGGTCCTAGGCCTTACGGACGTTCTGCGCCTGCAATCCCTTCGGTCCCTTGGTGACGTCGAACTCCACCCGCTCTCCTTCGGCGAGCGAGCGGAAGCCGTCCATCTGGATGGCAGTGTGGTGGACGAAGACGTCCTCGCCGCCCTCCTGCGAGATGAACCCGAAACCCTTGCTGTCGTTGAACCACTTGACAGTACCTTGCGCCATTGTTCGACCTTCTTGTTAGCGGACGGTCGCGCCGTCCGGATGCAAACGAATCGGTAGCAGACGTCGCAAGCGAGCGTCAAACGCGCGCCCGCGCACGGAAGAACGTGTACGTGAAAGACGATCCGGCTTGCATTTCCAGAGAGTAAAGATCACTGCACGCCTGTTCGACCCGGCCGCGCAA
>JBJMQD010000183.1:0-10713 GCA_045802855.1 Myxococcales bacterium | reverse complement strand
AAGGCTTCGACGGTCGCAACGTCCTCCCCGCCCGCTGCGACCTGAACGTGAACTTCCGCTTTGCTCCGGGGAAGAGCGTCGCGCAGGCGGAGGCGGAGCTACGCGCGCTCGCGGAGCGGTTCGGGGCGGAATGCGAGATCGTCGATCGCGCCCCCGCCGGCGATCCCATCCTCGACAACGCCCTCTTGAAGACCTTCCGCGACCTCACCTCTGTCGCGGTCGAGCCCAAGCAGGCGTGGACCGACGTGGCCCGTCTCGGGCTGGCCGGAATTCCGGCGGCGAACTTCGGACCCGGGGAGCAAGCCCAGGCGCACCAGCGCAACGAGAGCTGCTCGGAAGAGGCGCTCGAGCGCGGCTACCTTCTCCTCGAACGGTTCTTAACGGAGGAGCCGGCTTTGCCGGCGTCGCCAGTCGCGAAGGCCGGCAGGCCGCGCGATCCAACGGAGGAACCTTGATCGACGCGTACGTCGGTCTCGGCTCGAACATGGGCAACCGCAGGGAAAACCTGCGGGCAGCGCTCGCCGATCTCGATCGCGAGCCAGGGTTTCGCGTGCGGGCCGTCTCGCGGGTCTGGGACACGGCCCCTTTGGGTCCTCCGCAGCCGCGGTTCCTGAACGCCGCGGTCCGCCTCGCAACGTTGCTCTCGCCGCGCTCGACGCTGCGGCGGCTCCTCGAGATCGAGGAACGCCTCGGCCGCGTGCGCCGGGAGAGATGGGGGCCACGGGAGATCGATCTCGACCTGCTCCTGTACGGCGACCGGATGGTGAAGGAATCCGGGCTCGAGGTGCCACACCCGCGGCTGCACGAGCGCGCCTTCGTCCTCGCGCCCCTGGCGGAGATCGGCGCCCCGGTCGTCCACCCGGTGCTCTCGCGCACGATTCTCGACCTGCTCACGGCGCTGTCTGCGACGGAGCGGCAGGGCGTCCGCCCGCTCGGGCCTCTCGAGCTTCCTCTCGGAAGCGAAGAAACGGAGGACCCTGCGGCCGATCGAGGCATGCCTCCGGACCGGCCGGTAGGTTAGAGATACAGGATGCTTCCCCGCCTCACCGCTCTGCTCCTCTGCGCCACGGCCGCGTGCTCTTCCAAGCCCGAGCCGGCTGCCAGCTCGCCGGACGCGAACGCGGCCCCGTCAGCTGATGCAAAGGGCGACTCGAAGGCGCTCCTCGCCCAGGTCGACCAGCTCTCCGAGCAGTTCAAGGACAAGCCGAAGACCTTCGAGGTCCTCGCGGCCCTTGGAAACCTGTACTACGAGAACAACCGCTTCCTCGACGCGATCGACTCCTACCGGCAGGCGCTCGAGCTGTCCGCGCCGGCGGAGGCGCAGGCGCAGGACCTTCGCAAGGCGGGCACGAAACCGGCCAAGGATCTTCCGCTCGAATGCCGCAGGAGCGGTCCGACGTACGGTCTCGAGCAGATCGTCGCCGCCGCGAAATCGCTCGACGCGCCTCGACGCCTGCGCTGCCTCGACGCGGCGCTCGAAATCGCGCTCGCGATCCGGGCGCGGCGCGCGAACGCGCTGTACCTCGTCGGCAACCCCGACGGGGCGCTCGCCGAGCACCATAAGCTCCTGGCGCAGTCGCCCGACTATCCGGAATCGCTCTTCTTCGTCGGCGCGGTGACCCTCGAGCAATCGCGCGGCGACAAGAAGAAGCTCGAGGAAGGGAAGAAGTACTGGAAGCGTCTTCTCGCCGTCGCTCCCGATCACCCTCGCGCCGAGCTCGTGCGCCAGAGCCTGCCCAAGGCGGACGAGATCTTCGCCAAGAAGGCGACGGAAGTCGCGTCGGCAGGCGCTCTGGGCCAGGGCCGTCCCGTCCCGCCCAACCATCCGCTCGTCGCGGGCAACGATCCCGCCGCTCCGATGGCCCATAGCGGAGCGCCTTCCGATCGCGTCGACCCTGCCGCCCTCGCCGCCGTCGAGGACGCGGTCAAGAATACCGAGCGCACTCCCGAGCTGGAGAAGGGCCTCGACGATCTGACCGCCCAGGCCGAGAAGCTCCTCGACCAGGACAAGTACCAGGAAGCGCGCGACGCGATCGTGCGGGTGATGCCGATGCGTCCGGGCGACGCGCGCACGGCCGCGGTCCTGGGCGGCGCCATGCGCGGGCTCGGCCGGACCGAGATGGCGCAGCGGACGCTGTCGGTGGCGCTGCAGAACGATCCGAAGCAGCCGCGCGCTCTCTACGAGATGGGAAAGCTGAAGGCTTCGTCGGGGGACAAGGCCGGCGCGGCGGCATCGTTCCAGTCATTGCAAACCGCGGACCCGAAGTTCGCACGGGCCCACGGGGTGGACGAGCAGCTTGCGCGGCTGAAGTAATGACTCAGCGCCGACGGCCGCGCCCGGTTCGGGTCGTGCGCGGGTCGTAGCTCGTCGATCCGGTGATGTCGGTGAGCGTGGGGTCCGCGGCGCCGACGGTGCCGACGACCCCCAGCTTCACCGGAGGCGCGGACGAGATCGGCACCCCTCCGGAGAGGAGCGTCACCCGATAGCCGCCCACGCCGTGCGGCGTGAACGTAGCCTCGTAGACGCCCTCTTCGATCTCGTGCGCGGGGAGGCGGTGCTCCGGCTCACCCGGATGGAACACCGAGACCGAGACCTCGGCGCTGGAAGCGGGGGCGCCGGACGCCCGCGCCACGAACAGGAGCTTCGCCGGCTTGCCGGACTCGAGGCGCATCTTGCGATCGAACATCGGACGGAGCTCGAGTTCCTTCTTCGCAGGGGCTGCCTGTTTCTCGGCGGCCGGTCCGGTCGAGGCCGGTTGCGACGGCGCCGCCGCCACAGCGACAGCGACCGAAGGCCTGTCCTCCGACGGCGACGTCGCGACCGGTGCACGACCGACGGTCGCGAGGACGGTCACGATCAGCGCAGACGCACCGAGGACGAAAAGCGCCCTTCGGCGCCACCCGAACGTGACGGCTTCGAGCGACTCCTGGTTCGTCACCGGACCGCCGCCCTCGGGCTTCCCCGCCCGCGATGCCGGACCTCGGCGTCCGCCTCGGGAGGCTCTTCGACGAGCCCATCCGCGACGCCGACCACACCGAGGTGCACGGGATCGATCGAACCGACCTTCGCCCCGCGCACCGTCGCGAGCACCGCGTAGCGTCCCGGTCCCTCCGGGGTGAAAGGCACCTCGAAGGCGCCGTTCGGAAGCTTCCGCAAAGGGTGCATCTTCTCCGGCTCCTTCGAGCCGTGCAGGAGCGAGAAGGAGACGTCTTGCAGAGGGACGGAAGCTCCCGTCCGGTCCTGCAAGCGGAATCGCAGCCGCACCGTCTTCTTCGGCTTGAACCTCTTCTGTCCGTCGAAGAGCGGCTTCAAGACGAGCTTGCGGGTACCCGCGCTCGCGGACGCTTCCCGGGGTGACAAAAGGAGAGCGACGGCGAGGAGTCCGAGGACGAGGTGGCCGTTCATTGATTCCTCCACACCTGCAGGGCGTAGAAGAGCGTCGGCGTCGGCCCGCTCAGCGCGCCGGCATCGGAGACGACCACCGAGTAATCGCCCGCCGCGGCTGCCCGGAACGAGCTCTCGACCATCGCCTCCGGACGGAGGACCGATTCCGCGAAGTTCGTCCGGATCGCCTCCGTCGAGATCGTCGAGACGGCCCTCCCCTGCGGATCGAGGACCGCGATCGTCGGGAGGAGCTCGGAACCCCAGTTCCCGAACGGACCGGCGTCGTTCCCGCTCGCGCCCGGGCCGGCGTAGAGCGACACCGTCACGAGCTGCCCCTCCTCCGCGTGCACGACATGGGTGTTCTTGTCGCCGGCGTTCGCGATCGTTCCCGCGAACCAGCCCGGGCCGGAACCCGCCGCCGCCACGCGATCGAGGCGCAGGCCGAACGCGCCGGCGCCGTTGCTCGAGACGACCACGAAGTACGTTCCAGTGGCCGGCAGGATCGTCTGGAGGACGTTGTACAGGCTGTTCGCGGGCGGAGCGTTCAGCTGAGAAGGCAGGCTGCTGCGGAGGACGGAAGTACCGTCCGCGGCGACGAACACGGCCTGCGCGGTGACTGCGCCGTTCGAGGCGTTCAGGGCCGATCCCTGCAGATGGGTCGCATCGTCGAACCAGAGCCGGACGAGGTCGCCCGCCTCGCCGCTGAAGGCGAAGTACTGGTCGGTCGCGTTGGCGCCGAAGACGCCCTGCACCGCCTCGCCGTACGCGATCGGCATCGCCGATTGCGCGGTCGTGTTCGCGCCCGCCGGGCTGATTGGAGCGTACGGCGTCGCGTCGTAGGAGAGGAAGTACGGCGCGGAACCGTCGTCGTTGGCGTTGAAGCGGGTCACCCGCACGTAGTAGTCGCCAGGTTCGGTAATGACGTAGTCGATGGCGGAATCGTGGAAGACCATGTCGTCGTTCCGCCACAGCGTCGTGCCTTGCGAATCCTGCAGTTCCATGATCGGGTCCCAGGCCGCGGCGCCGGACGCGCCGTTGCGGGAGGCGGTCAGGTCGAGGTGCACGCGGGTCTTCCCGGCGATCGTCAGCTTGTAGAAATCGGAATCGCTCGTCGAAGTGGCGCCGGGCGTCTGGTAATGCCCGAAGACGATGCCGGGCGAGAGCGGCTGCGCGGTGGCCTTCGTGTCGTTCTGCCCGACGGCCGTCGCCGCCTCGGCCTCGATCTGCAACCCGCTCGGCGGGGCGGCGAGCTTCACGACCAGGGCGTACCGTCCGGTGCGCGCCGACGGATCGGCGCCGTCGACCTCGCAGCGCAGATAGTACGTGCCGGTCTGCGGGATCTGAACGGCGGTGAATCCGTAGTCGACCGTCTGGAAGTCGAGACCGATCTCGTCCGCGCCGATCGCGGTCAGCTCGCTCTGGTCCGCGGCGAAAAGGGTGAGGTGGAGCGCCGTGTCCCAGTTGGCGAGATCGAGGCGCGTCGCGTAGCTCGCGACGGTGAGGATCTGCCCCGCCTGCGCGGTGAACTTGTAGTAGTCCACGTCGTCGCCGCTGCTCAGGTTTCCGAACAGCGGAATGCCCGGCGTGATCGCGACGGCCTTCTGGGCCGAGTCGTTCGAGCCCACCACGATCTCGTTCTCGTCCACCGAGTACGCGAGAGTGAACGGGTTCGTCGTCACCGCCGCCGCGCCGGTCGCGCTGGCGCTGAGGGTATAGCCCTCGCCCGCCTTGACGATGACGAGGTCGTCGAACGTTGCGACTCCGTTGACGGCGGTCCGGGTGGTCGTCCCCGCGAGCGTCGCGCCCGAGGAGTCGTCCGCCAGAGCGACCGTGACGTTGCCGCTCACCGGGAGGCCGCCATCGCGCAGCGACACCTTGACGGCTAGCGCCTCACCCGCGAGGCCGCTCCCCGGCTCGGTCTCGAACTTGAGCGACAGCGGCCGCGCCGTGGTCCCCGTGTACGTCGGCGACGCCGCGGAGTTGCAGCCCTGGTTCGCGAGCGCCGCGAAGGCGAGAGCCGCAAGGAGTTGATTGACTCGGTTCAAGGAAGATCTCCGATTCGAAAGCTTGAAGGTCATGGTCGCGGCGCCTCAGTGGGTATGCGGCTCGAGGCCGAGGTAGGTTCCGAGCGGCGGCAATCCCTGCGCCGCCCGGCCGGCAGCGCCGACGGGCGGCAGCCGGAGGGTCTCGTCGCACGGGTTCGAGGGCAGACACAGCGTCGCCGTCTCGTTCCCGGGGGAGCCGTTCGGCACGATCAGCTCCGGATGGTCGAACGGTGCCTTCTCCCAGCGGACGCGCTCGTCGGTGAGGGCCATGAGGAAGTCGACGAGTTGCTTCTTGCCGCTCTCCGTCATGCCGTCGATCAGGTCGATGTCCGAGTCGAGGTTGGCGATGTTGTGCTCGTGGTAGTCGCCTCCGCGCGTGTAGAAGTCCACCACCTGCATCAGCGTCCCCTGACCGCCGTTGTGGAAGTAGGGGCCGGTCAGCTCCACGTTGCGGAGCGTGGGCGTCTTGAACGTTCCGTCGATCGCCATGCGATCCACGGGGCACGCGGTCGTGCCGTCGGCGCAGAGGGCAACGGGGTTCTCGAACGGCAGCGGCGCCGTCTGGTTCAGGAGGGCGCGCTTGGTGAAGGAGAGCGGGTACCCGAACGGATCGTTCCCGCCGCGGCCGGCGTCTTCCTCGGTGGGGCGGACGCCGATGTTGTAGTAGCCGGAGTCGTAGAAGGCCCCGCCGCCGTCGCCCATCGCCATCCGCTCGACGATCCGCTCGGGCAGATCGCCGAGGAACGAGATCGAGCCGACGTTGCCGACGGTGGCCTTGGTGAACTCGGGCCCGAAGTGACAGTTGAAGCAGCTGCCTCCCGCGAAGCCCGGATCCGCCGGGGTCATGAACAGGTTCAGCCCCTGCTGCGCCGAGACGCTCATCGCGCTGCGGTCGCCCTCCTGGAACCGATCGAAGGGCGTGTCGTCGGAGATGAGCGTCGCCTCGTACATCTGGACGGCGAGACCGAAGAAGAGCGAGAAGTTCGCCTCCATCTGCATGTAGTTGTTCGGGAGCCCGAGCCCGTTCCTCGCGATGACGTGTTGCCCGGTCGAGTCGACCGACAGCATCTGGGTGGTCGCGTTCCAGTACTTGTCCTGGAACGCGGCCTGGATGAGGGCCGGGTACGTCGTGTTCAGCCCGGGGCGGCTCAGCGTCGGCGAGACTCGCGACAGAGGCCCGAGCACGCTGTCGGTGGGATCGACGAGCTGGTTCGCGAGTGGACGCAGCTGGAGCATCTTCTTGCCGATGTCCGGGAAGGTGCGGCCCGCGGCCGACATCTCGACGTCGCTTCCCGGCGGGCCGACCGCCTGCGAGGCGAGGCTCGCGTTCGTGATGTGGACGCGAACGGGCGCAAGGCCGGCGGTCGCGTCGTTGACGAAGACGCGCGCGTTCGCGTCCGCATCGCCGAACGGGTTCACGCCATTGAAGACGTAGTTGGCGCGCCCGTCCCAGAAGTTGTTGTAGTTGAACGCGGCGTTGATGACGCTCGGCGCCTGCCGCCCGGTGACGCGCCGGGTGTTGACGAGCCCGACGTGGTAGGTCGGATCGCTCACCGGCTTGACGTTCTCCTTCCCGTTCCCGGGGTTGATGGAGCTGAAGATCGCGTCGAAGACGCCCTGCGAGCCGACGATGTCATTGGTATCGCGGAGCACCGTCGAGAGCCGGTCGTTGGTTACCGAGAGCTTGTGCAGCGGAAAGTCGCTCGCCTGCCGCGTCGAGTTCGGTCCGCCGAACAGGAACGTGCCGTCGAAGCCCGGGTTGATGCTGTTCTTCGTCCGGTGATCGGCTCCGGCGTGGAAGTGGCAGGTCGCGCACGCCTGCATACCGCCGGTACCCACCTGCTGGTCCCAGAACAGCGCCTTGCCGAGAGTGATGGCGGCGGCGCGGTTCTTCACGTAGTCGGCGAGATCGGGCGGCTCGGGGACCGTGAGGGTCTTGAGCGACTTCGGCGCGGCCAGGTTCGGCCGCTTGTCGTCCGCGTCGTCGGGCAGCATCTGCCGGTGCGGCGAGACGAAGTTCTGCCCCTTCGACGACTTGGCGCCCACCGCGCCCGCGGCGAGCAGCACCGCGAGCGGCACGGCGCGGAGCGCAGCCCGGTTCCTCGAGGATCTGGTCTGGTTGGGATTCATGGTCATCCTCGTCACTTGAAGCTCACGGGGACGACCGCCTGAGCGCCGAGGCTCGAGCGGATGGTGACGGTGTCGGGTGGGAATCCGACGCCGGTGGCGTTGAGCGCGTAGTTGCCGGCGCCGAGGTTGTCCATTCCGCCGAAGCCGACCACCGTCAACGTCACGGTGGAGCTGACCACGGACGAGGTCGCGGTGACGGTTAGCTTTCCGCCCTTCTGGCCGCGAACGCCTCCGCCGAGACCGCCGCCGCCCCCGCCGCCCACGGCCGGGGCCTTCCACACCGCGGTGGGGCCGCTGATGAGGTCGGTCGCGCCGACCACCGAGACGTTCACCGTCGCGGCCGAGGTGCCGAACTGGTCGGTGGCGGTGAGCTGGAAGCCGAGCGTGACCGGAGTGCTTCCGAAGGCGACCGTCGGAGCGACGAAGCCCGGGGTGAGCGTGTCCGCGCCGTCGAGCGTGACCAAAGGGCCCGCGGTCTGGGTCCAGGCGAACGTCGCCGTGGGCCAGGCGTTCGGATCTTCCGTCACCTTACCGAGGAGCGTGACCTGGGCGCTGGAGCCGACGACGAAGTCCGCGCCGGCGCTGACGATGGGCGCGGTACCGGTGCCGGTGCAGTTCGCGGGGGTAGGGGCGGGCGAGCCGGGCCACGGCGTGAGCTGTCCGACGATCGGGCCGGTCCCGAAGAGCGGGCCCGAGCCGAGCGCGAGGAAAGGCATGTCCTGGAAGTTGTTCGGCGGCAGCGGCTGGCCGAACTTGAAACCCTCCGGGAAGATGAAGTCGAAGTTCGGAGCGCGGTACTGTCCCGACCCGAGGCCGTTCGCAAACCCCTCTCCACCCGGGTCGGACGCGGCGGTCGTGCCGTCGTAGCTGATGGCAACCATCTCCCGCGTCGGCGGCATGAAGGCGCCGCCGAGCACGTGGAAGCGGAAGCGGCCGCGCACCGGCTGCGAGGCCGGATCGACCGTGCCGAGCAGGCGCAGCGACTCCTGTCCGGTGCAGGGATTCACGTCCACCGCGTCGATGTCGATGAGCGCGCTCGGGTCGGTGGTGAAGCCCACGACGAAGATGCGGTTGGTCGCTTCCTGCTCGATGCCGGGAATCGCGTCTCCGGCGGTGCCGAGGAGCACCTCCTCGAGGGCCACGTACGCCGGCTGATACCCGGGGGCGGTGTAGACCCCGAGGTTCGCGATCACCGTATGGGCCGAGATGTAGTCGTCGCCGAGCGCGTCCTTGGCGAGCGTTCCCGAGTAGTCGATCCAGTCGCCGATCTCGAGCGGAAGCTGCTGGCGCGCGTCGGGGAAGGCATCGGGTCCGTCCACGATGCCGAAATGGTCCGGCGAGGGCGGCATGTCGAAGGTCCTGAGCGGCGCGCCGATGGCGAGGAACGGATCCTCCGCAAACCGCGTGTCGCCGTTCAGCGGCCGGTTGCCCTTCGGGCAGAGCGGGTCGTCGTTGAAGGCCGGGTCGGTTCGCGGGACGCAGATCGGGTACCCCGATGCCGTGTGCATCGTGGTGTTGCCGACGTCGCCCATGAAGCGCGGATCCGGGCTGTGCGGAAGGCCCCAGCGGCCGATCGGGTCGTTCATCTGGACGCGCGCGCCGTTCGCGGCGCCGCAGGATTCGCCCGGCCTGGCGGTCGCGCCGCCGACGTAGAGGAACCCGTTCGTGTAGTCGATGCAGGTGATCTCGCCCGCTCCGGCGTTCAGACCCTGCTGCGAGATGGGAGCGATGAGACCGACGACGTATCGCTTGTTACCGGCGCCGTCCCTCACGACGTTGCCGACCACCCGGATCTCGAAGGACGGATAAGCGAACGGCGCCGGGATATCCTGGAGCGCGAGGCCGGTCTGCCCGGACGGTGCGGCCCGGCCGTTCGCAGGCGGCATGTTGACCGGCGCCGCCAGCGTGGGATCGAAGAGCTGCGCCCAGGTGAACGCCGTGGCGGGCATCTGCAGGATCGTGTTGCAGGGCACGATCATGGTGATGCCGTTCAGCGTGACGGTGCCGCCGACGAGAGCGGGGTCGACGCCCGGGCACATCGATCCGTCATCCAGGGTGGCGGACTGGATGAAGCCGAGCATGTCGAACTGCGGAGTGGGCGAAGGCGCCTTCTGCGCATTGGCAGCGAAGGCGCAAAGCAGCGTTGCGAAAGCGACCGCCTTCTTGGCGACGAAGGTCTGGTGCTGGAGCGCTGCATGCCCCCTAAGCACGCGGCGCAAAGCAAACCGAATCATTTGTGTCCCCCTAAAGAGCCCTGGGTGTCTAGCTCCACGCGAAAGTTACACGAACCACCCCAGGTACGAGCTAGTGCCTGTTTGCGACACAAGTATTCAATTGCTTTATTGAAATACTGCGAGCAGCTAACGATTTTGTAATTTCAGGGACGCGCCAGTCTGCAGCGAAGAATAACGAGAGCTTCCCTGTCGACCGTGCGAGATTGCTCGCGTGTCATCTCGCCGAGCGTCTGGGTAATCAATCCCGTGAGCCGCGCTCCCAATGTAGGACCATTCACCGCATCGTCGTAGAAGAGCGCCTGCGCCTCGAGGTCCGTTTGCAGGTCGCGGCGGGCGAACCAGCCCTGCGATTCGCGGAAGTGCGAGGGCCGTCCGGACTGGATCGCTCCCTCGTGCTCGAGGAGCCGCGTGCGGAGATCTTCGAGGTCGCGAGCGCCGCACGGCTCCTGGATTCCGCCCCGCTCTCCTCGCTGCGCCTCGTAGAACGGATCTCCGGGGCGGAGGGCCCGTGACACGTACGCATGGGCCGAAGGGGGCGGGGCGGGACGGGCGACGTAGAGCCAGCGCGCGTCGGGCCCCTCCTCGGCGTATGCCACCTGCGGCGACGCTTGCGAGACGCGAAGCGCGGCGAGAGTGCCGTCGAGGACCAGTCCGTCGGAGCGCGCCCGCGGCGGCCACCCGCCGAAGATCTCGTCCTCCCCGTAGTCCCAGGGCGCGACGACGCCCGGAAGCAGGAGAGGGGGCCAACGTCTCGGCTCGACGGTGAATCCGGTCCGCGCGGCGAGCGCGCTTCCATCGGCGGTACGGACCTCGATCGAGACCTCGGTATCGAGAACGGCGGGACCCGACCAATGGACCTCTCCTCCGGTCTCGCATCTGGCGCGCGACCGATCGACGAGCGTCCGTCCGCGCGCACCCG
>JBJMQD010000109.1:0-3137 GCA_045802855.1 Myxococcales bacterium | reverse complement strand
CCAGCACGAAAGCTTTCCCGTCGGGCATCCTCGTGAGACGGCGCAGGTCGATGGAATGTCGGAGGGGGATGGTAGCGATGCAGTGTGAGCGAAGCCTGCGCACAGTCGCCGCGGCCTGAAATCGACGTCCTCGAAGCGATCGCCGCCGAGGCGTGGGCGCTCGCGCCGCCTGCTCCCCACGAGCGCAAGTGGGTGCTGCGGAGCGAGGCAGGGCTCCTCCTGGACAAGCTCCTTTCGAGGTGCGCGCGCGGGCGTGGCGCGCTCGATGTGGCGATCGGCGAGGGACTCGCGGCGATGGCTGTCGGAGACCGCGTCGTGCGGCTCGGGTTTTCGGGGATCGGCGACTATGCGATCGAGGAGCTCGGAATCGCGCGGCGCACGGCGCAGAAGCTGGCCCAACTCGCGCGCGGGCTACGCGAGCACCCGGAGCTGCGCGCCTTGGTGTGGACGGGGGAAATCACGCCGCGGAAGGCGGAAATCCTGCTGCGATCGGCCCGCGCGGATGAGGAGTGGCTCGCGCGGGCACGCAACCGGACGGTGCGCGGGCTGGAGGCGGACGTCTCGAATGCCACGGGTGAGCCGCAGGTCGCAGTGGACGAAGAGCGCTGGGAGCGCATCTGCGTGCCGGTCTCGGCGGAGGGCCAGGCGACCGTCGACGAGGCCATCGCGCTCGCCCGGAAGGCGCTCGGCGCAACCGCGCCGAAATCGGCGTGCCTCGAGGTGATCTGCCAGGAGTATCTCGGCGCGCACGCGGCGCCCGACGATGACGATGGGGCGGATGCCGTCCTCCACGCCTCGGTGCCGCCGCCCTGGCTGGAACCGCTCAAGGCGTGGCTCGAGCAGGAGACAGCGCAGTGGAGCTTCCTCGATCCCGTGGAGCCCGTCGCGGTGCCGGTCCCGAGCGAGCCGGTGGAGGAGGACGCGTGGCTGCTCGACGAGGAGCTGCGGCGCCTCGTCGGCTTGCGGCGCCGCTGGGATGAGGTCTTCGGCCACCTGGCGATGCTCTTCCGCATGCTCGGGCTCTGGCGCGATGCCCGATTCGCCTCCTTCGCCCACTATTGTGAGGAGCGGCTGGACATGAGCGAGCGCGCCGTCGAGCAGCGCATCTGGCTGGAGCGGCGCTTCTACGCGCTGCCCCCGTTGCGAAATGCGCTGCGCGAAGGACGGATCTCTTACGAGCAGGCCAGGCTGGTCGCGGCGCACGCCACCGACCGGACCGTCGAAGCCGAGCTCGCCATCGCCGGGTCGATGACCTGCATCCAGCTCCAGCGCCATTACGAGGCGCGGGAGGAGAGGCAGATGTGCACGCGCGGCGAGCTCGACCTGCGCGTACCAGCGAGCGTGCGCGTCCTGCTCGCGGCCGCCTTCGGTGCGGCGCGGAAGGCGGCCCAACGCTGGCTGACGCCCGGCGAATGCTTGCAAACCATCGCCCAGCACTTCGTCGATACGTGGGGGGCGGCTCTTCGAGAGCGTCGGACGGTATCGAAAGAGGCGCTCGCGCGCGACCGCGGGTTCTGTTTGTATCCAAAGTGCTCGAGGCCGGCGGCGCATGCGCACCACGTCGACTACCGCGCGCACGGCGGCCCCGACGAGTTGCCGAACGTCGCCGGGCTCTGCGCGGTCCACCACCTCCGCGGCGTGCATGGCGGTTGGATCCGCGTGACAGGAACCGCGCCTGACAGGCTCCGCTGGGAGATCGTCACGGCGCCGCCGGGCAGGTCGCGGTTCCTGGGTCCAGAACCGTAGGAGAACCTGCCTCGCCGTAAGACGCGCTCGAACCGACGCAGCGCCGTGCGCGGGCGTGCGGGCCAAGGCAACGCCAGGGCGTGATTCGTTCACCGCCCCGGCGTTGGTACTTCCCTCGTGAGAGCGATGTCGGACCCGCGGGGTAGCAGGAGGGATGCCTCGTTCAACCAGGATGCCTCGAGACGTGAGGGCCTCGCGGCCCGCCAAGCCCTATCTTCCCGACGGAACCCTCGATCCCCGCGAGTGGGAGATTGCCTGCAGCGCCGCTGGCGTCCTCATGCTGGCGGTGCTGCGCGACAAGCCGTGGTTCGTATCGGCCAAACCAATCGAAGTATTGGGCTGTGGCGTGGAGATCCAGGTATTCGTTCGCTGGCTGTCATCCGAGGTCTGGAAGGAGACGCCCTGCGCCGTCGACGGATATCCGGTGGACGTCGTCCTCGAGGGAGAGACCTCGCGGATCGACACCGTCCATTGAACCCGGCGCGCAGGAGCGGGTGACGCGCATTTCACGGCGGCAAACTGCCTGCGGAGGTGAAGACGAGAGAAGGAACGGCGAGTCGATGGCCGCCGAATCGTTCGGGATCGCGAGCAAAAGCCTGGAACTGTTCATCCCGCGAAAAGAGACGGTGCCGCTCGAGCGCGGGACCGAGGGCCACGACAGCGACGTGGCGGCGGCGCAGGAATTCGAAAAACGATTCCTCCGGCCGGCGCTCGTCGGGCAGCACGCGCTGGAAGCCGGTGCCGAGATAGGCGTCGATCCCGCCCTCCAACTCGAGGATTCCGACCGGGTCCGCCATGGAGCCGCCGTCTACCACCCGAAGCGCGCGGACCCGGTCGAGGAGCGGCTGCGAGCGATTCGCCTGTAGCGGCGCGAGCGCCGGCGATGCGGCGGCGATCGACGCGGCAGCCGCGATGGCGAGCGCGGGGCGGCCGGCGGGAGCGGGACCATCGCTCGACCGGCGAGCGGCGCGACCGGTCACCGCGACGAACACGAGCGGCACGAGCACTCCTTGCATCACGAGGTAGTGGTCCCTCGGCTGGATGAGGATGGCCGAAGCGATGGTCGGAACCAGCACTGCGAGCGCCACGAGCGCGGTGCGGCCGGTCTCCGGAGCACGCACTGCGCGTCGCCACGAGCGGCGCATCCGCACCGCCGCGGCGGCGAGCGTAGCGACGAGGAAGAGGCACATCCACCCCTGCCACCGTTCCCGAGGAGCTCCGCCGAAACCGCCCTCGAAGAGCGCGAGGGAGGCGTCGGGGTACGCGCTCGCGTTCTCGCGAAGGTGCGTGAAGAAGGCGGTGGGGTTCGCTCGAGCGGCATCGCCGAGCGACGTCGCACTCCCGAAGACGCGATGGAGGACCACGTCGCATTGTCCCCAGGGATCGATGTC
>JBJMQD010000126.1:0-8758 GCA_045802855.1 Myxococcales bacterium | reverse complement strand
ATTTCAGGTCAATCGCATGACGCACCGCCGGCCGGCCGCCCCCGCGGGTCTCACTGCGCGGCCGGAATGCGCTCGGCGGCCGGGCGGACGTCCGCGGCCGGCAAGGTGAAGGTGAAGGTCGATCCCTTGCCGATCGCGCTGGAGACGGAAACCTCGCCGCCGTGCGCTTCCACGATCGACTTGACGATGTTGAGGCCGAGCCCGAGGCCTGCCTCGCGCTGCTGGCGAGCGTCCTTCACGTCGCCCACCTGGTAGAGGCGATCGAAGATCTTCTCCAGGTGCTCGGGCGCGATCCCCGAGCCGTTGTCCTGCACGGAGATCTGCAGGAAGCCGGGACGCTGCTCGGCGGAGACCGCGATCCGGCCGCCGTCGCGGCAGTGCTTCTCGGCGTTCATCAACAGATTCGTGAGCACCTGGATGACCCGCTCGCGGTCCCCGAGCACGGGCGGCAGATCCCGCGAGAACTTCTTGCGCACGCTGATCCGCCGCTCGAGGAACCGGGGAGCGAGAGCGGTGATCGCGTGCGCGATGGCGTCCTCCGCGATGAACGGCTGGATGGTCATCGAATCGCGGGTCAGTTCGAAGCGCGAGAAGTCGAGCAGCTCCTCAATGAAAGCGCGCAGCCGGCGTCCGGAGGAGCGGGCGATCTGCAGGCACTGCCGCTGCTTGTCCGTCACCGGCCCGAGCTTCTCGGCGAGAAGCAAGTCGGTGTACCCGAGCATCGTCACGAGCGGCGAGCGCAGCTCGTGCGAGACGTTGGCGAGGAAGTTGTCCTTGCGCCGGTCGGCGTCGCGGAGCCGCTCGTTCGCTTCGCGCAGCGCCCGGGTCCGGCCTTCGACCGCGCGCTCGATGACGAGGGCCTGCTCGCGCACTTTCTCCCGCATCCGGACGCGCTCGAGAGCGAGGGAGGCCTGCAAGGCGAATGCGGCCAGGATTCCCAGGTCGGGGTCGTGACCGGGCAGCGGGGCCGCGAGGAGGATCCCGAGCGGCGCGTCGCCTCCGCCGCGGAGCGGCGCCGCGATGAGGTCGTCGAGCGCCAGGGTCTCGGCGAGCGCCTCGCGCACCTGCTTGCTCACCCTCCGTCCGAGAACCGCGCGGAGGAGGGTCTGCGCCGCCACTTCGACGACGGGCTCGGGAGTCGCGAGGAGCGAGGCGAGAAGGGGCGAGCGGGCCGGATCGGCGGGATGGTCGCGCAGTTCCGAGAGCCGCTTGATGCCGAGGAGCTTCAGCGCCTCCTGCGGCTTGGGCCCGCGGTGCGAGAGGTGGGCGACGACGAGCCCTTCCTGCTCCGCGAGGAGCATGGCGCTCTCGAAGCCGAGCTTGCGCAGCTCGTCGGCGATGACGCGCAGGACGTCCCCGAGGACCGCCTCGCGGCGCAGACGCGCGCTCGCCGCGGCGAGCGAGGCGTGGTTCTGGCGGGCGCGCTGCAGCGCCTGCACCATTCGCAGCCGGTCGCGCTCCTGCGCCACCTGGAGCGACGCTTCGTGCGAGATGCCGCGCAGGGCGCGCAAGAGCGATCGGCGTGGTTCGCGATCGAGGAGGAGGCGAAGGGAGCCCGCCCGCTCCGCGTCGAGAAGGATCGGTACGTCGGCGCACCACAACTCGGCGGGGGCGAGACTCACCAGATCGAGAAGCTCCGCGACCGCCTGCGGGCAGCGGAAGAGATGGACCGATTTCTCCTCTCCGTCCGGAAGGACGCCCTTTTCCGCGAGCTCCCGCAGCTTGCGCGCCGCCACCTCGCGCCGGGGCCGGGTCGCGGCGAGCGAGCCGCCCACGGCGACCACGTCGGTCTTCGCGTCGCTGCCGCCCGTGAAATCGACGCGAAGCCGAAGCTCGGCGAGCAGAGCGCCGCATATGGCGGCGGCGTCGTCGACGATCCCCTGCGAAACGCGGATCTCCACTGCCCGAAGCGTACAGGGGGCGGACGCGAGTGAAAAGGGCACGACGCGGAGCAATGATCGATTGACTGCCGGTCGCCCACGCCTAGACTCGCGCCCTCTCCCGGGAGGGCCGCACATGGAAGTGAAAACGCTCGCCGTCGTGGGCGCGGGGCAGATGGGGGCGGGAATCGCCCAGGTCGCCGCGCAGAGCGGTCTTTCCGTCGTCCTCGTCGATGTCGGGGCCGAATTCCTGCAGAAGGGACTCGCCGGGATCCGGGCGCAACTCGATCGCGCCTTGAGCAAGGGAAAGATCCGCGCCGACGAGGCGGAAGCCGCCCTCGGGCGGGTGAGGGGCGCATCCTCGGCCCAGGAGGCTTCTCACGCGCAGTTCGCCGTCGAGGCGGTCACCGAGAACGAGGCGGTGAAGAAGAAGGTGTTCCAGGATCTGGCGAAGGCGCTCGGGCCCGACGCCATCCTGGCGACGAATACCTCTTCGATTCCCATCACCAAGATCGCCGCCACCGTCGAGCGGCCGGAACGCGTCATCGGCATGCACTTCATGAATCCGGTACCCGTGATGCAGCTGGTGGAGATCATCCGCGGCGCGCAGACGAGCGACGCGACCTATCAGGCGACGAAATCGCTTGCGGAGAAGATGGGAAAGACCACCGTCCTCTCCAAGGACATGCCCGGCTTCATCGTCAACCGGATCCTCATCCCCATGCTGAACGAGGCCTGTTTCGCCCTGCAGGAAGGGCTTGCCTCGGCGGAGGACATCGACACCGCGATGAAGCTCGGGACGAACGTGCCGATGGGGCCCCTCGCGCTCGCCGATTTCATCGGCCTCGACACCTGCCTGTACATCGCCGAGGTGCTCCACAAGGGGCTCGGCGACGACAAGTACCGGCCCTCTCCGCTCCTGCGGCAGTACGTCGACGCGGGGTGGTTCGGGCGGAAGACGAAGCGCGGGTTCTACACCTACTGAGGTCCCCCATGGCTTACGAGAACATCCTGGTTGCCCGCGAAGGGCCTGTCGCCATCCTCACCGTCAACCGGCCGAAGTCGCTGAACGCGCTCAATGGCAAGACGCTGCGCGAGATGACCGGAGCGGTCCGCGAGCTTGCCGATCAGAGCCGCGCGATCATCCTCACCGGCGCGGGCGACAAGGCGTTCGTCGCCGGGGCCGACATCGCCGAGATGGCGCCGATGACGCCCTGGACCGCGAGAGAGTTCAGCGAGCTCGGGCACGTCCTCACCGCGCTCCTCGAGGACATTCCCTGCGCCACCATCGCGGCGGTGAACGGCTATGCGCTCGGCGGAGGGCTCGAGCTCGCGGTCGCCTGCGACATGATCTTCGGCAGCGAGAACGCCAAGCTCGGCCTTCCCGAGGTGACGCTCGGGGTGACTCCCGGATTCGGCGGCACGCAGCGCCTCGTGCGGCTCGTCGGAAAGCTGCGGGCGAAGGAGATCATCTTCACGGGCGAGATGGTGGACGCGCAGACCGCGCTGCGCATCGGGCTCCTCAACGCGGTCCTGCCGCAGCAAGAGCTCCTCGATCATTGCAGGAAGGTGGCGGAGAAGATCGCGCAGCGCGGACCCCTCGCCATCGGCCGCGCCAAGCGGCTCGTCGAGCGCGGCTACGACATGCCGCTGCGGGCGGCGAACCGGCAGGAGGCGGAGACGTTCGCGCTCCTCTTCGACACCCAGGATCGTGCGGAAGGCATGAAGGCATTCCTGGAGAAGCGGCCGGCCCGGTTCGTGGGAAGATAGGCGGATGGACTTCAGCATCAGCGAGGAGCAGAGGCAGCTCGTCGAGACGGCCCGCAAGTTCACCCGCGAGCGGATCATCCCGGTCGCGCAGAAGCTCGACGAGCACGGCACCTTCCCGATGGAGATCTGCAAGGAAGGATGGGAGCTCGGCCTGATGAACGTCGAGATCCCGTCCGAGTACGGAGGGCTCGGCCTCTCCTGCCTCGACCACGTGCTGATGATGGAGGAGGTCAACTACGGCTGCGCCGGGGTCGGCACGACTCTCGCCGCGAACAACCTCGCCTGCATGCCTCTCGTCCTCGCCGGGAACGAGGAGCAGAAACGGCACTATTTCGGGATCCTCACCGAAGAGCCCCTCTTCGCCGCCTACTGCTGCAGCGAGCCCGACGCCGGAAGCGACGTCGCCGGCATGCGCACGGCGGTGCGGAAGGTTCCCGGCTCCGGAAGCGAGTACGTCCTCGACGGGCAGAAGCGTTGGATCACGAATGGCGGGTACGCTTCCTGGTACACGGTCTTCGCGCGGCTCGGCGACCCCAAGGATCGCCACAAGGGCATCACCTGCTTCGTCGTCCCCCGCGACCTCCCTGGCGTGAGCGTCGGCAAGAAGGAGGACAAGCTCGGCCAGCGGGCTTCCAACACCACCGACGTGCTCTTCGAGGACGTGAAGCTGACCCGCGAGAACCTGGTCGGGGGCGAGGGCGAAGGGTTCAAGGTGGCGATGAAGACGTTCGACCGCTCACGGCCCTGGATCGCGGCGGGGGCGACCGGGATCATGCGCCGCGCGCTCGACGAGAGCCGCCGCTACGCGCTCGAGCGCAAGGCGTTCGGCCAGCCCATCGCGCAGTTCCAGGCTGTGCAGTTCATGCTCGCCGAGATGGCCATGAAGTACGAGGCGACGCGGCTCCTCATGCTCAAGGCCGCCTGGAGCATCGGGCAGGGCAAGCTCGACGCCATCGAGTCGAGCTACGCGAAAGCGTTCGGAGCCGACAGCGCGATGGCGGTGGCGACCGATGCCGTGCAGGTCTTCGGCGGGTACGGTTATACGAAGGACTATCCGGTCGAGAAGCTGATGCGGGACGCGAAGCTCCTCCAGATCTACGAAGGGACGAGCCAGATCCAGCGCATGGTCATCGCCAGAAACCTCCTCGCGCAGGAAGCCTGATGCAGATCGATCTGACCGAAGAGCAGCGCCTCTTGCGCGACACCTGTCGCGAGTTCGCCGACAAGGAGCTTCGCCCCCACGCCAAGAAGTGGGATCACGAGCATCGGTTTCCCGCCGAGGCGCTGAAGAAGGCATTCGAGCTCGGGCTCGGCGGGGTCGCCGTTTCCACCGAGTGGGGCGGCGCGGGCATGGACAACGTCGCCTACGCGCTCGCCATCGAGGAGATCTCCCGCGGGTGCGCGAGCACCGGCGTCACCCTGAGCGTGAACAATTCCCTCTACTGCGACCCGGTCGCGAAGTATGGCACCGCCGAGCAGAAGGAGCGCTTCCTCACGCCCTACGCGCGGGGCGAGAAGCTCGGGTGCTTCGGGCTCACGGAGCCGCAAGCGGGAAGCGACGCCGCGGAGCAGCGCACGACCGCCGTGAAGAAGGGCGACGTCTACGTCGTGAACGGCACGAAGAACTGGATCACCAACGGACCCGTCGCCGACGGCATCGTGCTCTTCACGATGACCGATCTCTCCAAGGGCGCGAAGGGGATCACCGCGTTCGTCCTGGAGACGTCCACCCCGGGCTTCCTGCGCCAGAAGGCCGACGACAAGCTCGGCATCTGCGCGTCGCCCTCGTGCACGATCTTCTTCGAGAACATGGAGGTACCCGCCTCCCAGCGGCTCGGGAACGAGGGCGACGGGTTCAAGATCGCCATGTCCACGCTCGACGGCGGCCGCATCGGGATCGGCGCCCAGGCGATTGGCATCGGTCGCGCGGCGTTCGAGGAGGCGCGCGACTATTCGAAGATACGCAAGACCTTCGACGTGCCGATCTCCCACCACCAGGCCATCCAGTTCATGCTCGCCGACATGGCGACCGAGCTCGATGCGGCGCGGCTTCTCGTCCTGCGCGCGGCCTGGCTGAAGGACCAGGGGGTGCGCCACACGCGCGAGTCGAGCATGGCCAAGCTCTTCGCCAGTGAGACCGCCCACCGGGTGGCGGACAAGGCTGTGCAGATCCACGGCGGCATGGGCTACTCCAAAGAGATGGACGCCGAGCGTCACTTCCGCGACGCGCGGATCACCGAGATCTACGAGGGGACGAGCGAGATCCAGCGGGTGGTCATCTCCAACCTGCTCTTCAAGTGACAGGGATGTTCGAGCCTTCGGAATCCCAGCGCCTCGTCCGGGACACCGCGCGCAACTACGCGCAAGCGGTGTTGAAGCGCATGGCGGGAGAGCTCGATCGCGAGTCCCGCTTTCCCGCCGCGCAGCTCGCGGAGCTCGCCGAGCTGGGACTCATGGGCGTCAACGTCCCCGAGGAGTACGGCGGGGCCGCGGCGGGAGCGGTCGCGCACGCGCTGGCGATGAAGGAGATCGCGCAGGGCTGCGCGTCGACCGCGGTCACCATGGGCGTCAACAACATGGTTGCGGAGACCATCTGCCGATTCGGTAACGAAGATCAAAAGAAACGGTACGTACCGGAGATCACCAGCGGCCGGTTCGTGGCGGCGAGCTTCGCGCTCTCCGAGCCCCAGAGCGGCTCCGACGCGGCGAGCCTGCTCACCAGCGCGCGGCGCGACGGGACGGATTACGTCCTGAACGGCTCGAAGCAGTGGATCACCTCGGGCGACCGCGCCGGCGTGCTCATCGTCTGGGCGCGCACGGAAGCGGCCGCGGACAGACCCGCGCGCGGCATCTCCGCATTCCTCGTCGAAGGCGGCGCGAAGGGGCTCCACGCCGGGCGCCACGAGGACAAGATGGGGCTACGGGCGTCGAGCACGGTACCGCTCACCCTGGAGGACGTTCGGGTGCCGGCGAGTGCCATGCTCGCCAGCCCCGGCGACGGCTTCCACATCGCCCTCTCCGCGCTCGACGGCGGCAGGATCGGCATCGCCTCGCAGGCGCTCGGGATCGCAACCGCCGCGCTCGATGAGTCGATCCAGTATGCGAAGGATCGACGCGCCTTCGGCAAGCCGATCGGAGATTACCAGGCCATCCGTTTCATGCTGGCCGACGTCTCGACGGACCTCGCCGCGGCGCAGCTTCTCGTCTTGCGGGCCGCGGCGCTCAAGGAGGCCGGGAGAGCGTTCACGCGCGAAGCTTCCATGGCGAAGGTCTTCACGACCGAGAGGGCGAATCGCGCCTGCGACGTGGCGGTGCAGGTCCACGGCGGCTACGGGTACATCTCCGAATTCGCCGTCGAGCGGCACTACCGCGACGTGCGGGTCACCACGATCTACGAGGGCACGAGCGAGGTGCAGCGCTACGTCATCGCGCGCGAAGTCCTGAAGTGAGCGGCGCGCTCAGGCTCGCGCCGAGGCGAAGAGCAGCGATCCGAGCGTCGCCGCCTCGAGGAGGGCGCGGAGTCCGGAAAGCCTCGCGTCGCGGCGATACAGGCGGATGAGCTCCGTCTCGCCGGAGACGATCTCGTTCCTTCGCAAATGCATCGGCACGCGTTCGGTCCCGGCCGCGGAGCGGGCGACCGCGAGAGCCGCCGAGGCGACGAGCGGGGCTCGCGCCTTCGAGCGCCATCCGGTGATCGCGGCGGCGATGGCGAGCGCGGCCGCGGCCACTCCGGCGGCCTCCCGCCAAGGGGAGCGTTCGACAGGCCCATGCTCCGGCGCGTGCTGCGCGAGCGACATCCCCGCGACCAGTCCCATCGCGCCCGTAGCGGCGGCATTCAGCAGCGTCATGGCAAGAATCTGCGCATTGACAAGAGCGCGGCACGCCGCGTTGGCCGGCCTCCGGCTCCGTGTTATCTGGCCGTCATGGCCGACCCGAAGAAGCTAGAAGGAGCGACCGACAGGCTGCGCGACGAGCTTGCGAGCTGGCGGCAGGAAGACATCGCCCGGGCAGCGCAGAAGGCGCCGCTCCGGCGAAGCGAATTCCATACCGATTCGGGCGTTCCGATCCCGGACGTTCTCACACCGCTCGACGGCGGATCGCCGTCGGAAGCCGACGTCGAAGGATACCTGCGCGATCTCGGCTTGCCCGGCCGGTTTCCGTACACTCGCGGTCCCCAGCCGAGCATGTATCGCGGCCGCCTCTGGACGATGCGCCAGTTCGCCGGATTCGGGTCGCCCGAGGACACGAACAAGCGGTTCAAATATCTCCTCGAGCACGGGATGACCGGGTTGTCGACCGCTTTCGACATGCCGGCGCTGATGGGCTACGACGCCGATCACGCGATGTCGCGAGGCGAAGTCGGCAAGGAAGGCGTCGCGGTTTCGACTTTGAAGGACTTCGAAATCCTCTACTCCGGCATTCCCCTCGATCGCGTCACCACCTCGATGACCATCAACGCGAGCGCCATCTTCGCGCTCGCTTGCTACGTCGTGGTCGGCGAGAAGCAGGGCGTCGGTCAGGAGAAGCTCGGCGGCACCATCCAGAACGACGTGCTCAAGGAGTACATCGCGCAGAAGGAGTGGGTGGTGGGCCCGCGTCCGGCGACGCGAGTCGTCGTGGACATGATCGAGTACACGGCGAAGCACATGCCAAAGTGGCATCCGGTTTCGATCAGCGGCTACCACATCCGCGAGGCCGGAGCGACGGCGATCCAGGAGCTCGCGTTCACGCTGGCGGACGGCTTCGGCTACGTCGAAGAGTGCAAGAAGCGCGGCATGGATGTCGACGATTTCGCGCCCAGGCTGAGCTTCTTCTGGGACGTGCACAACGACTTCTTCGAGGAGATCGCCAAGTTCCGCGCCGCGCGCCGCATCTACGCGCGGACCATGCGCGACCGCTTCGGCGCGAAGAAGCCGATCAGCATGACGCTGCGCACGCACGCGCAGACCGCCGGAGTGTCCCTGACGGCGCAGCAGCCGTACAACAACGTGGTGCGCACGGCGCTGCAGGCGCTCGCCGCGGTGCTGGGCGGCACGCAATCGTTGCACACCAACTCCCTCGACGAGACGTACGCTCTGCCCACGGAGGACGCGGTGCGGATCGCGCTG
>JBJMQD010000094.1:0-4562 GCA_045802855.1 Myxococcales bacterium | reverse complement strand
TCTCCTGGTGCGGGACGTAGGGCGGCACGTAGATGAAGTCGCCCGGACCGGCCTCGGCCGTGAACTCCAGCCGATCGCCCCAGCGCATCCGGGCCTTGCCCGACACCACGTAGATGACGCTCTCCACGGGGCCGTGATGGTGCGCGCCCGTCTTCGCGTTGGCGTGGATCTTCACCGTCCCGGCCCAGAGCTTCTCGGCGCCGGCGCGAGCGTAGGTGATGGCGGCGGCGCGGTTCATTCCAGGCGTCTGCGGCGTGTTCGTGTCGAGCTCGGACCCTTTGACGATCCGGACCCCGTGCGCGCGCCAGTCGGGCGGCGCGATCTGGTCGCATAGCTCGCGCAGGTTGCGTGCTTTGAAGTCCGGCTCGACACCCGGCGGCGGGTTGCCTCGGTCGACGAAGGCGACGGTGCGCCCGTCTCGCTTGGCGCCTTCCGCGTCCCAGCCGTTGGCGCTGACGAACAGCGTGCGCTCGCGCGGGCCGAGATCGTCGAGAAGGGCGTAGACGCGCGGGTCGGGCTTGTAGACGCGCACGATGTCGACGCTGAGGACCACGTCGACGTGCAGGTCCGCGTGCAAGAGCGCGGCGCGGATCATCGGGGCAGTGCCGTTCGACAGCACCGCGGTCTTGATCCCGGCCGCTCGCAGCGACGCTAGCGCCCCGCCCGTCTCCGGGTACGGCGGCACGGTGATCCACTCGTCGCACGCGCCGGCTCGCGCAGCGAGCGGTACGCTGGGGGCGACGTGCTCGAGCGCCTCCGCGGTGACGCGATCCCACGACGCGTACTTGGCATCGCGGTTCAGCTCCCAGGTGCGCTCGAGCTGGGCCTTGCGCCAGCGGGTGAGGATCTCCGCCGCGGTCGGACCGAGATGCTTCTCCAGGGCGCCCGCGAGGCCGCGAACGTCGAGCAGCGTGCCGTAGAGATCGAAGGCAACCACGTCGAATCGGGTCATCCGTCAATAGGTGCCACGTCGGGACGCCCGTGTCAGCCGCGCGCGCTCGTTCCGCCGGGAGCTCAACCCGGCGTGTCGGCGCTGCGTTGCAGGAATGCAACGCACCGCAATCCTGCAAACCTTCTCGAAGACGGGTGCGTTTGTCCGCCGGGCGTTGCACTTGCGCGAAAGCCATGCCGCCGATTGGCCTTGCTCCGGTCGTGCGATGTGCGCGGCATGACCCGTGCAGAGATGGTGACCATGATTGAGGGACTCATCACCGGAAAGGAAGTGCTCCGCAACGGTGGCTGCATCGTCCGGAGCTTTGGTCTGCGCTCGTACTTGCGATGTCTGCTGGCGCTCCTCTCGCGGCGCCGAGCGACGTTCCTGGAGCTGATCTGGGCGGGTCAGGCCGCGTAGCACGCGCGTCCGCGGCGGAGCCCGGGTCAGTGTTGCTCCTTCGACCGCGCCACGTCGTCATCGAAGAGCCGGGCCAGCTCCGATGCGAGCGCCGGATCCTCCGCGACCAGCGCTGCCTCCTCGAGCTTGTTCAAGGAGAGCGGATCGAGATTGACGGACCCGATGATGACCAGCGACGAATCGACCACCATCGTCTTCGCGTGCATCATCGTCGGCTGGAACTCCCAGACGCGGGTCCCGGACTTGAGGAGATTGCGGTACTCGCGCTGCTGATAGAGGAACGACAGCTTGGAGTCGCTCTGCCGGCCCGGCACCAGGAGCCGGACGTCGACGCCTTCCTTCGCCCGCCGGCCGAGTAGCTCCAGTACCGGCTTTCCCGGGACGAAGTAGGCGTTCTCGATGAAAAGACGTTGGTGGGCCGAGTCGATGGCGAGCTGGGTCAAGCGCTCTGCCCGGGTCACCACCGGCGAGGCGGTGCTGCGCACGAAGGCGGCGGGCACCGAGCCAGCCTTCGGCTGGTCGGGAAAATCGTCGGGCGGAAGGAGCCCGCCGCCCGCCTCCTGCCAATCCTCCGCGAACGCCTCCTGCATGTCGCTCACCGCGGTTCCCTCGACGCGGACGTTGGTGTCGCGCCAGTGGTCCTCGTCCTGGGCGTCGCCCAGCCACTTGTCGTCGACGCCGAAGCCGCCGGTGATCCCGATGCGCCCGTCGATCACCGCCACCTTGCGGTGGTTGCGGGCGAAGATCGCCGTCGCCTTGCGGAAGAGGAGCATCGAGCACTCGACGTCGCGGAGATCCTTGTCGACCTCGTCGCCGCGGCTGATGCTTCCTTCGGCGTCGAGCAGGACGCGGCAGGCGACGCCTTTGCGACGCTCGCGGAGCGCGGAGATCACGGACGTCGAGGCGCGTCCGTGCGACCAGATGTACATCTCGATGTTCACGCTCTGCCGCGCCTCGCGAATCGCGGAGGTCAGCTCGTCGAACACCTTCCCGTTCGGCAAGAGCTTCAGCTTGTGACCCGGCCGCAGGGGCGCTCCCACCGTCTGCTCGAGGGCGGAGGAGAATCCCCGCCCCTGCGACGGAGCCCGGACGTCGAGCAGGAAGTGACCGGACGACTCGCGGCTGCGTCCGAGGAGGACCCAGCCGATCGCGGCCAGGCCCAGGGCCACGACGGCGCCGAGGAGGGCTTTTTTCATCGCGCCGGAAGACTCGCCCGGCGACGGTTCCCCGCGCAATCGTGCGCGCGAGGAACCGCTCTAAAAAGTAGATCTAGCTGCGCTCCGGCTTGGTCGTGGCGAGACCACGGCCGGAAACGACCTCGACCGTTTCACCGCGGTGCCGCGAGGCGGCTGTATCTGCGCCGCGGGAGTGCCCCTTCTTCGGCGCATCGGCGAAATCCGGTACCTCGTCCTGGAACGACTCTCCGTTCACGGGAGAGAGCCACTCCTCCGAACGAGGATGCTTGCCGCGCACGAGCGCCGTGTACGCGGCCTGGAACTCGCGCGTGATCGGGCCGGTCTTGCCTGCCCCGATGGTGCGGAAGTCGATCTCCCGCAGACCGATCACCTCGGCGGCCGTTCCGCAGACGAACACTTCGTCGGCGATGTAGAGCTGATCGCGGGAGATGGGCTTCGCGACCACCTCGTACCCGAGATCCTCGCCGAGGCGGAGGATCGCGTCGCGGGTGAGGCCCTCGAGGATGGTCCCGTCCGGGGGCGTGTAGATCCTGCCCTTGCGGACGACGAAGATGTTCTCCCCGGTGCACTCCGCCACCATGCCCTGGGCATCGAGCATGATGGCCTCGTCGAAGCCGAGGCGCAGGGACTCGGTCTTCGCCAGCACCGAGTTGGGATAGTTCCCGGAAACCTTCGCCTTCGTCATCATCACGTTCGGATGATGGCGGGTGAAGGTGGAGATGTTCGCGCGCACGCCGTTGTCGGCGGCCTCCGCTCCGAGGTACTGCTTCCACTCCCATACGGCGATGCCGAAGTACGGCTTGCCGCCGTCGACGGTCAGGTTCCAGCCGCCCTCGGCGAGCCAGATGAGCGGCCGGATGTAGCACTCCTCGAACCCGTTCGCCCGAACCGTCTCGAGGCAAGCGTCGACGATCTGATCGACCGTGTAGGGAAGCTCGCGGAAACCGAGCACGCGCGCGGAATCGAAGAGCCGCTCGATGTGGTCCCGCAAGCGGAACACACACGGGCCGCGCGGCGTCGCGTAGCAGCGAATGCCTTCGAATACCGCGACGCCGTAGTGCAGCGCGGGGGTGAGGAAATTCAGCGTCGCGTCCGCTTTCGCAACGAGCTTGCCGTTCAACCAGATCGCCTTCGTCTCCATTGCTGCTCCAGTTTTGGAAAATGAAAGGGCGCCGGCTGTGGAACCGCCGGCGCCCGGAAAATCAAACCGCCCCGCTCGCCAGCGGGTAGTCGATCACCCGCCCCGGATCGCTCGTGTCCTTCTTCGAGTTCTTGATCCAGCTCATCATCTCGCGCAGCCGGGCCCCGACCTCCTCGATGCGGGCGGTCTTGGCCTGGTCCCGCTGCTTGTCGAAGACGGGATGGCCGGCCTGGTTCTCCAGGATCCACTCCTTGGCGAACTCGCCGTTCTGGATCTCCTTCAGGATCTTCTTCATCTCCGCCTTGACCACGTCGTTGATGACGCGAGGTCCGCGCGTGTAGTCGCCGTACTCGGCGGTGTCGCTGATGGAGTGCCGCATCCACGCCATGCCGCCCTCGTACATGAGGTCGACGATGAGCTTCATCTCGTGGAGACACTCGAAGTACGCGCTCTCTTCCTGGTAGCCCGCATCGACCAGGGTCTGGAAGCCGGCCTGCACGAGCGCCGTCAGCCCGCCGCAGAGGACCGCCTGCTCGCCGAAGAGATCGGTCTCGGTCTCCTCCTTGAAGGTGGTCTCGAGGACGCCCGCGCGAGTCGCGCCGAGGGCCCGGGCGTAGGAGAGGCCGAGCTCCTTCGCCGCGCCGCTCGCGTCCTGGTGAATGGCGATCAACGCCGGCGTGCCCTGCCCTTCGGTGTAGAGGCGGCGAACGAGATGTCCTGGCGCCTTCGGGGCGATGAGCACCACGTCCACTCCAGGCCCGGGCTTGATCTGCCCGTAGTGGATGTTGAACCCGTGCGCGAAGAAGAGCGCCTTGCCGCGGGTGAGGTGCTTCTCGATGTCGTTGTCGTAGATCTGCTTCTGCGTCTGGTCCGG
>JBJMQD010000057.1:0-21728 GCA_045802855.1 Myxococcales bacterium | reverse complement strand
GAGCACCTCGCGCAGCGGCCGCTTTCCCCAGCGCTCGAGCAACTGGACGTAGCCGCGGACCGCGCCGGGAACGGCGACGGACAGGGCCCCCGCGTTCGCGAGTTCCTGCCGCGCCTGGCCGTCGCGAAGGTACATGTCGGGCCGGGCGGCCGCCGGCGCGACCTCGCGGAAATCGACGATGTGCACCTGCCTGTCGCGCGCCGTGTAGACGAGGGCGAAGCCGCCGCCTCCGATCCCGCTCGATTGCGGCTCGACCACGGAGAGCGCGAACGCCGCCGCGACCGCCGCGTCGACGGCGTTGCCGCCGCGCCGTAGCATCGACGCGCCTGCTTCGCTGGCGAGGGGATGCGCGGTGGCGACCGCTCCGTGCGGGGAGACGGCGGCGGTGGCGAAGAAGAAGACGACGGCGAGATGCATGCCGCGGGTTGGTAGCAGAGCGCCGCCGCGGGCGCCACGACGTATGCTCCCGCCCGGCCTCCGCGACTTTCGACGCATCGCAAAGCCCGCTCGCCTCCAATGCTCCGGCCTGCGGCGTCCTCCCGTTGAAGTCGCAGGCAGCGTCTGTTATGGCCGCAGCCCCATGCCTCCCGTCCGCGTCCGCTTCGCTCCGTCGCCGACGGGATATCTGCACATCGGAGGAGCCCGGACCGCGCTCTTCAACTGGCTCTGGGCGCGGCAGGTGAAGGGCACCTTCATCCTCCGCATCGAGGACACCGATCGCGAGCGTTCGACCGAGCAGTCGGTGCAGGCCATCCTCGACAGCATGAAATGGCTCGGCCTCGACTGGGACGAGGGGCCGGGCGTCGAGGGTCCGCACGCCCCCTACTTCCAGACGCAGCGTCTCGCCACGTACGAGAAGCACGCAGAGGATCTGATCGCGAAGGGGCGGGCCTATCGCTGCGTCTGCACCAGGGAGGAGCTCGACAAGCTGCGCGAGCAGGCGGCGAAGGAAAAGCGCGGATTCAAGTATCCGGGAACGTGCCGCGGCCGCGGCATCGCCAAGGGCACGGCGGGCGCGGTGGTGCGGTTCCGCATGCCCGACGAGGGCGCGACGACTTTTCGCGATCTGGTCAAGGGCGACATCTCGACCCAGCACAAGGAGCTGCAGGACGAGGTGATCCTCCGCGCGGACGGCGTCCCCCTCTACAATTTCGGCGCCGTCGTCGACGACGTGACGATGGAGATCACGCTCGTCGCCCGCGGCGACGATCACATCGTGAATACGCCCCGGCAGATCCTCATGTACCAGGCCCTCGGGTATCCGGTGCCCGTGTTCGCGCACCTGCCGATGATCCTGGGCGCGGACAAGCAGCGGTTATCGAAGCGGCACGGCGCGGTGAGCGTTTTGCAATATCGCGACGAAGGCTACCTGCCCCACGCTTTGAACAATTATCTGGCGCGCCTCGGCTGGTCGCACGGGGATCAGGAGATCTTCACCCCCGAGGAGCTGGTCGAGAAGTTCGACTGGGAGCACGTGGGCGCGACGGCCGGCGTCTTCAACCCGGAGAAGCTGCTCTGGTTGAATCAGCAGTGGATCAAGCGGGCGCCGCTTCCGGAGCTGAGGGGGCACGTCCAGCCGCTGCTCGAGGCGCGCGGCGTCACGGCGGACCCGGAGCGGCTCTCGAAGATCCTGCCCCTTCTCGTCGAGCGCGCGAAGACCCTGGTCGAGATGGCGGATCAGCTCGCTCCCTTCTTCCGCAGCGGCGTCTCCTTCGACGAGGCCGCGGCGAAGAAGAACCTGACGCCCGAGACCCGCCCGCTCCTCCAGGAGGCCCGCAGGCTCGTGGCGGAGCACATCGGATCGGGGGCCCATGCGCTCGAGGCGGGGTTTCGCGATCTCGCCGCGCAGAAGGGACTCGGCCTCGGGAAGGTCGCCCAGCCCGTGCGAGTGGCGATCACGGGCAGCACGGTGAGCCCGCCCTTGTTCGAGACGATCGTGCTGCTCGGGCGCGAGGAGTCGCTGTTGCGGATCGACGCGGCGCTCTCGCGGATCGGAGGCTGAAGATGCGCATCGCACTGCTCCTCGCGGCGCTTCTCGCCGCAGGCGGATTCAAGGCTCGCGGCTTCTCGCTTCCGGACGGCGCGGTAAAGGTGGACGACGATCGGTACCGGCTGCCGCAAACGTGGGAGGACGCGGTGCGTTGGTACCGGTCCGTGTATCCGCCGGCGAAGTTCCCGCGTTCAACTCTCCGAAATCAATCCGGAATTCGCGCGATCCACATCGAGAACCGGACCGCCGGTTCGGAATGGGAAGGCGCCAATCTTTACGAAAATGTAAAGGGCGAGGTAAGAGTATTCGTGCTCGCTCGCGACGAAACAAAGCCGCAACACGGCAAGTGACGCGCTCAACGAGCGTTTTGCATGACGCGTTACTTATCGACCACGGACCATTGACGTCAGCCGGCCTGTACTCGTACAGTCTCTTTGCTGGCTAGCGGCAGGGGGGGCGCCGTCTTTCTGATCGGGTTTTGGTTGGGCGCCTGCTAGCGGATTTCAACGAAAACCCGGTTACGATGAGGCTTCCTTCGCCTGGTGCGAAGGAGGCCTCTCGCCTTTTGGGGGCCGATTCGCCCCATTCGGGCTGCTTGCTTTCGCCGGAGATGTAAGCTACGCGACAGTTTCTTCCGCGATATCGAGGAGGGACGACGCGATGACTCATGCGCATGCGTTCCCGGCTCGTGCTCTGGCGTACGCGACGGTGTTTCTGGCCATCGTCTTCAGCGGCTGCGCCACCACGTCGGGATCGGAAAAGCAGTCAGGCAGCAAGGAAGTCACTGCGGGGGCCGGTGCCAACTCCACCGGCGCGCAGACGGGCTTTGCCAGGGTGCCGAAGCCCGTTTCGCAGGAGATGCTCAATGCCTCGCTCGGCGACGAGCGCAACTGGCTGCACCCAAACAAGGATTACACGCAGACGCGGTATTCGAAGGCCGATCAGATCAACACCGGCAACGTCAAGAAGCTGCGACCTGCTTTCGTCTTCCAGACCGCGGTGGTCGAGTCGATGGAGACCTCGCCCATCGTCGTCGACGGCGTCATGTACGTCACGACCTCGTACGACCACGTCTACGCCGTCGATGCGACGAGCGGCCAGGAGCTCTGGCACTACAAGCACCCGATGGGAGCGGTCACCACCTTCTGCTGCGGCCCGAACAACCGCGGCGTGGCGGTGATGGGCGACAAGCTCTTCCTCGGCACCCTCGACGCCAAGCTGGTCGCTCTCGACAACAAGACCGGCAAGATGTCGTGGCAGACGCAGATCGCTGATCCGGAGAAGGGATACAGCGAGACGATGGCGCCCACCGCGGTCGACGGCAAGGTGCTCATCGGCACGAACGGCGGCGAATACGGAATCCGCGGATTCGTGAAGGCCTTCGACGCGGAGACCGGCAAGCTGCTCTGGACCTTCTACACGATTCCCGATCAGGGCAGCGAGGGCGTGTGGGCGACCCAGGACGCCACCGGCCACGAGATGCACCGGGACATCGCGGCCGAGAAGGCGCAGCTCGACAAGGCCGGACGCAAGTTCGAGAGCACCCTCGGCGGCGGAGTGTGGATGACGCCGACGGTCGATCTGAAGACGCGCACCGTCTTCTTCGCGGTCGGCAATCCGTCGCCCGATCTGTACGGAACGGAGCGGCCGGGCGACAATCTGTATACCGATTCACTGGTTGCTATCGATCTCGATAGCGGTAAGTACAAGTGGCACTACCAATACATCGCGCACGACGTCTGGGACCTCGACGCGGTGAGCCCGGCCATCCTGGTCGACGCGAAGGACAAGACCGGGAAGGTCGTCCCGGCGGTCATCCATGCCGGGAAGACGGGGCACGTCTACGTGCACGATCGCAACGACGGGAAGCTCATCCGCTTCTCGGATGCGATGGTGCCGCAGGAGGGGCGCTGGACGTTGCCGAGCTCGAAGGGAGAGCGGATGGCGCTCGGCGCGAACGGCGGCGTCGAGTGGTCGCCGATGGCGTACTCGCCCAAGCTCGAGCTGGCGTACGCGGTGAACCTGGTCCAGCCGATGACGTACCACGTCGAGCCGGCCCAGTATCCGGATGGGAAGCTGTGGCTGGGAGGGGCGTTCAAGACCATCCCGAACGAGCCGCAGACCGGGAACGTGACGGCGGTGGACGTCCATACCGGGAAGCTCGCCTGGCAGGTGAAGACCGATCAGCCGATGATCGGCGGCATCACCGCGACGGCGGGCGACCTCGTCTTCACCGGCGAAGGAAACGGCCTGTTCAAGGCCTACAACGCGAAGACGGGGGAGCTGCTCTGGTCGTTCCAGTGCGGAGCCGGCGTCAACGCGCCGCCCGTCACGTACATGGTCGACGGCAAGCAGTACGTGGCGGTCGCTGCCGGAGGCAATACGCAGATCGATTTCAAGCGCGGGAATAGCGTGCTGGTATTCTCGCTCGCTGAATGAGCATCCGCGATCCCGGGAGGCCAGGGCGTCGGCGGGCCTCCCGGAAACGGCCCGTGGTCTCGAGGTTGGCGGCTTTTGCCGCTGGTTGCGCCGCGCTTTGCGCCGGGTTCCCGGCCGTGGCGGACGCCGACATCGAGGCCGGCCGGGCGAAGGCCGTGTACTGCGCGGGCTGTCATGGCGCGGACGGGAACTCGGTGATCACCGACTATCCGATCCTGGCCGGCCAGACGGCCCGTTACGTGTACATCCAGCTCAAGGACTACAAAGCGGGGCGGCGCTCGCACGACATGATGACGCCGGCGGTGCAGCCTCTGACCCCGGACGACATGCGCGACCTGGCCACCTTCTATGCCGCCCAGCGACCGAAGGCGCCGCGCGTCGGCGCCGGTGAGTCGAGCGTTCCGTTCCAGCCGAACCAGGAGCGGGTCGCGGCGGGCAAGAGGAAGGCAGCGGAGACGCTCTGCACGATGTGTCACCTGGGGGAGTTCGCCGGCCAGAACGAGGTGCCGCGAGTGGCGGGGCAGCACCCCGAGTACGTCGTGCGCCAGCTCAAGGCGTTCCGGTCGAAGGCGCGGACGAACGACGCGGGCACCATGACGGCGGTGGCGAAGACGCTGTCGGACGAGGACATCGGGAACCTCGCGCAGTACCTGGCCAGCCTCTAAGTGCGCGTCATGGCTACCCGTCCCGGGACTTGACAGGCGCCCGGAGCGATGCGAAGCGTCGCCTCCGACTTCGCGGAGGAGCGGGCTCTGCCTGCGACGGGCGGAAGCCGAAGGCTGGAGCATACGGAGAAGCGCGCTGGCCCCATCGTCTAGTGGCCTAGGACGGAGGCCTCTCACGCCTCAAACATGGGTTCGAATCCCGTTGGGGTCACCACCTCGGCCCGGCTGGGTGAGACAGCCGGGCCTCTTTTTTGCCGGGCACCCGTCCCGGGACAGGTGACTCCACCGCGAGCAACGAGCGATGAAGCCCTCCCGCAACGATCGCGCGCTGGCGCTCCTGCGCATCGCGGTGGGCGCGCTGTTCCTCATCTTCGGAGGGTACAAGGTCGCCGACTCGAAGTTCGTCGACTCCGGGTTCCGCTACTGGATCGAGCGGTTCCTGCAGGGCGGCGCGTATCCCTTCCTCGTTCCCGTCCTGCGAGGTCCCATCCTGGGCCACGAACGCACCTGGGCGTGGATCGTCGCGCTGGGCGAGCTCGCCATCGGGGTCGCGCTGGTCCTCGGGATCTGCGTCCGTCTCGCGAGCGCGTGCGGCCTCGTGTTCATGCTCGCCCTCCTCTTCTCCGCGAACTACCCCGGCAAAGGCGTTCCGCTCTGGCAGTACTTCGGAGCCGCCCTCGACCACCTCGTCCTGGCGCTCTGCTTCGGCGCGTTCGTGCTCGGCCGCGCCGACGCCGCCTACCGCGTCAGGCTGCCTTGGCGCGCTCGGTCCGCGTCCAGGTCTGGCCCTGCTGTCCGCGGCTGAAGCGCCAGAATCCGACCAGGAGCGCCGCGTTCATCTCCACGAAGTGGGCTGCCGCGTCCGGGAGCTTGCCGAGCTTGCGCGGGCTCAGGCCGAGGAGCCCGAGGGCTGCGAGGAGATACCCGCCGCACTGCGCGAACAGCACCGCCGAGAAGAACCGGCTGTGCGGAGCGAGCATCGCGTTCGCCGCCAGGGCGATGACCAGAGCCTGCGGCACGAACCAGCGCAGGACCTTGTGCGACCAGAGCGCAAAGGAGGTGAACCCGTGCCGGGGCGAGAGCAGGGCCCGGAACTGCGCCAGCGCGCGGAACCCGCCCGCCGCGATGCGCACCCGGCGCTTGTACTCGTCCGCGTGGCCGGGCGCGGTCTCCTCGTGGGCGACGGCCTCGGGCTCGTATCGGACCTCGTACCCGCTCTGCAGCACCCGCAGCGCGGCGACGAAGTCGTCGACCACGGTGCCCGCGGGGAGCGGCGGGAAGAGCTGCTTGCGGACCGCGTAGATGCCGCCGTTCGCTCCCATCACGCAGCCGCGGCGCGACTCGTACAGCTTGAGCATGCTCTCGAGCTTCCAGTACGCGCCTTCGGCCACCGGTGCTCCAAGAGGGGAGTGGAGCCGCAGGCGGCCGCAGACGAGCCCGACAGCTGGATCGCGCAGCGGCTGCACGAGTCGCCGGATGGCATCCTTCTCGAACTCGCTGTTCGCGTCTGTGAGGACGAGCACTTCGCCCTTGGCGAGCCCGATGAGCCGGGCGAGCACCCCGGCCTTCCCGGCCCGCTCCCCCCGCGAGAGCTTCACGCCGCGGGCAGCGTAGTGCTGCACGATGGCGTCGGTCCCGTCCGTCGACGCGTCGGATCCGACGATGATCTCGAGCTTGTCGGACGGATAGTCCTGGGCGAGGAGGTTCTCGATCCGCGGCCCGATGCACGACGCCTCGTTGTACGCGGCGACCAGCACCGAGACGTGGGGCAGGCCAAGCTGCGCCGCGGGCCTGCGGCGTTCGGAGCCGCCGATGTACCGCCACGTGCTCCTCGCCTGCTCGACGGCATCGAGGATGATGAGGAGGAGTGGATAGATCGCGTAGGTGTGGAGGACCACCAGGATCGCGGTCCAGAAGACGATCGCCAGGGCAAGGGCCAGCATGACCCCGGGTCAACGCAACGGTCATGCCGTGTCTCGGCGGGTCCTGCCTATCCGACCGTGAACACTCCGGCAGGATCCCTGCACCCGCCGTGCCCTGCCGCACGGAAAAACATTGCCCACCGCGGCACCGGGGTTCCGCGCAGGGTGCTGCCTGGCGAATCCCCTACTCCGCATCCGGGGGCGGTTTGGGAGGGGCCGCCGGCGCATCCTTCGGAAACTCCCGGACCGTGAACACGAGGCCGCACCGCCCGCACTGGGCCTGGAACGGGCTCGTCGGGGGTGGGGTCAGCTCCAGCGTGAAGATGGTCTTGCACCGCTCGCAGCGGACCCTCACGCAGCGCCTTCGACCTTGTCGAGCCCGAACGCGGTGTGCAGCGCGCGCACCGCAAGCTCGGCGTACTTCTCGTCGATGAGGCAGCTCACCTTGATCTCGCTGGTGGAGATGACGCGGATGTTCACGCCCTCGTCGGCCAGCACCTGGAACATCTTCGCGGCGACGCCCGCGTGATTGCGCATTCCGACGCCCACGATCGAGACCTTGGAGATCCCTTCCTCGTGCTGGACCTTCCCTGCCCCGATCGACTTGGCCAGCTTGCGCAGATTCTGCCCGGTCTTCTCCACGTCCACCCGGCCGACGGTGAAGGCCAGATCGGTGCGGCCGTCCTCGTGGGCCGGGGTCTGGACGATGAGATCGACGACGATGCCCAGCTCGGCGAGCGTGCCGAAGATCTTCGCCGCGATCCCGGGCTTGTCGGGCACGTCGCGGACGACGAATCGCGCCTCGTCCCGGGTGATGGCGATGCCGCTGACGACCACTTCCTCCATCGCCTTGTCCTCCTCGCAGACCAGGGTCCCCGGATCGTCGCTGAAGCTCGACTTCACCCACAGCGGGACGCGGTACTTCATGGCGAACTCGACGGACCGGATCTGCAGCACCTTCGCGCCGAGCGACGCTAGCTCGAGCATCTCCTCGTACGAGATGCGGTCGAGCTTGCGCGCCTTGCTGCACAGGTTCGGATCGGTCGTGTAGACGCCGTCGACGTCGGTGTAGATCTCGCACGCGTCGGCCTTCAGGGCGGCCGCCAGCGCGACGGCGGTGGTGTCGGAGCCTCCCCGCCCGAGCGTCGTGATGTTGCCGTGCTCGTCGATCCCCTGGAAGCCGGCGACCACCGCGATCTCGCCCCGCTTGAGGCTCTCGAAGAGCTTCTCGCCGTCGATGCTGCGGATGCGCGCGTTCGAGAAGGTCGAGTCCGTCAGGATTCGCACCTGGTGCCCGAGGAAGCTGCGCGACTTGCCGCGTAGCTCCTGGATGGCGAGGGCGAGAAGGCCAACCGTGACCTGTTCCCCGGTGGAGACGACCACGTCCTGCTCGCGCTGGCTCGGACGTTTGGCGAGCGCGTTGGTGAGCTTGAGCAGCCGGTTCGTCTCCCCGGACATGGCGCTCACCACCACGACGACGTCGTTGCCGGACTTCTTCGCGGCGAGCGCCCGCCTCGCGACATTGCGGATCCGGTCGACGTCGCCGACGCTCGTGCCACCGTACTTCTGGACGACGAGGGCCTTCCCCTGATTGGCCATTAGAGCGCGGTACAGTAGCGAAGAGCGGCGGGCGTCTCAACGGCGTTGATTCGCGCCTTCGCAGGCTCCTTCCTGACATTGGCCCTTTCCGCTAGAACGGCGCCCGCATGCGCATCGTCCTCGACGGCAGGTCGCTGACGCTCGAGCAGGTCGCCGCCGCCGCGACTGGCGGAGCCCGGGTCGAGATCGCCGCCGCCGCGCGGGAACGGATCCGGGCGGCCCGCGAGCTGGTCGATCGCATCGCCCAGAGCGACGTCCCGACGTACGGCATCAATACCGGGTTCGGCACCCTCGCCGAGGTGTCCATCGCCCGTCCCGATCTGCAGCGCCTGCAGCGCAACCTGATCCTCTCGCACTCGGCGGGAGTGGGCGCTCCCCTTCCGGCCGAGGCGACCCGGGCGCTGATGATCCTCCGCGCGAACGTCCTCGCCGGGGGCTACAGCGGGATCCGCGAATCGACCCTCGACCTGCTCCTCTCGCTCCTCGAGCGCGACGTCCTCCCGGTCATCCCCGAGAAGGGATCCGTCGGCGCGAGCGGCGACCTCGCCCCGCTCGCGCATCTCGCGCTGGTCCTGATCGGGGAGGGCGAGGCCGTCTACCGGGGGACCCGGCTTCCCGGCCGCGAGGCGCTCGCGCGTGCCGGCCTCACTCCGGTGGTGCTGGAAGCGAAGGAGGGGCTCGCGCTCGTCAATGGGACGCAGGCGATGCAGGCGGTCGGGGCGCTCGCGCTGCTCGACGCCGAGTCGCTGCTGCGGATCTCGTCCATCGCCTGCGCGATGACCGTGGAAAGCCTGATGGGCTCGCACAAGCCGTTCCTCGCCGCCATCCACCGCATCCGCGGACAGCGGGGACAGATGGAGATCGCGAGCGACATGCGGGCGCTGCTCGCAGGAAGCGAGATCGAGCGTAGTCACCAGGGACCCGGGTGCGAGAAGGTGCAGGATCCCTATTCGCTGCGCTGCTCGCCGCAAGTGCACGGCGCCGCTGCCGACGGGCTCCGATTCGTGCGGGAGACCTTGGCCATCGAGGCGAACGCCGCGACCGACAACCCGCTCGTCTTCGCCAAGGGCCACGGAGAGGCCGATCTGGCCGAGGAAGTGATCGTGAGCGGCGGGAACTTCCACGGGCAGCCGATCTCGCAGGCGCTCGACCTCCTCGCGATCTGCTGCGCGCAGCTGCAAGCGATCAGCGAGCGGCGCGTCGAGCAGCTCGTCAATCCCATGCTCTCCGGGCTGCCGCCATTCCTGGCGCACGATTCGGGGCTGAACTCGGGCTTCATGATCGCCCAGGTCACCGCCGCGGCGCTCTGCGCCGAGAGCAAGGTGCTCGCGCATCCGGCTTGCGTCGACACCATCCCCTCTTCCGCGGGGCGCGAGGACCACGTGGCGATGGGCATGACGGCGGCGCTCAAGGCGCGCACGGTGGTCGAGAACGCGAAGAGCGGGCTTTCGATAGAGCTTCTGGTAGCAGCACAAGCGCTCGATCTGCGCCTCCCGCTCGTCCCCGGGGCGGGCGTGCGCGCGGCGCACGAGACGATTCGCAAAAGCGTCCCCCATATGTCCGAGGACCGCGAGCTCCACCGGGACATCGCGGCCGTTCGCGAGATGCTGCCGCGCATCGAGGCGCAGGCACGCAAGGCCGCTCGCCTCGCCTGATCGCTTGCGCGACGTGGCGCCCGCGGCATCGTAGGATGCCGCCCTTTTCAAGGAGGATCGGAAGTGGATCCGACCTGGACTCTCGATGCCTCCGCGCGGCCGCCGCCGAGCGAGGCGGACATCGCCTCCGCATCCGATGCCGTGAAGGAGCTCGACCGGGAAGCGCGCGCGCTGGGCACGAAGCCGCAGGCAGCGCACTTGCACTACGCCATCGGCCGCGTCTTCGCCGACCGCCTGGGCGACCCGCGCAGCGCCGCGATCGCCTTCCAGAACGCCTTCCGCCTCGATCCCAGATATCGGCCGAATCTAGAGGCCGCGCGCAGGCTGTTCGCGGGAGCGGGGCTCGTCGATCGCGCGGTCGCGCTGCACGAGCGCGAGGAGGAGCTGCTCGCGTCCCCCACCGAGCGCGCCGAATCGCTGCGCGCGCAGGCCGCTCTGCTCGCCTCGAGCGACGCGGAGGAGGCCGCCCGCCGTCTCGAGCGCGCCCTCGACCTCGCTCCCGAGCACCCCGCTCTCCTCGCCGCCGCGATCGAAGCAGCGGAGCGCCGCGGAGATCGGCTGGAGACCGCGAGGCTGCTCCTGCGCGCCGCCTCCGCCGTGCGCGACGTGGTGCAGAAGGCCGCGAGCCTCAGGCGGGCGGGCCGCATCGCCGCCGACCTTTCGCGCACGGATCAGGGAGGAGATCCGGACGTCGGGGCGCTGCAGCGCGACGCGCTCGATCGACTCCACGCCGCGGACCCTCGCGACCCGGACGGGATCCTCGGCCTCCTCGAGCGGGCCCGCGCCGCGGGCGACTGGGAATCCATCTTGCGCCTCTATCGCGAGCGGGCGGAGCGGACGCGCACCGCGTACGATCGCGCCCTGGTCGCAAGCATCGCCGCTTACCGGCTCGGAGGCGTCGCCGAGGCCATCTCGGAGGTCAAGGCGGCGCTCGACGACGCGAGGCGGGACGGAGCCTTGCTCGCGCTCCTCGATCAGCTCTCCGGACACCACCGCGCGCCGGATCTGCCGGAAGCCTTGCGCGCGAGGGCCGCCGCGAGCACGGAGCCGACCGAACGCGCCGATCTGAAGACCCGGGCCGCGGAGCTGTCGAGCGATCCGATCGAGCAGGAGCAGCTCCTTTCCGAGGCGCTCGCCGAGAATCCCGGCGACGCCGCCGCGATCGCGCTCCATGCGCGCCTCGTCGCGCTGCGGGACGCGGGCGCGGCCGCGGATCGGTTCGTCGCGCTCGCCGAGGCCCTCACGGACGCCTCTCCGGTGGAGGCAGCGAGCCACTTCGTCGAAGCGGGCGCATGGCTCGAGCGGGCCGGGCGCCGCGCCGAGGCGGGACAGATGGCGCGCCGTGCTTTTTCCCTCGCCGGGGACGGGCCAGTCGCGGCTTCCGCGCTGCGCCTCTGGCAGCGCAACCAGGCGGCGGCGGCGAACGCGTCGGAAGTCGCCGACCTCCTCGAGCGGGCAGCAGCGAAGGTCTCCGGGAGCGCGGCGGCAGAGCTACTCGGGCGTGCGGCGGCAGTGCTCGGAGCTGCCGAAGGGACCGGCTCCCGTGCCCTCGTCCTCGCCGAGCGGGCGGCGCAGATGGCACGCGGCCAGACGGCGCCCCGCTGGCTGGAGACGTGGACCTCGCTGGCGCTCCGGGCGAGCGACAACGCTTCCCTCTCCCGCGCCCTCGAGACCCGGGCGGTGACCGCGCCGGGACCGGAGGCGGCCGAGCTGCTCGTCGAGGCGGCCGAGGCGGCGCGCGCGGCGCTCGACGACGCCCGGGCGACCTCCCTCCTCCGCAAGGCGAGAGAGACGGATCCGACCTCCGATGCGGCCCGCGGGGGGCTCCTTTCGATTCCCACCCTCCCCGCCGCCGAGCGCGTCGAGCTGCTCGGGGAGGAGGCGCGGGGGGCCGATCCAGCGCGCGCGGCGGCGCTCCACGCCGAGCGCGCGGCGCTCTACGAAGGGCTTTCGCAATACGACGACGCGGTCGCCGCCTCCGCGCAGGCGCTGGCCCTCGCGGGCGCCGACCTCGCCGTCCTCCGCCGGCTCGCGCGGGTGCAGTCGAGGCGCGGGGATCACAGCGCCGCTCTCGCCGTTCTCGTCCAGATCGCGCAGACGATTCCGGAAGGACCGGGGAAGGCGCAAGCTCATGCGCGGGCGGCCGAATATGCGGAGTGGCGAGCCGACGATCCGGTCCGCGCCGTCCAGCTCTACGCCGCCGCCGGCGATTCCCCCGGTGCCCTCGCGCCGCTCGCGCGCCTTCTCGCCTGGATGGGCCGCGTCGAGGACGCGGCCGCGGCGTTCGAACGGCTCGCTGCCCTCACCGAGACGCCCGACGAGAGAAGCGACGCGCTCCGCTGGGCCGCGGCGCTCCGTGCCGGCACAGGCGATCCGCGAGCGGCCGATCTCTACCGCCGCGTGCTCTCCGAGGATCCCGATCATCTTCCCGCCATGGCAGCGCTCCTCGACCTGATCCGCAACGACGAATCTCCGGACGCGCGCAAGGAGCGCGCCGAGCTGCGAGCGAAGCTTGCGAGCCGCTGCCAGGATCCGCGTAGCGCCGCCTTGCTCCGCACCGAGGCAGCGAAGGATCGGCTCGTCGCGGGCGAGAGGGATCAGGCGATCGCCGAGTTCCGGCGGGCGCTGGCCCTCAATCCGCAAGACCGTATCGCCCTCGACGCCGTGGAAGGCGCGCTCCGGATGGGCGACCCCGGAACCCTGGCGGAGCACCTCGCCTTCCGCTGCGCCTACGCGGAAGGCGACACCCGCGCCGCGCTCTCGCTCGAGCACGCGGAGACCCTCGCCCAGGCGGGAGAGTACGAACGCGCCCGCGAGGCATACGCGCAGGCCCTGGCCGCGGATCCGGGCTCGCTGTTCGCCGTTCGCGGTGCGCGCAGGGTGGCGGAGCGGACCGGGGACAAGCAGGAGCAACTTCGCCTCCTCGCGCGCGAGGCGGCACTCTCGGGCGATCCCAGCGCCGCCGCGGGGAACCTCATCGAGGCCGCGATCCTCGCCCAGGACCTGGGAGCGCCCGAGGAGGCGGCGCAGCACCTCACCGCGGTCCTCGAGCGCGAGCCGCGCGATGAGGGGGTCGCCGCGAAGCTCCGGGCGCTCCTCGGCGAGGGCGCCGCCGCGAAGCTCTCGCAGGCGTACGAACGGGTGGGAACGTCCCACGCGTCCGACGAGGCGGGCGCCTCTGCCTGGACGCGCGCCGCGAGAATCGAGTTACGCGAGCTGAACGATCCGGCCCGCGCGTTCTCCGCCGCCGGACGCGCCCTCGCCCGCAAGCCCGACGAGGCCGAGGCGCTGGAGCTGCGTGCCGAGGCGGCCGTGGCGACCGGCCACGAAGCGGAAGCCGCTGCCGCCATCGAGACCCGCCTCACGCTCCCCGATCCTCCCCCCGAGCTCCGCCTCCGGCTCGGGCGTCTCTACGCCGAGAAGCTGGGCGATCCGGGAAAGGCATTGCCGCTGCTCCTCGATCGCCTCGAAGAGCTCGAGCTTCCCACGCTGACGAAGCTCGCTCCGGAGGCGAGGTCGCTTCCGCCGGCCGATTCCACCCGCCTCCTCCGCCGGCTCCTTACGACGGCGGGCGCGGCGAAGGACGGACAGCCTTCCCGGGTTCATCTCGCCGAGTGGACCGACGAGCTCGCCCGCGGCCTTCTCGCGCTCGGCAACCGGGAGGAGGCGTTGGAGGCGTTCCGCAAGGCGGCGGCGCTCGAGCCACGCAACCGCGCGGCCCTCCGGCACGTCGCGGAGCTGACGACGCCCGAAGAGGCGATCGCCGCGCACCGGACGCTCTTCGAGATGTCGCCTCCGGAGGCGGACTCGCTGCACGCGCTCTTCCGCCTCTTCCAGTCGATGGCGCAGCCGAAGGCGGCGGAGGCGTGCGCGGCGGTGCTAGTCGGCGTCGGACTTGCCGAGGCGGCGGAGAAAGCGGTCCACGAGGAAGCGGTGAAGCGGCCTCCCCCGGAGATTGCGCCGATTCCCGACGAGCAGATCCTGCGCTCCGCCGGAGACGAGGGCGCGGTCCGGCAGCTCCTCGCGGCCGCCGCGGGGGAGCTCGTGCGCGCGCTGCCGACGCAGCTCGCGGGACGCGGCGACCGGGTCAAGGGCGACAATCCGGTGCGGCGGATCACCTCCGCCATCGCCTCCGCGATCGGAGTCGCCGAGCCGACGCTGTACGTCGCGAAGGGCGAGCCTTCCGTCGTCATCCCGACCGCCACCGAGCCCGCGGGCCTCCTCGTCGGACTCGAGGTTCCCAAGCGCTTCAATCCGCGCCAGCAGCGATTCCTCTACGCCCGCGCCCTGGCACACGTCCGCCGCGGGACCCACGCGATCGCGGGCCTTCCCGCCCCGCGCCTCGGGCAGCTGGTCGGCGAGCTGGTCCGGCTGACGGCGCCCGCCGGGACCGATTTCGGGCGGCTCTCGGCCCGCGATGCGACGCTCGGCGAGACGCTCGAACGGGTGCTGTCGCCCGAGATCCGTGGCCGGCTCGCTCCCCTCGCGGCCCGGGCGGCCTCGGAGGCGCCGGCAACGTTCGAGAAGCTCGCGCTCGCCCTGCGCGAGACGGCCGAGCGGACGGGGCTCGTCATCTGCGGAGACCCCGCCGCGGCGCTCTCGATCGTGGCCGCGGAATGCCCGGGCGGGCTCGACCGGCCGGAAGTGGCAAGGCTCGCGCGGTTCGCGATCAGCGAGCCCTACCTCGCCATTCGATAGCGCGCTTGCCGAGGGCCGCCGGGGACGCGGCCGCGCGCAATCGTTGCGCGCGGGACCCTCCGCACGCACTTCTTTCGCGCACGACGCGGGTCGCGACCGTCCCGCTTCCACCTGCGGTCGTTTCGGCATCATCCATGAAAGAGCGTGCAGCGACGGATCGTCGCAAAAGGGCCGGACCACGGGTCTCGTGGGCCCCGGACCGGGTCCGTGGCGTTACCGGAGGCACGCCCGAGTGCCCGCCGATGAGACGAGGTGACCGTACATGTCGAACTGGTTTGCAGACAGCGCTCTGTCCATCGGCCGCACGCCGCTCGTGCGACTCCGGCGCGTCGTCGACGGCGCCCGCGCCGCCGTGCTGGCGAAGATCGAGGGGCGGAATCCGGCCTACTCGGTCAAGGATCGGATCGGCGCGGCGATGGTGTGGGACGCGGAGAACCGCGGCGTGCTCGGACCGGGCAAGGAGATCGTCGAGCCGACCAGCGGGAACACCGGCATCGCCCTCGCCTTCGTCGCGGCGGCGCGCGGCTATCCGATCACGCTGACGATGCCCGACACCATGACCGTCGAGCGGCGCAAGCTGCTCGTCGCCTACGGCGCGAAGGTGGTGCTCACCGAAGGCGCCAAGGGAATGACCGGAGCGGTGGCGAAGGCAGAGGAGATCGTCAGAAGCGACCCCGATCGATACGTCCTCCTGCAGCAGTTCAAGAACCCCGCGAATCCGAAGATCCACGAGACCACCACCGGACCGGAGATCTGGGAGGATACGGGCGGCGCGGTGGACATCTTCGTCTCCGGGGTGGGCACCGGAGGCACCATCACGGGCGTTTCCCGCCATTTCAAGAAGGGCAAGGGCAAGGCGGTCTGGACCGTCGCGGTGGAGCCCGCGAAGAGCCCGGTGCTCTCGCAGAAGCTGGCTGGAAAAGCCCTCCAGCCGGCGCCACACAAGATCCAGGGCATTGGCGCTGGGTTCGTCCCGGAGGTCCTCGATCTCTCCCTCGTCGACGAGGTACGGCAGGTCGGCGACGACGACGCCATCTCTTTCGCGCGGCGGCTCACGCGCGAGGAAGGCATCCTCTCCGGGATTTCCAGCGGAGCCGCCGCGTTCGCCGCCGTGCGCCTCGCGCAGGAGCCGGCCAACGAGGGCAAGACCATCGTGGTGCTCCTCCCCGATTCGGGCGAGCGCTACCTGAGCGGCGCGCTCTTCGAGGGCCTCTTCGACGCCCAAGGCACCGCCCTTTGACGCGCGGACTCCCGTCGCCCGTCGCGCTGCGCACGATCGCGGATGCCCTCCGCTCTGCTCTGTTCCCTGCCCATTTCGGCGAGGCGGACCTGCCAGGCGCCCTGGCGGATCTGGAGGATCAGGTCCGCCGCACGTCCCACGGCGAGGAGTCGCGGGTGGTACGCGCCTTCGCCGAGCGCCTCCCGCGAATCCGCATGCTCCTCTCCGACGACGCCCAGGCGGCGTACGAGGGCGACCCCGCCGCGGTGAGCATCGACGAGGTGCTGCTCTGCTATCCGGGGTTCACGGCGATCACGTACCACCGCATCGCCCACGAGTTGCACGTGCTCGGGGTGACCCTGTTGCCGCGCATGCTGGCGGCCCTCGGCCAGTCGCTGACAGCGGTGGACATCCACCCGGCGGCGCGGATCGGCGGCAGGTTCTTCATCGACCACGGCACCGGGGTGGTCATCGGCGAGACGGCGGTCATCGGCGAGCGGGTGCGCATCTACCAGGGCGTGACCCTCGGGGCGAAGAGCTTTGCGCTCGACGAGCGCGGCAGGCCCATCAAGGGTATCGCGCGCCATCCGGTCCTCGAGGACGACGTCATCGTCTACTCCGGCGCGACGCTCCTCGGCCGCATCACCATCGGGAAGGGGTCGATCATCGGCGGAAACGTGTGGCTGACCCGCAGCGTGCCGCCCGGCTCCCGGATGACCCAGGCACAACCGCAGCGCGAGGCCTTCGAGGACGGCGGAGGGATCTAGCGCGGAACCTAATCCTCTCGCAGGATGCACTTCTCCGGGACGCGCCGGCGGAAGAAGGCGAGCGCGGCTTCCACCTCATCCCGGACGCGGCCGTCGAAGGTGATCTTCACCCGGTAATCGGCCTGCACGTCGAAGCGCGGGTAGCTTCCGATCGCGACCTGCGGGAATTCCGCGACCGTCGCGTCGAGATGCTCCGCCAGCTCTCCTTCGCCGAGCGCGAGGTACACGGCGCGCGAGAACAGCGGCGCCGATCGGTACCGCTCGCGGATGCGCCCGAACCCCTCCTTGAAGAGGAGCGGAGGTCCGGGCAGTACCGCGACGCCTTCGAGGACGATGACGGGAAAGTACGCGCCGTCGTGCCAGTCGATGTCCGCTCCTTCCGGGACGTCGGCGAGCCGCTTGCGGGCGGCGTTCATCCGGTCTCCGTAGCGCGCCTCGAGCATGCCGAGGATGCGCGGCTCCGACACCACCTTGCGGCCGAAGGCCTGGGCGACGGCCGCGATGGTGACGTCGTCGTGGGTGGGGCCGATCCCGCCGCTCGTGAAGACCCACTTCGCCTGCGACTTCGCCCGCCCGAGGGCGTCGACGATGAGGGGGATCTCGTCCGGGATGGTCTCGATCCGCCGGACTTCCACGCCGAGCGCGCGCAGCTCGCGGGTGAGCCAGGGTCCGTTCTCGTCGGCGATCTTGGCGGAGAGGATCTCGTTCCCGATCACCACGATGGCCGCAGTGCTCACCCGGCCTCTCCTTCCGAGCGATCGGGCTCGATCCCGTACTCGCGGATCTTCTTGATGAGCGTCGTGCGGGAGACGCCCAGGCGGACGGCGAGCCGCGACTTGTTTCCGCGCAGTTCCCGCAGCCCGTTCGCGATCAGGTCTCGCTCGACCCTTTCCACCGCCGTCGCCAGGTCGCACGCAGGCATCGACTTCTGCGCCGCGGCCCCGTTTGCGGCGCGGTCCGGACGCGGCTGCGAGCGCAGCTCGGGAGGGATGACCTCCGCGTCTCCGGCGAGCACCACCAGCCGCTCGAGCTCGTTCTCCAGCTCGCGGACGTTCCCTGGCCAGAGCGCGTCGTAGAAGCTGCGCAGGAGCTCCGGATGCAAGCGCTTCTTCTGCCTGCCGCCGCGGCAGGCGATGCGGCCGAGGAAGTGATCGCACAGGAGCGGCAGGTCCTCGATGCGGTCGCGCAGCCCCGGCACCTCCACGTTCACGACGTGCAGCCGGTAGAAGAGGTCCTGCCGGAACTCCTTGCGGACGACCATCTCCCGCAGGTCGCGGTTCGTGGCGGCGATGATCCGCACGTCGACCCGCTCCGGATTCTCCCCGCCCACGGGGAGGAAGGTGCTCTCTTGCAAGACGCGCAGGAGCTTCACCTGCATGGAGGGCGACATGTCGCCCACCTCGTCGAGGAAGAGGGTCCCGCCGTCGGCGAGCTTGAAAAGGCCGATCTTGTCGCGGGTCGCTCCGGTGAACGCGCCCTTCACGTGACCGAACAGCTCGCTCTCGAGCAGGTTGTCGTTCAGCGCCGAGCAGTTCTGCGCCACGAACGGCTTGTCCTTGCGAGAGCCGCTCCGGTGCAGCGCCCGGGCGATGAGCTCCTTGCCGGTGCCGTTCTCGCCCGTGACGAGCACGGTGATGTCGCTCTTCACCAGCTTGTCGAGGAGCGCGTAGAGCGCCTGCATCGGAGGGCTCGTCCCGACGATCTCGGCGAACGGGCTCATGCGCTTTTCGCGTTCGCGAGCGCCGCTCGGGAGCGGGGCCGCGCCGCTCGCGCAAGCCGCCATCTCTGCCGCGGCAGTCGCTACCAGATCGGTCAGCCTCGGCACGTCGCGCTCGTCGATGCGGGCGACGCGCTCGAACGCCTCCGCGGGATCGACGACCGGCAGCCGGAGCGCCGAGACGCCGCGCAGCGCACCCTCGCGCACGGCGGCGAGGTGCGGTTCTACGACGAATCCACAAGCGAAGAAGCCGCCGCCTTCGGGAAGGGACGCGACGGCGATGTCGAGTCCCAGATGGCACGGCCCGGCGAGCCCGCTCGGCGCTTGCGCGATCGCCTTCCGGATGCTCTCGACGCAGCGCCGCTGGCCGTCCTCGTCGGCGAGGCAGGCCGTGCAGATCCGGTTCGCCGCCGGCACCGCGGGAGCGGCCTTACGACCTGCGCCGCCGGCAATCCCGAGCTCGATCCCCCACCACCGCCGCATCGTCTCGCGCACGCTGCGGACGGCGTGCGGCTCCGGCAGGGAACGAGAAGCGGTTCCGGAAACCTCGGCGCTCTTCATCTGTGGACGCATGTTGCGAGGCTCCGGCTACTACCTTCGCACCTTCGAGGCCGCCGTGGCTATCTCAGTTGCTCATCGACCGCGGCAAGACAAAGTTCAGAGACTTCCGGGATCGATCGGGTACCGTCGATCGCCACCACGCTCGCATCGGTCCCGACGAGCCGGTTGTACTCGCGCTCGATCTGCTGCATCTGCGCGGCGGTCTCGTACCGTTCGAGCTTGGCACCGCGCTTGCGCACCCGCTCGAACGCGATCTGCGCCGGGACGTAGAGGAAGAGCGTCAAATCCGCCTTCCGCGCGTACCGGTTCGCCGCCTGGATGAACTCGTGCGAGACGCTCGCGCCCTGGTAGGCAAGGGAGCTGAGGACGTAGCGGTCGAGGATGACGTCCTCGCCGCGCGCGAGCCGCGGCTCGATCTGCGAAGTGAGGTGATCGAGCCTGTCCGCCGCGAAGAGGAGCGCCATCACCCGCTCGTCGACCACGTCGAGCTTTCCGTCCGCCTTCTGCGTCGCCGTGCGGCCGGCGAGGATCTGCCGGATGAGCAGCCCGACGGCGCCCCCGCTCGGCTGGTGGGCGAGATGGACCGTGCGACCCTTCGCGCGGAGAGCCGTGGCGAGCAGTTCCGACTGGGTGGTGGTTCCCGCGCCGTCGAGCCCCTCGAAGACGATGAACCGCCCGGGCGCCGTCACGAGCTCACCGCCGGCGGCGGATCGATTCCCAGCGCGGCGCGCACTTCCCTCAGGCGCCGCAGCGCCTCGACCTCGCGAGCGAGGTCCTTGCGAGCCTGGGAGTAGGCGCGGATCGAATCCCAGAGGAGCAGCAGATCGAGGAGCGCCATCGGATAGAAGAAGTAGGGCGGCTGCACGGAGTCCCAGACGAGCTTCCCGCAAACGCCGGCGAGCACCGCCCAGGCGAATCCTTCGAGCGCGGCACGGGCGAAGCCGTCCACCGACCTTCGCGCGCGCGTCTTCCGCGAAAGTTCTGCGAGCTCGCGCTCGAGATTGCCCGGCTCCATCGGCGCGTCCATATCGCTCAGCGCGCTCTCTGCAGTCAAACGTCGCGAGGCGGAAGCGGCATGCCGCATTCGCCGCATCGGTCGATGCCGCGGACCTCGTCGTGGTAGGGCGGGCGACGCGCGAAGCACGCGGGACAGAGAACCGCCTCGGCGTCCCGCGCAACCGTCGCTCCCGGGGCCGCGGGCCGCTCCGCGGCGGCTCTGCGGTGACCGCAGGCGTCGCAGAACACCCCCTTGGCGGACGCGCCGCACCACACGCAGACGCTTTCGTCGCCGGATAGGGGCGTCAACTCGGTCTCGTCGCTCTCGCGTCCACGGTCGAAGCCGATGACCGTCCCTTCCCATGTCGGAGTGGCGGAAGCGGGCGATTCGATCCGGGTGCGCTCGATGTTGATCGAGCCTTCCCATGTCGATGCGGCGCCAGGGGGCGATTCCACCTGGGTGCGTTCGATGTCGAGAGGCGGTTCGTCGGGGGGCGGGAAATCCTCGTGGGCTACGGCGGTCGGCTCGAGCCCGGCGAGCCGTTCGACGGGAACGTCCGGCGCCTCGTCGAAGCGGGTCCGCTCGAGGCCCTCGACCGGCTGCGCGGTGCGCGGTGTGGGAGCCTTCATCAGGACGAGCCCGCAGTTCACGCATTCGGGCAGGTCGTCCGGAATGTCCGTGCCGCACGATGGGCAAACCATGACGAGCGGAGCATCGCGCCGCCTCCCCGCCGGGTAAAGGACGATCTTCGGTCTTCAGTTCGAGCCGTCCTCGGCTGCGCCCGTCAGAGGGACGAAGCGGACCTGCATCAACGTGCGCCGCTCGAATCCGCCCTCGGGCGTCCTGCGCCAGAGCTGCAGTTCCTGGCGGTTCGTGGTCGGCCCGACCGGAAGGACGAGCCGGCCGGCGGGTGCCAGCTGCTCGAGCAAGGCGCTCGGGACCTGCCGCGGGGCAGCCGAGACCATGATGGCATCGAAGGGCGCGGCTTCAGGCCATCCGAACGTCCCGTCGCCCTGCCGCACCTGCACGTTGGTGTAGCCAACCTCTCGCAGGGTGCGCTCGGCTCGCTCCGCGAGCTCAGGGATGATCTCGATTCCGCGCACGTCCGCGTTGACCGGCAACAACTCGGCGAGGATGGCGAGCGCGTATCCGCTGCCGGTACCGACCTCCAGGACCCGCTCCGGGCCCTTGAGCTCGAGCGCCTCGGTCATCGCCGCCACTACGAACGGCTGCGAGATCGTCTGCCCCCACCCGATATCGAGCGGGCGGTCGGCCTGCGATTCGTCCTGGGATTCTTCGGGCACGAAAAGACGGCGCGGCACACGCGCGAACGCGGCAAGAACGCGCGCGTCGCGGATTCCCTGGTCGATCAGCCGCCGCACGAGGAGGCTTTCGCGCGCTTCCTGCCCGTCGCTCTGCACGGTGCTCATTGCCGCAAGATCTAGGCCTCGTCCGGATAATGAGAAAGGCCGATTCGATTGCCCTCCGGGTCGCGGAAG
>JBJMQD010000010.1:0-4994 GCA_045802855.1 Myxococcales bacterium | reverse complement strand
CGCCAGCGCAAGTTCGAGGGACTCTTTGTGGGCCTGCCACGTCAGGGCCTCCCGCGCGGCCGCCGCGTCGACCCATACGTAGGCGTCGTGCTCGTCCGAGATCCGCACCTCCGCGCGTCCCTCGGCGAGGAGCAGGAACGCATGCTCCTCGGCGCGGCGGCCTTTGCGCGTCATGAACTCGTGGACAAATCCGAGATCCGTGAGCGCCCCTTCGATGCCGGTCTCCTCCAGCGCCTCCCGGGCCGCCGCGGCACGCGGTTCCTCGCCGTCTTCCGCCTTCCCGGTCACCGGATGAAGCCCGCCCCCGCGCCGCGAGGGGCGCCGGAGCAAGAGGACCTCCACGCCTCCCTTCCCGGGGCGCAGGACCCAGACGAGGGCTTTCAACGCGCGACGCGGCACGGCGTCATCTTAATCGTATGTGGCAACGCGCGGGTGTACCCGTGGTAAGGGGGCCGCCGGAGGTTCTCATGGACGGGACCACGGACAAGCTGGTGCTCGACCTGCCCGGCGATCCGCGGGCCGGCCTGTGCACGATGGCGCGCGACCTGATCGGATCGGAGATCCTCCGCATCGCCTCCGAGATCCGGGTGGCGAAGTCGCGTGGCGAGAAGATCTGCGATCTCACCGTGGGCGACTTCTCCTCCCGGGAGTTCCCGATCCCCGACAAGCTGCGAGAAGGCGTCGTGCGAGCTCTCGCGGCCGGGGAGACGAACTATCCACCTTCGGACGGCGTCCTCCGGCTGCGCGAGGCGGTGCGCGAGTTCTATCACCGCGGCCTCTCGCTCGACGTGCCGCTCGAATCGGTGCTGATAGCCGGCGGGTCGCGACCCCTCATTTTCGCGACGTACGCGGCGCTGGTGGACCGCGGGGACGTCGTCGTCTACCCGGTGCCGAGCTGGAACAACAACCACTACTGCCATCTGGTCGGAGCGAAGGGGATCGCCATCGCGACCGATCCGGAACACGGCTTCCTGCCCACGGCCGAGCTGCTCGAGCCTCACTTGAAGTCGGCGCGCCTCGTCGCGCTCAACACCCCGCTCAATCCGGCCGGGACGGTGCTGGAAGCCCAGACGCTGCGGCGGATCTGCGAAGCGGTGGTTTCCGAGAACGAGCGCCGCGCCCACGGGGGGCACAAGCCGCTCTATGTCCTCTACGACCAGGTCTACTGGATGCTGACGTTCGGCGAGGCGAAGCACGAGACCCCCGTCCACCTCGTGCCGCGGATGGCGCCCTACACGGTCTTCATCGATGGCATCTCGAAGGCGTTCGCGGCGACCGGGCTCAGGGTGGGCTGGAGCGTAGGCCCGAGAGCCGTGATCGCGGCCATGAAGGACCTTCTCGGTCACATCGGCGCCTGGGCCCCGAGGGCGGAACAGGTCGCCACCGCGGAGTTGCTCCGCGACGAGCAGGAGCTGGCACGCTTCGGAGCAGTGCACCGCGCGAGCCTGCAGGCCCGCCTGGACCGCCTTCACGAAGGGCTGTCCGGGATGGCCGCGGGCGGATTGCCGGTGCGGGACATTCCTCCCCAGGGAGCCATCTACCTTTCCGTCCAGTTCGACCTGATCGGGCGCCCCGGATTTCGCACGAACGACGACGTCCGCCGCTTCCTGCTCCTCGAGGCGGGCCTCGCGCTGGTGCCGTTCCAGGCCTTCGGGCTCGCTGGCGAAAATGGATGGTTCCGCTGTAGTGTCGGCGCTGTCTCAGTACATGACATCGACGAGGCGCTCCCCAGGGTGGAGAAGGCGCTCCGGAAGGCTGTCGGCTGACAGCACCAAATTGCACCTGATTTCCGCCATCTGCGCCGCTATCGGAGGGGCGCTCAGGAGCGCTTGTGATTCCCGACGCGTCGCAGCGTGACCTGTCACATCCAGCGGCGGTCCGGTGTGGAAGATCCCAATTCAGGAGGTTCTTGATGAAGCGTATCTCTTCTCTACTCGTGCTCGGACTTGCCGCGTGCAGCAGCAGCAACAACTCCAACGTCGCGCTCGGCGCCCGCGCGGGCACCGGGGCGTCGACAGCCGCCGCACCCTTGGGCCAGCAAGCCCAGGCGCTCAACACTTGCGACGGGTTCGTCATCACGCGCCTGCGCATGGTGCTCAGCGAGGTGAAGCTGGAATCGGACCAGACCACCACCGCGGACGCGGGCTCGAGCGCAGGTGAAATCGAGTTCAAGAGCGCGCCGTCGCTGCTCGACCTTCCGCAATCCGCTCTCGACAGCGGGACGACCACCCAGGTGACGGTCGCGGAAGTTCCCGCCGGCACGTACCACGAGATCAAGTTCAAGATTCACAAGATCTCGCAGGGCGAGGCGGGGTCCGACGCCGGCCTCCAGGCGATGGCGGCGCAGAACGCGTCCGTGATCGTCGACTACACGAAGAACGGCGCGGTGCCGGCGAGCGGCCCGTTCGTGTCGTCGGTCGACGCGCAGCAGAAGCTGGAAGGCACCTTCCCGCTCACGGACGGCGACCACGCCCTCACCCTGAACATCGACGCGTCGACCTGGTTTGGAACGGCCACGAGCTGCCTGGACCCGGCCATCGCGAACAACCGGTCCGCCATCGAGAACAACATCCAGAAGTCGCTCAAGGCGTACAAGGACGACGATCACGACGGTCACGAAGATCACTAACTAGTTCGCGTCCGTAGCATCCCGCGGCGTCTCCGGAAGGGGGCGCCGTTTTTTTTGGCCGGAGCCCCCTTCCGGAGGCGGGAAGCCGTTCCTCTTCAACTCGGGTGCGGACGCCGGACGAGGCGATGGAAGGGACTGACGGGCCGCGTCTAGGAGCCGCCCCGCGCCGCGGGGTATCCTGTTTCCATGCCGAAGGACGGACTGGAGCGCAGGGGACCGGGTCCTTCCGCCGGCGGTCCGCGCCAGAAGCCGCGCGAAGAATTGCGGGTGCTCACCCCGCGGCAGATCTTCGACCACCTCGACCGCTACGTCATCGGGCAACGCGCCGCGAAGCGGGCCGTCGCGACCGCCGCGCACCAGCACCTCAAGCGCATCGAGCAGCGCAGGCTCGGCGCGAAGACGCTCCTGCGCAAATCGAATCTGCTCCTGATGGGCCCGACGGGCTGCGGCAAGACGCACATCGCGCGAAACCTGGCGGAGCTCCTGGAAGTGCCGTTCACCGTCGTCGACGCCACCGAGTACACCGAGGCGGGCTACTACGGGAAGGACGTGGAGGTGATGGTGGCGGAGCTGCTCTTCAAGAGCGGCCACTCCATCGACGCGACCGAGCGCGGGATCATCTTCATCGACGAGATCGACAAGATCGCGCGGCGGTCGGGAAGCCTGCGCACTGGCGCGGGCAGCCGCGACATCGGCGGCGAGGGCGTGCAGCAGGCCCTCCTCAAGCTCCTCGAGGGTCGCGAGATCTTCGTCCCGCTCAACGTCACGCAGCACTGGAACAAGCACGACTTCGTGCAGGTGGATACGAACGACATCCTCTTCGTCTGCGCCGGCACCTTCACCGACCTCCACCAGGCCCAGGTGGACAAGCAGGTCGGGTTCGGCGCGGAAGGACGCAAGCAGGGCACCGTGCGCCTGCGGGTGAAGGAGCTGATCGAATACGGAATGCTGGCGGAGCTTCTCGGGCGGCTCCCCGTCCAGGTGCAGCTCTGCGAGCTGACGCGCGACGAGCTGTACGAGGTCCTCACCGTGCCGCCGGATTCCCTCGCCCGTGAGTACAAGGACGCGATCGCGCTCGACGGAGCGACGCTCGATCTGCGGGACGGTGCGCTGCGCGCCATCGTCGAGTACGCCGTGGAGAAGCGCCTCGGCGCCCGCGGACTGCGCAGCATCCTCGAAGAGGTGCTCGCCGACGTCCTCTTCGACGCGCCCGAGCGGCGCGGCGAAACGATCGTGGTCGACCGCGCCTATTGCGAGGCGCGGCTCACCAGCCTGCAGGCCGCGGCAATTCGCGACTAGGGCTCGCCTCGCACCTGCGCGGTGCGGGTGATCTCGCCGAACTTTCCCGTCTGGAAGTCCTGGAACGCCTGGATGAGCTCGTTGCGCGTGTTCATCACGAAGGGACCGTAGCGCGCGACGGGCTCGCGGATGGGGGTTCCCGCGAGGAGCAGGAGCCGGCCGGGGCCGTTCGCGCCGGCGAGCCGGACCGAGGTGCCCGGACCGAGCACCGCCATCTGGCCCTCGCCGATCTCGGTGCCCTTTGCTCCGGTGCGGGCGGACCCTTCGAACACGTAGACGAACGCCGCCAGATCGGCGGGAACGTCGACGCGGACATCCGCGCCCGGCTGGACGGTCCAGTCCTGCAGGACGATGGGCGTGCGCGTCTCGATCACCGCCCGCGCACCGAGCGCTTCGCCAGCGATGACACGCACCGCGGCCTTGCCGTCCGCGCTCTTCGCGACCGGAAGCTCGCCGCTCGCGTACTCCTGGTAACGGGGCCGCGACATCTTGTGCTGCTTGGGGAGGTTCACCCAGATCTGGAATCCGTGCACCCGTCCGCCCAGCTCGCGGATGCGCTGCGAAGGCATCTCCGAATGGACGACGCCGGCGCCGGCGGTCATCCATTGCACGTCGCCCGGGCCGAGCTTTCCCCGGTGTCCGGCCGAGTCCTCGTGCTCCATCTCGCCTTCGAGGACGTAGGTGACGGTCTCGAAGCCGCGGTGCGGGTGGTCGGGCGCGCCGACCGCTTCGCCGGGGGCGTAGTCGACCGGGCCCATCTCGTCGAGGAGGAGGAAGGGATCGACGAAATCGACGTCGGCGCCGGGGAACGGCCGGCGGACGATGAATCCCCCTCCCTCGGTCTGCCGGTGGGCGGTAACGATTTTCGATACTTCGCGAACGGGCTCGATCGGCTCTGCCATCGCCGCAACATAAGAGCGGAATGGGCGTTGTCAAAGTCAGCCAGGTACCACTTCGTCGAAGCGGGAGAAGTCCACCCGCAACCGTCCGTCCGGTAGCTCGCTCAGCATGTCGGCAAACCGCACCCCGAAGAGGATGTCCTCGAGCAGGTAGTCGTGCCCGGCAT
>JBJMQD010000427.1:0-6528 GCA_045802855.1 Myxococcales bacterium | reverse complement strand
ATCTGCAGGGAACGGTCCGGCTGCAGATGCTCATCCGGCCGGACGGCCGGCCCTACGCGGCGTTCGTCTGGTCGGAGCGCGGGATCAACGATCGTCAGCTCGAGAGATGCCTCTCGAATGTCCCGATGCTGTGGACGCTCGCTCCCTCCGCGCTCGACTACGCCTGGCCGTACCCGGTCCAATTCGTTCCTGGCGGTGAGCAGATCGTCAGTTCCGGATCGGGCTCTACCACCCAGCAGAGTCTGCCTTCCGCCTTCATGCCACGGCTGGAAGAGCCTCCCGGGTGGGAGCCGCTCAACGTCGCGGCCGCGCAGGCCACCCTGGACCTGCTCGAAGACGCGAGCATCGCCGAGCACGGCACCGCGGAGCTTGCCATCCGCCGCTATCCGGCCGCCATCTCGGCTTTTCACGACGCGCTCGCCAGGAACTCCGCGGACAAGCTCGCGCTGCGCGGCCTCGCCCAGGCCCTCGCGGAGAGCGGCGGCGATCTGAAGGAGGCCGCCGCGGCGGCGAAGAAGCTGATCGACCTCGATCCGAACGGCGAGCAGGGTCATGAGGCGATGCTTCGCGTCTGCATCGCGGCGAAGGACGACGTCTGCACGGTCCAGCAGTTCAATCTCACCAACAAAGCGAAGGACCTCTCGCTCCGCTTTCTCGTCCTCCGGGACGAGCTGAAGCCGTTTGCCGAGCAGGCTTCCACCCGCCTCCAGCAGCGCAAGCCGCAAGCCGGTGTCGCGGCAGGGGGAGGCGCGGCCGCCGCGGGATCGGCCCCGCCGGCGCCGGCCGACCCTTGCGCGGCGGAGCAGGGCGACGACAAGCAGGCGCTCTGCGTGGTGAAGCGGTGCCTCGACGAGGGTACGACGCTCTACGCCCGGGAGCTGGGCGAGCAGAACCATGTCGAGTACCAACTCGGCGATTGGCGGGCGAAGCAGGTGGGCGCGGGAAAGCTCCTCGTTACCCGCCCCATCGCACCGAAGGACCGGGAGAAGGGCGGCGGCTCGCACGACGCGATGTGGCTCGTCACGCTCGGCGATCAGCTCGTCATGCATCCGGGAAACCTGGAGGCCAAGCAGATCACCTTGCAGCACAATCGGTGCACGGCGAGGGCGAGCCGCTGACCGATGCAGGGAAGACGACGCTCGAGACCCGCGTCGAGCGCGCCCAGGGCGCAGCCAGTTTTACAGGTGACGGGCGGAGGCCGAAGGGCCGGAGCAGATGGAGATGAGCTTCTCCGGCAATCTCGAAGACGTTTCGGTAGCGGATGCGCTGCAGTTCATCCACCTCGGCGGCCGCACGGGGACGCTGACGCTCGTCTCGGGTGACCGCAAAGGGGGAATCGGATTCCACCAGGGGCGCATCGTCAACGCCTGGGGACCGGCGACGAAACGGCTCGGCGATCTCCTGGTCGAGAACGGCACCATCGACCGCCCCACCCTCGCGAATGCGCTCCGGCGGCAGCAGGACGAGCAGCCGCGCCGATCGCTCGGTCAGATCCTGGTGGCCGAGCACGGGGTCACCGAAGATCAGATGTTCCGGGCGGTCGAGCAGCAGATCGGCAAGACGGTCTACGATCTCGTTACCTGGAACAACGGCGCGTTCCATTTCGTCCGCGACGACGTTCGCCCCGTGGACGAAATCTCCCTCGATCCTGCAGACATCGTCGGGCGGCTCAACCTCGACACCCAGATGGTCCTCCTCGATGCGCTGCGGCTCTTCGACGAGAGGAACCGCGACGCCGGGATCGACGAGCCGGTCGACGAAATCACGTTCCGGCTCGCGGTCTCCGAACGGGTCAAGACCCCCGCGCCCATGCCTGTCTTCGCGACGCCCGCGGGGGTGGCGCCGCTCAAACCGCGGCTGCAGGTGATCTCCGCGGACCGCGGGCTCGCGGATCGCCTGGGCAACGCGCTCGCGCCGGGGGAGGCGACGGTTCTGCGCCTGACGCTGCGCGAGGCCGGGACTCCTCCGCCCGGAGAGCCGCCGCCAATCGTGCTCATCGACCTGCGTGGCGGAGCCATCGCCCTCGAATCGCTCCAGCAATTGCGCAAGACCCGGCCGCGCGCGTCCATCCTGGCGGTCGTCGATGCGGGCGTTCCGCTCGCCCGGACCTACGAAGCGGGAGCGATGGCGGCCGTACCGCCGGAGATCTCGGCCATCGTGGCGGGCTTCCGCAGCGTGGTGGAGAACCGTCGCGATCTGATGGGCGGCGGACGCGCCGAGCGCATCAACGCCAATTTCGCCAAGCTGCGGCGCATCGTCGGCGACGTGCGGGCGGGCCTCATCTCGAGCAGCATCTCGCTCACGTTGATGAACATCATCAGCGAGTCCGTCGACCGGGCGGTGCTCTTCCTCGTCCGGCGCGACTCGCTCGCCGCGCTGGGAGCGTTCGGCAACTCCAACTCCGGCAGGCCGCTCGCGCAGCTCACCCGCGGCATGGTCCTCGACCTGGAAGGGCAGGGAGCGCTGTCGCATACGGTGCGCGACGGGCTCGTCCACGCGCTGAAGTTCGACGACGCGAAGCTTCCCGTGAAGTTCGTGGAAGCGATCGGCACCCCGCGCAGTGGCCAGTGCGCGGTCTTTCCGGTGCTCGGGGGCGAGCGGGCGATCGCGATCATCTACGCCGATAACGGAGAGAAGAACCGCGCGCTCGAGGAGATGGACATCCTGGAGCTGGCCGCGTCGCAAGCTGGTCTCGCTTTCGAGAACGAGCTTCTCCGCAGACAGGTGGCGCCGCCAGGGCCCGCATAGAGCGCGGGCGGATGGACGGCTGCTTCCCGCCGCGAATCACCTTTCGTTGCAAGGTGAACGGTTGATGGCGAGCGTAAGGGGCATGCGCGCCCCCTTTGCACTCGCAGCGGCCCTCGCGCTGCTCGCCGCCCCCGCTTTTGCCAGGGTGACCCGTGAACCGCAGGGACGGACACCGAAGCCGCCGTCCCGCCTGCAGGCTCCCCGGCTCTGGAGCGACCAGACGGGCGCCTTCGCGCTCGAACGCCCGACGGGCGATCGCTGGAGCTTCCGCGCCGACGCGCGCGGTCCGGACGGCGAGCCATTGCCTCTCCTCGCCCAGTCCGTGGAGTCCGGGGCGCAGCTCATCATCCAGAGCGCCGACGGCGTCACGTCCTTGCGCGCCCTGACCCGCCTTCTCGCCGATCACCTGGGCACCGAGTCCGGAGTCCGCGTGCAGGAGATCGAGAGGGTCATGTCCCGGGGCGGCGAAGCGTACGGGTTCGCCTTCACCGTTTCGGACGAGGCGCGCGGGCGGGTGGCGGTGGTGAAGGCGGGCGACCACGTGGCGCTGGTGATCGCGAGCTGGCCGATGGGCGCGCCTCCGGCGGTCGCGGACGATATCGAGGAGATGATCGGGACCCTCGGCCCCGCGCCGGGGACGCTGCCGAAGGACGTGTTCTGAGCAGGCGCTCGATCGTGGAGGAAGGCGCGAGCCGCAGCGCCGCTCGGGCAAGCTCGTCGTAGAGCGGAAGCAGGTCGCGAGGAAGCGCCGCCCTGTGCGCCGCCACCGTCCGGGCATCGCCACGCGCGATGGGTCCGGTGAGGGCTTGCAGAGGCGTTCGCTCCTCCAGCGCGGAAAGAGCGCCGATCGAGAGAGGCAGGAGCGCCTTGCGCGCGGCCTCCTCGGAGGCCCCGGTCGCGGCGCCGAACGCATCGACGGCCCGGGCGAAGAGCGCGACCGTCGCGCCCGCGGCGAGGACGGCGGCGGCGTGGTAGAGCGGACGCGATCCGCACACCTCGACGGGAGTCATCCCCAGCGCCCGGGCAACCGCCGATAGGCGCTCCCGGGTTTCGCTCTCTTCGCCGGCGATTCCCGCCGCCGCCCCGCGCAGGATTCCCGATCCGCTTCCGGGAGGCACCGCTCGCAGCGGATGCAGCGATCCGATTCGCGCGCCGCGCCGCCGCGCGCTGAGAAGCGGCTCGAGGTCGAGGGCCCCGGCACAGTGGGCCACGAGCTGGCCAGGTCCGATGGAGGGAGCCGCGAGGCGGCAGACCTCTGCCACGGCCCCGTCGGTGACCGCGAGAAGGACGAGCTCCGCATGGCGGACGCGGTGGAGGTCGGGACTCCAGGGCGACGGCTTGCGCGCTCTGTCCCAGGCGAGCGCGACCGGGATCTTCGCGGCGAGAAGCGCCGGGACGAGAGCGCTGCCCAGGGCGCCGCCGCCGAGCACAGCGGCGCTGCGGGGCAGCGCGATCATGCTTCCTTCCGGAACTCCACCCCTGACGGTCCGGCGAGGGCGACGAGCCGTTCGCCAGCGCGTACGCGGCCTGCGAGGATCGCGTCGGCGAGGGGCGATTCGACCAGCCGCTCGATCGTCTGCCGCATCGGACGCGCGCCGAGCGACGAGGGAAAACCGCCGGCGGAGACGAGGTGCTCGACGAGGCCGGGCCCGGTGCGGAACTCGATGCCGCGCTGCTCGCGCAGCCGCCGCGCCGACTCGGCCAGCAGGAGCTGGGCGACGCGGGCGATGTCGCTTCTCTGCAGCGGCGAGAAGAGGAGCTTCTCGTCGAGGCGCGCCCACAGCTCCTCGGGAAAGGCGGCGCGGACATGGGCGAGCGCCCGCTCCTCCTCCTTGTGCGCGGCCGCGGCGAAGCCAACGGCGCGGGCGCCGTCCCCCGCCGCACCCGCGTTCGTGGCGAGGACCAGCACCGAGGAAGTGAAGTCGACCCGCCTGCCGCGGCCGTCGGTGAGCTGTCCCTCCTCGAGGATCTGGAGGAGGAGTTGCAGGACCGCCGGATGCGCCTTCTCCGCTTCGTCGAGGAGCACGACGCAGCTCGGGCACCGGCGGACCGCCTCGGTCAGCCTTCCACCTTCCCCGTACCCGACGTATCCCGGAGCCGCACCGACGAGACGCGACGTGGTCTGCGGATCCGCGTACTCGCTCAGGTCGATCCGGACGAGCCCGCCCGGTTGCCCGTCGCCGCCGCCCTTGGCGGGAAACATCTCCTCGGCGAGGACGCGAGCCGTCTCGGTCTTGCCCACGCCGCTAGGGCCGGCGAAGAGAAACGACGCGAGGGGGCGCTGGCCGCTGAACCCGGCATAGTTGCGTCGCACCGCCCGGGCGATGGCGGCGATCACCGACTCGTGACCGACGATGCGGTCCCGGAGCCGCTGCTCGAGCGCGAGGAAGCGGTCGCCGTCCGGTTGCAGAATCCGTTCCTCGGCGACTCCGGCGAGCCTCGCCACGGCGCGGGCGACGTCGTCGCGGGACACCTGGCCGCGACCTTCCCGCCGGGCCCTGGAGCCGGCGAGATCGATGGCGGCAAAGGCCTTGTCGGGAAGGCAGCGGTCGTGCACGTGCCGCGCGGTGAGGAGCGTCGCCGCTTCCAACGCCTCCGGCGAGAACCGCACTCCGTGGTGCTCCTCGTAGCGAGGCGCCGCCCCGCGGACGATCTGCAGCGCCTCGCGCGGCGACGGTTCGCGCACGAGCACGGGGACGAAGCGCCGCTCGAGCGCGGCGTCTCCCTGGACGTAGCGGCCGAACTCCTCGTGCGTGGTTGCGCCGATGCAGGGGAACTCGCCCCGCGCGAGGGCGGCCTTCAGCTCGTTCGCGGCATCCTGGGGACCCTCGCCCGTCGCGCCCGCGCCGACCAGCATGTGCATCTCGTCGATGAAGACGACGACGCGGCCAGAAGCCTCGCGGACCTCCTGCTGGATTCCCTGCAGGCGCTCGCTGAAGGAGCCGCGAAGCTGCGTCCCCGCGACGAGCGCAGAGACCTCGATCTGCACCAGGATGCGATCCGCTCCCGATTCGACCAGCCGGCGCGCGAGGCCCTCGACGATGGCGGTCTTTCCCACGCCAGGCTCGCCGACGAGGAGGGGATTGTTCGCGCGGCGCTTGCCGAGGATGTCGAGGACCTCCTCGACCTCGGGGTCCCTGCCGAGGGCGGGATCGAGCTGACCCCGCGCCGCGAGCAGGCTCAGGTTGCGGCCGAAGGAGGCGAGATTGGGGGCGCGGCGCGGATCGAGCTCGTAACGTCCGACCTGGAGCGGGACGCCGCTCTCCGTATGCTGCGGCCTGCGGCCTCCGCCCGTCGCGGGCTCGGGGTCGCGCTCCGGTTCCGACGCCGCCGGAGGCGCCGACGTGGCGGGCGCGATCGCGGGGCGAAGCACGACCGACGGCCGCGCATACGCCTTCACCTCGTCGCGCTCCGGACGGCGGCGCGGCACCGACCCGGTCAGATACCCGAGCGCGGTCGTTCGCAGCGAAGGAACCGCGACGGCCCGTTCGAGCAGCTGACCCGCGACGCACCGGGAAAGGCGCGTCAGGGCGACGAGCAGATGGAGCCCGTTCGCGCGATCGCTGCCGCAGTCCTCCGCGAGCTGGCGGGCACGGGCAAGGACGACCGAGAACGAGTCGCCAGGTTCGGAGAGCCTGGTGGTCAGCCCCGAGAGGATCCCGTCCTCGTCGCAGCCGCGCTCGCGCAAGAGCGTGTCGGCCGGGCCGTCGACCGTGAAGATGGCGAGGAGGAGGTGGGCGGTCGAGGGATCGTCGCCCGCGGCTTTGGCGATGTCGCGCG
>JBJMQD010000412.1:0-11105 GCA_045802855.1 Myxococcales bacterium | reverse complement strand
CCGGACCCGTGATCGCGAACCTGGGGAGTTCGCGCGCGAGACGCGCCATCGGTGTCTTTGCCGCGTGTCTCCTGTCCTTCGAAGCCGTCGGCCTCGTCCCCGCGATCGGCCGGCCCCCGGCGTGCTGTTGCCTGCGCATGGCCGCCCAGAACCGCATGTGCCCCGTGTGCGCGCATGCGAAGGAGATCGAATCCGGCCAGCCGGTGCTGAAGACGTGCGGGCTGAACGACCCCACCAGCCTCCCGCGCGCGACGTTCGTGCCCGCCACCCCTGCGCCCGTCACCGAAAAAGTCGCCGTAGCCAGACAGCCATTGCCGGAGGACGAGCCCATTCCGCTCGTTCCGGCTCCCTCTCGTGACGTCCCCACGCCACCACCGCTCTCCTGAAACCCGCGCTCGGGTTCCGGCCGGCGGCAGCCCCGCCGGGCTCAACGGTGGGTTTTGCAACTTCGTGGAGGAATCGTCATGCGCGCAGGCGCGCTATTTTCGGTAGTCGCTTTTTCGATATCGATACCGTTCACATCCGGCGCTCTTGCCTGCTCGGTCTGCGGCTGCGATCCGGCGGCGGGTACGCTGGGATTCGACCGTCCGAGCACGAGAAGCCTGCGGGTCGGGGTCGAAGATCGTTACTTGCAGAAGGAGTCGGGCGCCGCGGACGAGGCCGAGTCGGAGAAGGAGAACCGGCTGCTCGGCCGGATCCAGTATTCGCCGCTCGCGCCGCTCGTCCTGCAGGTCGAGGTCCCGTACTTCCTCTTCAAGTACCACTACGATTCCACCGGCGCGCGGGACGACAACGCCCAGGGTCTCGGCGACGTGACGGTCGGCGCACGATACGAGGTGCTCCGGGTCGGCCTCGACGCGCGCCACGTGGTGGCGCTGACGGGCACGCTCAAGACGCCGACCGGACCGAACAACCGCAGCCTCCCCGGCGAGGCGCCCGACGAGCACATCCAGCTCGGGACCGGAAGCTGGGATGGCATGGTCGGCGCTTCCTACCTGTACGGAATGCAGCCGTGGACCCTGTACGCCAACGGCACGGGCCGGATGAACTCGTCGAATAGCAGAGGGTTCCGATACGGCAACGCCGTCTTCGGGACCCTCGGGGCGCGGCGGGCGTTCCTCGACAGCGGACGCCTCCTCGCTTCCCTCGAGGCCCAGGCCCGCTACGCAGACAAGGACCACTTCGCCGGCGACTCCACCGATCCGGATACGGGCGGTTTCATCGGCTACGCCGCCGGGAGCGTCGGCTACGCGCTGACGAGCGATCTGCTCCTGCGCGCGTTCGTCCAGGTTCCGGTAATCAAGGACCTCAACGGCGTTCAAGGTGAGCATCCGGTGATCTACATGAACCTCGCGTACGATTTTGGAATGTGAGCCGCGGGTACCGTCCCGAGGCAATTACCGAGAAAGGGGAGCCGCGATGAACCGACGCGAACTATTGAGCGGTATGGGAGCCTTCGGAGCCGCCGCGATTGCCGCGCGGGCGGCGCTGGCGCAGCAGGACGCCAACAAGAAGCCCGCCAAGGAGCCGGCGGCGGGGACCACCGGTCATGAGCACCACCATCATCCCGGAGCCGGATCGAAGCATTCGGCGCTAATCGATGCGAGCCACGCCTGCATGACCACGGGCGACGCCTGTATCAACCACTGTCTCCAGTCGCTCGGAACCGGCGACAAGAGTCTGGGCGAGTGCGCGAAGTCGGTGGAGGCGATGCTGCCGATGGTGACGGCCACGGCGAAGCTCGCCGCGCAGGACGGCAAGCGTCTCAAGGAGCTCGCCGCCGTGTGCGGGAAAGCCTGCCGGGACTGCGAGGCGGAGTGCAAGAAGCACGAGCAGCATCCCGAGTGCAAGGCGTGCGGAGATGCCTGCGCCAGGTGCGCCGCGGAATGCGACAAGGTCTAGGTCCGCGTCACGGCTGCGCTTTCTCGGTTTGCCCGCCGGCCTTGCGGGCGCGAGGCCAGGGCGCTGCGCTAAGATGACGGGTGACCGCTCGCCCAGCGCGGGCGGTCCTCTCATCGTCGATGCGCATCCCGGTCGCCCTCCTCGTGCTCTTGAGCTTCGGCTGCGCCACCGTGCGGGTCCCGGCGGGAACCGTCGATGGGGCGCCTCCCGAGGCCGGTGCGGTCGCCGATCCGAAGGTCGAGCTGTGGCTCGAGGGATCCGAGCCCAGCGCCTCCGAAACGCTCGAGGCGCAGAAGGCAGCGCGGGACGCCCTGGCCATCGCGCTCGCGCGGCGGCATCCGGATCCGGCGGCGCTCGGGGCCGAGGATCCCGTCATCGTCGTCCGCGAGCGGGCGGTGACGCGAACCGACGGACGGCGTCGCGAGCAGGTCGCCGCCAAGGTCGGACTGGCCGTCGGTTTCGTCGCCGTCGCCGTAGCGGCGGTCGCCCTCGCCGTCACCTCCAAGCACGGCGGATCGGGCAGGAGCGCAGGGTCGGCCGCGAAGTCCACGCCCTCGAAGGCGGCTGCAGCCGCCGCACCGGCGGCCGCAGCGGCTCAATCCGCCACGAAGCCGGTCGCCACCGCCGCCGCGAAGCCGGTTGCGAGGCCCGTCGTCAGGCCGCGGCCGCCCGCCGGGCCTCGAGCCACCCCTCGCGGGACGCCGGTCCCCGCCGCGCCGCATTTCGCTCCCGGTCCGCCCCCCGGCCCTGTCTACGTGGGGTACCCGGGCGGATCGTTCTACTGGTCGGTGAACGTCGGATTCCACGTGCATGTCCCATTCGATTCCGACATCGCGGACGATGCCGGGATGATGCCGATCACCACGGCGCCGGGACCCGACGAGGGCGGCGATGACGAGCCGCCGCCTCCGCCTCCCCTCCCGGCTCTCCCGGAGATGGAGAAGCTCCCGCTCTCCCAGAGAGGCTTCTTTGACGGCGATCAGACCATCCTCGAGGTGGATGTCGTCGACCGCGCGACGGGGACCATCCTCTATACCCGGCGGGTGAAGTCCGGCGCCGACCCGCGGGATCGCGGCGACGTCGCCAGGCTGCTCGACGAGGCGCTCGCGGATCTGCCGCGCTGAAAAAGGGCGCTCCCCGCGCGGCCAGCGTAGATTGGCTGTATGCGCAGAGCGAAAGTCGTCGTGCTGGCGGTCGCTTTTGCCGGGTGCGCGCACGCCGGGTTGAAGAAGGTCTCCGATTGCGATCAGGCGCCCGTCGAGCAGCGCCTGCAATGCGCCGCCTGCACCGTGAAGAACGACGTGCCGGGAACCTCGGACGCGTACGAGTACCGCCCCGACAACGATCCCTCGAACCGGTGCGTGAAGACCAATTGAGCCGCCCGATCTCTGGTAGAAGCTGCCGTATGCGCTCCCTCGCGGTTGCGATACTCGTCGCCCTACCCGCGTCCGCCGCCGGGGACCTCGGCCCGACCCTGCAGAAGATCAAGGAGAGCGGGATCGTCGCCGTCGGCCATCGCGAATCGTCGATTCCGTTTTCGTATTACGACGACCGGCAGCAGGTGGTGGGCTACTCGCAAGACTTCGCGCTCGCCATCGTGGATGCGCTGAAGAAGGAGCTGAACGCGCCATCGCTGCAAGTGAAGCTCGTGCCGGTCACTTCGCAGAACCGGATCCCGCTGGTGCAAAACGGGACGGTGGACATCGAGTGCGGATCGACTACCAACAACCTCGAGCGCCAGCAACAGGTCGCTTTTTCGAACAGCCTCTTCATCGTCCGGACGCGGCTCCTCACGCGCAAGAATTCGGGCGTCAAGGACGTTCCCGATCTGGCCGGTAAGAACGCCGTCGTCACCGCCGGCACCACCTCCGAGCGGCTGCTGCGCAAGCTCAACGAGGAGAAGAAGCTCGGCATCAAGATCACCAGCGCCAAGGACCACGGGGAGTCGTTCCTCATCCTCGAGTCGGGCCGCGCGGCGGCGTTCATGCTCGACGACGTCCTCCTCTTCGGAGAGCTGGCGAAGGCGCGCAACCGCGACGACTGGACCGTCACCGGCACTCCGCAGTCGCGCGAGGCCTACGGCTGCTCGATGCGCAAGGGCGACGCGAAGTTCAAGGCGGTGGTGGACAAGACCGTCGCGCTTCTCGAGACCTCGGGCGAGGCGGAGAAGATCTACGAGAAGTGGTTCTTGCATCCCATCCCGCCGAAGGGGCTGAACCTCAACTTCCCGCTCAGCGACGAGATGAAGGCGCTGTTCAAGAACCCGAACGACAAGGCGCTGGAGTAGGCCGCTGGGCCCCTGGGACTTCCGCGTCTTCCTGCAGCCCGTTCCGACGGGCGAAACCACCTACCTCGGGTGGCTCCTCCAGGGGCTGCGCACGACGGTGCTGCTCTCCGGCTGCGCCTGGGCCCTGGCGCTCCTGCTCGGCACCGTTCTCGGCGTGTTCCGGACGGTGCCCTCGCGCGCGCTGCGGGCCCTGGCGACGGCGTACGTGGAGATCTTCCGCAACGTGCCGCTCCTCGCCCAGCTCTTCCTCTGGTACTTCGTCGTCCCGGAGATCGTTCCGGGCGGTGAGCGGTTCAAGCAGATCGATCCCTGGCTGCAGCAGTTCCTCGCCTCGGCGGTCTGTCTCGGACTCTTCACGGCTGCCCGGGTCTGCGAGCAGGTCCGCGCCGGAATCCAGTCGCTCGCGCGAGGCCAGCGGAGCGCCGCGCTCGCGCTCGGGCTGACGCTCCCGCAAGCCTACCGCTACGTCCTGCTCCCGATGGCGGCGCGGATCATCGTGCCCCCGCTCACGAGCGAGACGCTCAACGTCTTCAAGAACTCCGCGGTCTGCTCCACGGTCGGGCTGCTCGAATTGACGGCGCAGGGAAGGCAACTCGTCGACTACACGGCGCACGCTTACGAATCGTTCTTCGCGGTCACCGTGCTGTACCTCGTCTTGAACACCATCGTGCTCGCGGTGATGCGCTGGGTCGAGTCGCGCATCCGCGTTCCCGGCTACCTCGGAGCGGGACGTTAGTGTACCAGTTCGACTGGAGCTCGATTCCGGGCGCGCTCCCCTTCCTCTGGCAGGGGATGAAGATCTCGCTCGAGATCACCTTCCTCGCCATCGCCGTCGGAATCGTCTGGGGAACGATCCTGGCCGTGATGCGCCTCTCCCCCGTGCGGCCGCTCGCTTTCCTGGCGTCGGCGTACGTGAGCCTCTTCCGCTCGGTACCGCTGGTGATGGTGCTGCTCTGGTTCTTCCTGATCGTCCCGACGCTCTTGCGCGACGTGCTCGGGCTGAGCCACGCGACCGACCTGCGACTCGCCTCCGCCATGGTCGGCTTCTCGCTCTTCGAGGCCGCGTACTACTCGGAGATCATGCGCGCCGGAATCCAGAGCGTCTCCAGGGGGCAGGTGCAGGCCGCGCTCGCGCTCGGGATGCGTCCGCTCCAGGCGATGTGGCTGGTGGTGCTGCCGCAGGCCTTCCGCAACATGATGCCGCTCCTCCTCACGCAGGCGATCATCCTCTTCCAGGACACCTCTCTCGTGTACGTCTCCGCGCTCGCCGACTTCTTCGGCGCCGCGTACAAGGTGGGCGACCGCGACGGGCGCCTCGTCGAGATGCTGCTCTTCGCCGGCGCGGTCTACTTCGTCATCTGCTCCGCTGCCTCGTACGCGGTGCGGAGGTTCCAGCGCGGGGTCGCGGCGTGATCTCCATCCGCGACGTGCACAAGTCGTACGGCGCCGTGGAGGTGCTTTCCGGCTGCTCCACCGAGGTGGACAAGGGCGAGGTGGTCGTCGTCTGCGGGCCCTCGGGCTCGGGCAAGAGCACGCTCATCAAGTGCGTCAACGGCCTCGAGCCGTTCCACCGCGGCGAGATCGTCGTCGACGGCATCTCGGTCGGTGCGCGCAAGACGAATCTCCCCAAGCTCCGCGCCCGGGTCGGGATGGTCTTCCAGCACTTCGAGCTTTTCCCGCATCTGCGCGTGGTCGAGAACATCACCCTCGCGCAGAGGAAGGTGCTCGGCCGCGCTCCCGCAGAGGCGCGCGCGAAGGCGCTGGCGCTGCTCGAGCGGGTGGGGCTGCGCGATCACGCCGAGAAGCATCCCGGCCAGCTTTCCGGCGGCCAGCAGCAGCGGGTCGCCATCGCCCGCTCGCTCGCGCTCGATCCGATCTGCATGCTCTTCGACGAGCCCACCTCGGCGCTCGATCCGGAGATGATCAACGAGGTGCTGGACGTGATGGTGGCTCTGGCGCGGGATGGAATGACCATGATCGTCGTCACCCACGAGATGGGGTTCGCGCGCCGGGTAGCCCATCGGATCGTCTTCATGGATCAAGGAAAGATCGTCGAGGACGCGCCTACCGCGGAGTTCTTCGCTTCTCCGAAGACCGACCGCGCGCGACTTTTCCTGTCGAAGATCCTGCAGCATTGATTCGCGGGGGCTCCTCCTCCCCGATGGCGATTGCGACCACCCATCCGCCCGTGCGCTCCAAGCTGGCCGCGCGCGTGGAGCTGGTCGGGTCCGCTGTCGCCTTCGGACTGATGGCGGTCCTCGCCCGGCGGGTCTCGGCGCGCGAAGGCGGTTTCGGCGCCGGGCAGCTGGCCGTAGTCCGGTTCGTGGTCGGGATCCTCGTCTCGCTCGCGCTCTTCCAGATGCGCAAGGGGCTCTACAAGCCGCGCGCATACCGGCGCCTCGTCGGCCGCGGCATCAGTGGCGGCGCCGTGGTGGTCCTCTACTTCTGGGCGCTTTCGCAAATCCCGGCGGCCGAGGCGGGGATGCTCTACTACCTGTTCCCCGTCTTCGCGACGGTCACGTCCGCCCTTGCCTTCGACGAGCGTCCGACGATCCACCTCCTGGTCGCGATCCTGGGGGCCACCGGGGGTGTCATCCTCGTGCTCGGCCACGGGACCATCCACGTCCGTCTCGGTCTGGGCGAAGCCGCCGCGCTCGCCGCCGCCGGCTTCGCCGCGGCAAGCGCGATCCTCATCCGCGGCATGCGCTCGACCGAGAACGCGCACACGATCTTCTTCTTCTTTTCGCTCGTCGGATTGCCCGTGGTCCTGCCGTTCGCCGGCGGCACCTGGCCTACCCTGCCCGCGCTCTGGATCGAGGCGGTCGCCGTGGGTCTCGCCGCGTTCGCCGGCCAGGTATTGATGGCCGACGCATACGGCGCGCTGAGCGTGGCCGAGGCGGCCACCTGGCTCCAGCTCACGCCGATCGCCCAGATGATCCTCGCCGTCGCGATTCTCGGCGAGCCGATCGATCCGGCGGCCGCGGCCGGCATCCTCATCACGGTGGCCGCCGTCGCCTACGGAACCGTGCTCGGTGTCCCGCGGGTGCGCCTCCGCCCGCCACCTGAGTAGAATGCGCGCGTGGCCGACATCGTCGCGTTCCGAGGCGTTCTGTACGACCCGTCCCGCGCCGGCTCTCTCGACCAGCTCATCGCTCCTCCCTACGACGTCATCTCGCCGTCGGAGCGGAGCGCGCTCGCGTCGAGGAGCCCGCACAATTTCGTGCGCCTCATCCTTCCCGAGGGAGAAGGCGACGAGAAATACGCCCGCGCCGCGAGCCTCCTCGCGGAGTGGCAGCGCGAAGGGATCCTCCGCCGCGACGACAAGCCCGCCCTCTATCGCTATCACCAGCGCTTCTCCGCGTTCGGCCGCGAATTCACCCGCAAGGGTTTCATCTGCCGCATCCGCCTGACCCGCTACGACGAGCGCGTCGTGCTGCCGCACGAGCGGACCCTCTCGGGCCCGAAGCTCGATCGCCTGAAGCTCAAGCGAGCGGCGCGGACGCACCTGTCGCAGGTGCTCTCCGTCTATTCGGATCCGAGCGGGGCGGTGGATTCCGCCTTCGCTGGCGTCGACCGGGGAAAGCCGGACCTCGAGGCGCGCATGGACGGTGTCGATCACCGGCTCTTCCGCCTCACCGATCCGGCGGCGCAGGCGCGCATCGCCGCCGCCCTCGCGGACAAGCGCGTCTACATCGCGGACGGACACCACCGCTACGAGACGATGCTGGCGCTGCGCGACGAGCTTCGGCCGCTTCTGCGTTCGCCCCGGTCGTCCGTCGAGTACGGATCGATGTTCCTCACCCGGATGGAGGATCCCGGCCTCCTCATCCTCCCCACGCACCGGATCGTCCACGGCCTGCAGGGTTTCGACGCCGCTCGTTTCGTCGAGCGCGTCCGAGAACAGTTCGACGTCGAACAAGTTCCGGAAACGGTCTCGCCCGAAGACCTGCGCGAATGGCTCGCGACCAAAGGCCGCGCGCGGACGGCGTTCCTCGTGGGGCTGAAAGACCGGCGCCTGCTTCTCGGCTTACGTCCGGGCGCGGAGGTCGCGGTACGCGGCCCCGCTCCGCTCCGTACAGTGGACGTGGCGGTTCTACACGCTCTCGTCTTGGAGGAGATCCTGGGCATCGACCGCGCCGCGCAGGAGAAGCAGACGAATCTGCGCTACGTGAAGGATTTCGAAGCGGCGCTCGGCGAGGCGGGAAGATCCGAAGTGCAGGCGGCCTTCTTGCTCAATCCGACGCGCGTGGAACAGCTCCAGGCGGTGGCGGACGCAGGAGAAGTGATGCCGCAAAAATCCACCTACTTCTTTCCGAAGATCGCGTCGGGGCTGGTCCTGAACCCCATCGCTCCCGAAGAAGACGCCTGATCCTCGCAGAGATTCGCTTGGATGCGGCCCGGTATCGCGTTAGAACGGCCGAACCGCTGCGGTGACGGCGGTCTCGCGGCCTATTCCGCGAGAACTCGAAAGAAGTGTGTAATGGCAACTGGTACCGTGAAGTGGTTCAACGATTCGAAGGGCTTCGGGTTCATCGTGCAGGACAACGGTGGCCCGGACGTCTTCTGCCACCACACGGCAATCGTGGCGGAGGGGTTCCGTACTCTGGCCGAGGGACAGAAGGTCGAGTTCGAGACGAAGAAGGGGCCGAAGGGGCTGCAGGCGGCAAACGTGAAGCCGATCGGTTAAGCTAGCCCTACACCGCGGTGAAGGAAGCCCGGCCCCGCCTAAGGCTGGGCTTCTTTCGTTGGAGGACTCGTGCAGACTCGCTCGAACAAGCGTCAGAAGGAGTTGCTTCGCAAGGAGCGGCAGAAAGAGAAGCAGGAGCGGCGCGAGACTCGCAAGAAGGAGAAGGAGACGGTCGTCCGAGCGGACGGCCAGGAGGATCCGGACATCGCCGGCATCGTCCCCGGTCCGCAGCCGCTTCCGGACGAGTTCGGCTAGTCGGGGTCTGTCACGCCTTCGCGGCTTCAGCGACGATTGCTTGCAGGCCGTCCTTGTCGAGGACGATCTCAGCCTTGTGTTCGTGGCGCTCGCCGGCGAACGTTGCCCGTACGTCCACGCGCACGCGGTACTTGCGCATCGCCTCTATCACCGAGACCCGGCCGCTGGAATCCAGGACCGGCACCAGCTTGCGATCGTCGTCCAGCCGCGCGAAGAGCGAAGACAGGTCATAGCGGAAGATGTGCCGCACGCTCTTCACCCCCGCATCGGACAGCTCGGGCTGCGGGTGTACGACTCCCTTGTGCAGGTAGTGCACGTGGGTCGTTCGTAGCGAGGCGCCCGCTTCGGGGTTCAGCGGATCGGGCCGCGAGGTCGTCGCCTGGTGGCACCATTCGCGGGCCTCGACGATCAGGTCCTTCGACGGCAGCCTGCGGGAAGGGACCCGGCAGCGCGAGACGCGCTGGGCGTGGAAGCGCACCATCTTGCCGGCGAGCCAGCTCCGGCCCCATTCGCGAAGCTGGTGGCGGGCGGCGTAGCCGAGGCCGGCGATCATCGCCAGGCTGGCGAGCCCCCAGCCGACCTCCAGCGGTCCCGGACGGCGGTGCGTGAGCGCCACCTGGATGGCCACGAAGGCGACGATTCCGCCCAGGAGCGCTCCGAAGGTCGCCATCCACTGCTGCATCCGCTCGTCGAGCTGCTCGGTCTCGCGGTCGAGGAAGAGGACCTCCTCGAAATGCTTCTTCAACCGGGCGGCGCGGGCGAGGTACGCGTCGACGTCCGCCTCTGATCTCCTGTCCGCCCGCAAGAAGCCCTTGCGCTCGCGGTAGGCGAACTCGTCGCGCAGCGCCTCGTCGATGCGATCGCGCGCTCCGTCGGTGTGCTCGGCCAGAGCGCCGCTCCGGACCGCGCACTGCAGCGCCCGCTGCGACTCGGCGAGCATCTCGAGGAGCCGGACGCTGACGAACTCGTCCGCCAGCTCGCGTTCGCGAACGATCTCCGGCGGCTCGCCGGCGTCGCGGGTGACGAGCTTCTCGCGCGTGTCGTTCACGGCGCGCAGAGCGGCCTCGAGCCAGACGAGGAGGAACGCCTTCCCGCCTCCCTCGAACTCCTGCGCTGCCGCGTTTCCGCCCAGCAGCGCCTGACAGTGGCGGGCGAATCCGTCGCGTGCGCGCGCCAGCATCTGCGTGACGGTGACAGCGCCGCGGCGGAGCGCGTCGACCGTCACGTCGCGCGACGACGCGATCCCGGTGGGACCGTCGAGCCGGCTGAAGGTCTGGAGCTGTTCCCACGGATTCTGGCGTCCTACCGCGCCCGTCGGGACCTCCAGCTGCACCGAGAGCTCGTACGGGATCGCCCGCGCCTGCGGCAGAGGGACCGAGAGCGTCCACTCGAACCGCGAGGAGTCGTGAAGCAAGAGGCGCAGAGGCAGATCGCCCGTCCCGCCGATCTCGGAGAGGGCGACTTGCGCCGGAGTGATCACGGACGTGAGTTCCATGCGCAGCCGATCCTGCGCGCACGAGGGCGCAACCGACAAGGTGGAGGGGGTGCTACCGCCTGCCACGACGCTCCTCGTCATACAGAGAGAAGCCGGTGCAGCGCGGGATCGTCGCGGGAAAGGTCGGCCCTTGTGGCCGAATGGACGATGCGTCCGCGTTCCATCACCAGCGCGCGATCGGCGACGGCGCGGGCGAACTGTAGGTTCTGGTCGGCCGCGAGCACCGTGACGCCGCTCTCGCGGATGCGGACGAGCGCGTCGACGAGGATCTTGACGATGAGCGGGCTCAGTCCTTCCGAGGGTTCGTCGAGGAGAAGCAGCGACGGATCGGTCATCAGCGCGCGGCCGATGGCGAGCATCTTCTGCTCGCCTCCGGAGAGGTGACGTCCCTTGCGGTCCCAGATGGCGGCGAGGGGTGGAAACAGCGCTCCGATGCTCTTCTGGTCGAAGCGGGCGGCGCGTCTATCGAGAGCGAGAAG
>JBJMQD010000402.1:0-7420 GCA_045802855.1 Myxococcales bacterium | reverse complement strand
GTCCTGTCCCCGGACGCCGGCCGAATCGCGGTGGAGGGCCTGGTCCTGTACGACACGGAGCAGGGGATCGACGTACCAGCCGAGGACCGCGAGCTCGGATACCTCCCGCAGGACTATGCGCTGTTCCCTCACCTGGACGTGATGCGCAACGCGATGTTCGGCCTCGCGCAGCTTCCCCGCGCCGAGCGGATCGGGCGTGCCGGCGAATGGCTCGAGCGCCTCGGGGTCGGGCATCTCGCCAGGCGGTATCCGGCCGGGCTTTCCGGAGGCGAGCGGCAGCGCGTCGCCCTCGCCCGGGCACTCGCGCGAAACCCGCGGGCCCTCTTGCTCGACGAGCCCTTCGCCTCGCTCGACCCGGTGGCCCGGCGGGAGCTGCGCGTCTCGCTGCGTGGGTGGCTTCGCTCCTGGCGCCTCCCCGCCCTCATCGTCTCGCACGACCCGGCCGACGCCGCGCTCGCCGATCGCATTGCGGTGGTGGAGAAAGGGCGAGTCGTCCAGCAGGGTACGCTTCTGGAATTGCGGCAGGCGGCGGCTACCAGCTTCGTGTCCGGGTTCGCGGTCGATCGCGACTAGTTGGCTTGTCGGTACGTCGCTCGCACACGACATCGCGTCCACGCTGGCCTACACCGCATACGCCTTCTTCGCGTAGCTCGGCACAAAACCCAAGCGCTTCGGTTAGTATTGCTCCATGAACGCGCGTGAGATGGGCCGCAAAGGGGGGCAAAGGCGGAGCGCCGCCAAAACTGCCGCTGCGCGCCGGAATGGAGCGCGAGGCGGGCGACCGACGAATGCGGAACGTCTTGCGCGCAAAGTGAACGAAGTCTGCGTCGAGCTCGCCCCACAGCTTCCGCAGATCGATCCGGGCGACCTACGGCTGATCGTGCGCTGCTTGCTCTTGCCACCCGCGCGCCGGGCAGTGTTCGTCACTCGCCGGAAGGACGGCCGATACGTCTTCTGATTTTTCCGAACAGACGCTCGTCGCCCTGGCGAGGGCGCTCCGTGTGGCGACGCTCGAAGCGGTGGTGATCGGCAACTCGGCGAGCATGCTGAACGGGGCGCCGGTCACGACGCAGGACATCGACCTCCTGATCCGCGACACGAAGTTGAATCGCCGCAAGCTCGCGAGATTCGCCGAAGAGATCGGCGGTTCGCCTCCGATGCCGGTCTCGGAGCTCTCGAACGTCGAATGGATCGAGGGCGACCTCCGGGTTCCGGTCGAGATCCACTTCGATCGGATCTCGGGAGGGCTGACGTTCTCGGCGGTCCGCGCCCGCGCGCAGATCGTCGAGGTTGGCGGCGAGAAGCTCGCCGTCGCTTCCCTCGCGGACGTCATCCGGTCGAAGCAGGCCGCCAATCGGCCGAAGGACCGGGCGGTGTTGCCGATCCTCCGCGCCGCGATGGCGGTGAAGAAGAAGCTCGAGTGACCGCGAGGTCCCCGACTCCGCAATGATCGCCAGCCGGGTGCCGCGGTGCCGCTCGAAGGAGCGCCCGGAGCCACGCCGCAGCGAAGACGAAGCTGTTCGAGTGCGTCGAGGTGTTCTACAACCATGAGCGCAGGCACTCGACGCTCGGATCCGTGAGCCCCCGCGAATTCTAAAGCGCGGCAAGGACGGCGGAAGCATCGTCGCCAAACCGTCCACGAAAGCGGGGCAAGCTCACCTCGGCGGCCCACGAGCCTTGGAGCCGGTGCCAGCCGGAGGCGCTCATGCAGGACGCAATGGTGGGACTCGGCCGCGTCGGCGTCGTCGAAGGTGACGGCGCGGCGCGGGTGTCGAGGCTGATCCGGGAGCTGGCGCGGGCGGGACGGGCAACGGCTCCGGTTCCGCTCCGCTTGCGGTGGGACGAACCGGGATCGATCGGCGAAGCGCTCCGGCAAGCGAAGATCGACAGCGCCTGGCTCGGACCCGCCCCTTTGCATCGGCGCGCCGCCTTCGCCGACGCCTGCGCGAAGGCCGGAGTGCAGAACGTCGGACCCGATGCGGACGTTCTCGCCCGCGTCGCCGCTCCCGCCGCGCTCGCGTCGCAGCTGGGGATGGCCTGGAACGCGGACCCTGATCCGCGGGCGCGCCTCCTCGAGGTCGTCGTCGCTCGCGACAGCGCGGGCGGCGTCCGTGCCATCGGGATCGGAGACGCCTCGCTGCGACGGCGGGGGCTCTCCGTGCTCGTCGAATCACCGCCCGCACGGCTGAGCGGGGCCGAGCAGGACGAGGCGAAGGCGCTCGCGACGCGCGTCTGCGAGGCGGCCCGGTGGACGGGAATCTGCGCCGTGCAACTGTCGAAACTCGACGGCCGGTGGTCGCTTTCCGGGATCGATCCGTTCGCGCAGTCGGGCGCCGCGATCGAGGCGGTCGCGAGCGCCGATCTTGCTCGCCTGTCTCTCCTTCTCGCGGCGGGCGCCGCCGCGAGCGAGCTCTCGACGGCCGAGCACGGCCATGCGTTCGCCGCCCGGATCGTCGCCCGCGATCCGGAGTCGGGCTCCGGGACGCGCGCCGGCCGGGTCGAGGTCCTTTCGTTCCCCTCGGGGCCCGGGGTGAGGGCCGACGCGGCCCTGCGCGAAGGAGACGAACCCGAGGGTCCGGACAGCGTCCTCGTCACCCTGGTCAGCCACGGCGCGGATCGCGGCGAAGCGCTGCAACGGCTGCAGCAGGCGCTCGTAGACGGCGACCTCGTCCTGCGCGGCGGCGGCACGTCGAAGGCGTGGCTCATCGCGCTCGCGGCCCGTCCGGAGATCGCGGCGGGTGACCTCGCCTCCGTCGATCCGGTCTCGATCCCGGCGGTGCAGCCGCGGCGCGAGGCTGCGCTCATCGTCGCCGCCATCGAGGCGTACCACGCCGAGGAGGATCTGGAGCGGGCCCGATTCGTCGCCGAGGCGCGGCGCGGACGTCCCCGCGTCGGGCCGTCGTCAGGACGAACCGTCGAGCTCCGGATCCTCGGCGACCGTTACCAGATGCAAGTCCGGCAGCTCGGCCCGAACGAGTATCGCATCGACGCCGGAAGCGAGGCGCCTGTGGCCGTGCGTCTGGAGAACCTGGGCCGGTCCGAGCGGCGCCTCGACTGGCAGGGACAGCGCCACCGCGTGTTCTCGACCACCGACGGCCTTCGCCATCTCGTCCAGGTAGACGACGTGGCTCACGTGATCGCCCGCGAGCCCGGCGGAATCGTGGCGTCGCCCATGCCCGCCGTCGTGGCCGCGATCCACGTCGAGCTGGGACAGCAGGTCGCGGCGGGCGATCCGTTGGTCCGCATCGAATCGATGAAGGTGCAGGTCGAGGTGACGGCCCCCTTCGCCGGAACCGTCCGCGAGATCCTCGCGGCGGTGAACGGGCAGGTCGATGCCGGCGCCCCGCTGCTCCGCATCGAGTCGCTCGCAGGGGAGAAAGCGACTTCCTCGCCGGAGGCGCCCGTGCTGTCGCTTGGCGGAAGCCCGGAAGCGCCTTCCGCGGATCCGCGCGCCCGATATCTCGCCGCTCTCGGCCAGCTGCGCCGATTGCTGCTCGGGTTCGACATCACCTCGGCCGAGGCGCGCCGTCTCGCCGACTCGTTCCGGGAGCTCGTAGGCGCGGCGCCGCGCGACGACGCGGAGGCGCTACGAGCCGAGGACGCCGCGCTCTGCGCTTTTGCCGACATCCAGTCGCTCTTCAGCCGCGCCCCGCCCCTCGAGGAGGGCGCTGGTCCGATCCTCGAGGACCTCTGGCGCTATCTGCACGAGCCCGAAGCCCGTGGCGCGGGTCTCTCCAAGGGCTTCGTGTCCCTGCTTCGCTGCGCCCTGCACCAGTACGGGGTCTCGATGGACGCCCCGGGGCGCGAGCTCGAGCTGTCGCTCTTGCGGATCCAGAAGGCCCGCGAGCGCGTCGCCGAGCAGCAAGGGATCGTCGCCTCCATCCTGGAGCGCTGGCTCGGCTCGGGCGAGTCGCTCCCGGCCGGTGCAGGAACGTCGCGCCGGGTCCTCGATCGGCTGGTCGAGCTGGGAGAGGAGCGATTTCCGGCGCTCGCGGATCTCGCCCGCGAGGTCCGTTACCGGAGCTTCGACAAACCCGCGCTCGATCGCCAGCGGACCGAGACCTGGGAGCAGGCCGAGCGGGACCTGTCGCGCCTGCCTGCCTCCTCGGGCGAGCAGCGCGACGTCATTCTCGCGCGCCTCGTCGCCTGCACGCAGCCGCTCTCGGCGACGCTCATCACCCGGATCGGGCAAACGCAATCGGCATCGCTCCGCGCGAGGCTCGTGGAGACGGTCCTGCGCCGGTACTACCGTTTCCGTGCGCTCGAGCGGATCACCGCGTCCGACGTCGACGGGCTGCCTTGCGCGTGGGTCGAGTACGCGCTTCGCGGAAAGCGCTACCGGCTCTTCGCGTGCTCGGCTCCCTCCTCCGCTGCCGCCGACGCCGCGGCAAGGATGGCTCGGCTCGTGAGCGACGTGCCTTCCGGACGCGATGTCCTCGTCGAGCTGTATCTCGGCCAGGAAGGGGCGCCCAGCTCGGCCGACGAGACCTCCGAGCGGCTCCGCTCGGTGCTGGAAGCGACCGCCTTCGCCCGGCCGCCCTTGCGGGTCTCCGTCGTCGTCGGCGGCGTGGGACGCGAGGGGCGCAGCCAGGTCCAGCAGCACTTCACCTTCCGGTTCGGACCGTCGGGGCGTTGGGCCGAGGAGCGCCGCTACCGCGACGCGCATCCGATGCTCTTCGAGCGGCTGCAGCTGGGAAGGCTCGCGCGCTTCGATCTCACCCGGCTCCCCACCGCGGAGGACATCTACCTGTACCGCGCCGTCGCGCAGGGGAACCCGAAGGACGAGCGGCTCTTCGCCATGGCCGAGGTCCGGGATCTGACGCCCGTGAGCGACGCCACCGGCGCGACCGTGCAGCTCCCCGAGCTGGAGCGGATCCTCCACGAGGCCCTCGCCGGGATGCGGGTGTTCCAGGCGCGCCGCGCGCCGCATGAGCGGCTGGAATGGAACCGCGTGCACCTCACGCTTACCCCGCCGCTCGAGCTGTCGCGCGGCGAGATCCAGCGCCTCGCGGCCCGGCTCACTCCGGCGACCGCGGGGCTCGGGCTGGAGATGGTCTCGCTCACCGCCCGGATTCGCGAGGGAGGGGAGCTGCGCGAAAAGCTCCTGCGCGTCGCCGTCGTGGGGGAGGGTCTCTCCATCCGCTGGGACGACCCTACGGAAGAGCCGCTCCAGCCGATGTCGCAGTACCAGCAGAAGGTCGTCCAGCTCCGCCGCCGCGGGCTCGTGCACCCCTTCGAGCTGGTACGGATGCTGGCGCCGCCCGCCGGGTCGGACGTCGCCGTCCCGCCCGGAGAGTTCGTCGAATACGATCTCGACGACTCGGGCGCGCTGGTCCCGGTCTCCCGGCCCGCCGCAAACAACACCGCGAACATCGTCGTGGGCGTAGTACGCAACTACACGGCCCGCTACCCGGAAGGCATGGAGCGCGTCGTGCTGCTCAGCGATCCGGGCAAGGAGATGGGCTCGGTGGCCGAGCCGGAGTGCAAGCGGATCTACGCCGCACTCGATCTGGCGGAAAAGATGCGCGCCCCTCTGGAATGGTTCGAGGTTTGCGCGGGCGCGAAGATCTCGATGACGAGCGGCACCGAGAACATGGACTGGGTCTCGCGCGTCTTGCGCCGGATCATCGAGTTCACGCAAGCGGGAGGCGAGATCAACGTGTTGGTGCTGGCAATCACCGTCGGCGCCCAGCCCTACTGGAACGCCGAGGCGACGATGCTCATGCACACGAAGGGCATCCTCGCCATGGTGCCCGGCTCCTGCATGGTGCTCACCGGAAAGCAGGCGCTGGAGTATTCCGGCGCCGTCTCCGCCGAGGACAACGAAGGGATCGGCGGCTACGACCGGATCATGGGTCCGAACGGGCAGGCGCAGTACCGCGCCGGAAGCGTCGCCGAGGCGATCCAGATCCTCCTGCGCCACTACGATCACTGCTACGTCGCTCCGGGCGAGCGCTTTCCCCGCAAGGCTGTCACGTCCGATCCGCGGGATCGCGACGTGCGGTCCCATCCCCACGGCCCGGAGGGCGGCGCCGGATTCGAGACGGTCGGCGACGTCTTCAGCGCGGAGCACAACGCCGATCGGAAGAAGCCGTTCGAGATCCGCAAGGTGATGGAGGCGGCGATCGATCGCGACTTCCCGCCGCTCGAGCGCTGGCGCGATCTGCGCGGAGGAGAGACAGGGGTGGTGTGGGATGCCCACCTGGGCGGAAACCCTGTCTGTCTGATCGGGATCCAGTCGCGGCCGATGCCTCGCCTGGAGTTCGTGCCCGCGGACGGTCCCGAGGTCTGGTCCGCGGGGACGCTGTTTCCGCAGTCCTCGAAGAAGATCGCCCGGGCAGTCAATTCCGCGAGCGGCAACCGGCCGCTCGTCATCCTCGCGAATCTCTCCGGCTTCGACGGATCGCCCGAGTCGATGCGACGGCTCCAACTCGAGTACGGCGCGGAGATCGGCCGGTCGATCGTGAACTTCCAGGGGCCGATCGTCTTCTGCGTCGTCTCCCGCTACCACGGGGGCGCATTCGTGGTCTTCGCCAGGACGCTCACGGAGAACATCGAGATCGCGGCCATCGAGGGGGCGCGGGCGTCGGTAATCGGCGGCGCGCCGGCGGCGGCCGTGGTGTTCGCTCGGGAGGTGGAGATCCGTACGCGGAAGGATCCACGGGTGGTCGCGGCGGAGAAGGCGGGGGCCGGACGGGGCATGTCGGACATCGTCGCCCAGGTACGGTCGGAGAAGCTGGGAGAGGTAGGAGAGGAGTACGACCGGGTCCACTCCGTGGAGCGGGCCCTGAAGGTCGGCTCGCTCGACCGGATCATCGCGGCTCGCGAGCTACGGCCCTATCTGGTCGACGCGGTGGAACGCGGAATGGCGCGGTTCGATCCCAGGCGAACCTGAGCGAAATGTAATGATCGGATTTCATGGCAATATCCTGTTGCGGCTGGTCGTCTGTTCCTGTTGCAGTGACTCTGCAGGTATTGGTACCCACTGTAACTAGTTCTTGGCCGAGTTGGTCGCCCGGGGGAGACAACACATGCTTCGAACCATCGCGCTCGCCGGAGCCTTCGCGCTCCTCATCGCGGTTCCGGCGCTCGCCGACCGGGATCACGGACATGGCCACGAGGGCAATCACCACGACGCGCCGGAGCCACTGACGCTCATCGGCCTGGGAGTGGGCGGCGCAGGAGTCGCCTACGCCAGGTGGAGCAAGCACCGTCGCGGCGGCGCGACGTGACGACGACGCGCATTGTCCTCGTGGCCGCGGCGGCGCTGGTAGTGGCGGCGCTGCAGATCGTCCTCGCCGTTCGCGCCGGGGCGGGGGAGCTCTGGCTCGTGTCCGTTCTTGCCTGGGGCGGCGCGCTGTTCGTCGCCCATCCCGGCGAGGGCGAGGTGCCCGGGCGCGGGGCACGGCTCGCGGGCGCC